>NZ_SKOG01000108.1 GCF_007120195.1 Aquisalimonas sp.
CTGAGCATCAACCTCTCGGCGCAGACCCTCAAGGACATCGACTTTCCGGACTGGCTCAATGCCTGCTTGCAGCACCATGAGGTGCGCGCCGACAAGATCTGTTTCGAACTCCCCGAGACAGCGGTGGCGGCCAATCTCGGCCTGGCGGCTGACCTGCTGCGCGCGCTCCAGGCGATGGGCTGCCGGTTAGCGCTGGACGACTTTGGCGGTGGCCTGTCATCCTATGGGTCCTTGAAAAACCTGCCAGCTGACATCCTCAAGATTGACGGTGCGTTCATCCGCGATATGGGGCGCAACACCGCAGACCGCAGCGTCGTGAAGTCCGTCCACGATCTCGCGCACCTCCTGGGCAAGCTCACGGTGGCGAAATACGTGGAAACGGATGAGGCCTATCGGCAGGCACGGGAACTTGGGCTGGATTTTGCGCAAGGCTATCACGTGGAGCGGCCGTATCCGCTGGATGAACTGGGGCTGAAGCGGCTGGCGGTACCCGAGTGACAGCATCTTTGTCTTTGCAATTCGTGTACAAATGTTATACAAGTGGTACGGATGCGAGGCGGGCCGACCGAGGGACGTGATGAACATTGACGAGATGACCGAGGCCTTTGGCCACATCATTCGCTCAGTGGGTGAGGACGTGAGCCGGGACGGGCTGCAGAAGACGCCCGAGCGCGCGGCCCAGGCCTTCGCCTACCTGACCGAGGGGTACGATCAGAACCTCGAGGAACTGGTCAACGGCGCCATCTTTCCATCCGATAACGACGAGATGGTGATCGTGCGGGATGTCGAATTCTATTCCCTGTGCGAGCACCATCTGCTGCCATTCATCGGTCGCGCCAATGTGGCCTACATCCCGGATGGTACGGTGATCGGCCTGTCCAAAATCGCGCGCATCATCGACATGTACGCGCGGCGCTTCCAGATCCAGGAGAACATGACCAAAGAGATCGCCGACGCGGTCCTGAGCGTCACCGGCGCCAAGGGCGTCGCGGTGCACATCACGGCAAACCACCTGTGTATGATGATGCGAGGCGTCGGCAAGCAGAATTCCAGCATGAGCACGTCGGTGATGCTGGGATCATTTAGAAAGTCGCAGTCTACTCGCAACGAGTTCCTGCAACTCATCCGCGGTTAGCTGCGTGCGCTCAGCACAGGTGCACCGTTAAGGATGGACGTCAGCAATGGGAGGGGAACACGCCCATGAGCAGTGTCGCGGAACGGGCACTTGGCCCGGGAGCCGCCCGGGTCGAGAGTTCACGCATCCGCATCAAGAACCTGCGGTTGCGAACCTTCATCGGACTGAACGAGGAGGAGCAGGAGAAACGCCAGGATGTGGTCCTGAACATCATCGTCGACTATGACGCCCTGCGCGCCGCCACGTCGGACTCCCCGGACGATGCGCTCAACTACCGCACGATTACCAAGGAGGTGATCGAGCTGGTCGAAGACAACCGTTTCTTGCTTCTGGAGAAGCTTGTACACGACGTAATCAAGCTCGTGCTGGAGCACCCGGCGGCGCATGGCGTGCAGGTGGAAGTGGACAAGCCCCACGCCCTGCGCTTCGCCGATTCGGTGTCGCTGACCATGTCGGCCGTGCGGCGCGACTAGGCGTATGGCACCGGCGGGCAGTGAGCACGATCAACCGACACGGCGCGCGGCAAGCCTTTTGGGGCTCGCCGGTGCGCTGCCTTTTGTTGCCCTGGCGCTTGCCCTGTGGTGGCTGTCGGAGGCGCGCGGGCAATGGGCGTTACAAGCGCTGATCGCTTACGGCGCGGTGATACTCTCTTTTCTCGGCGGTATCCACTGGGGGCTCGCGCTGCGCGACGCCCCCGCGAACGGCCGCGCTTTCGTGATCAGCGTCATCCCGTCGCTACTGGCCTGGACGGCGCTGCTACTGCCCCACACCTTCGCCCTGAGCCTGCTCGTGGTGTGCTTTGTCGGCCAATTGGCGCTGGATATGCGCCTGCACGTGGCTCGGTGGTTCCGCCTGCTGCGGATAGCACTGACCGTGGTCGTGTGCACCAGCCTGCTCCTCGCGTCCATGGCGCCCACGGCATCCTGAGCGGCACGCTCAGGCGATGACACCCTGTGTGCTCTCGCCCTGTGCTAATGTCCTGTAACGTTAATCTCATGGAAATTGGCGTGAGGGCCGCTCAACCATGACCCAGCACCGTCTTCCCGCCGTGTGGATGCGCGGCGGCACCAGCAAGGGGCTTTTTCTGCACGCCGAGGATCTACCCGCCGACCCGAATGAGCGCGACGCGCTTCTGCTGCGGGCCCTGGGCAGCCCCGACCCGTACGGCAGTCAGATGGATGGCGTGGGCGGCGGCACCTCCAGCACCAGCAAAGTGGTACTGATCAGCCGCTCGCAGCGGCGCGGCTGCGACGTGGATTATCACTTCGGGCACATCGCCGTGGAGCAACCGCTGGTGGACTGGTCCGGGAACTGCGGCAATCTCACCGCGGCCGTGGGGCCGTTCGCCCTCGAGGAGGGCCTGGTCGAACCCCGCGAGCCCACGACCACGGTGCGCATCTGGCAAGCCAATCTGGGCGAGCGCATCCTCGCCCACGTGCCGGTGGAGGGGGGAGCACCCGCGGTGGACGGCGATGTGGCCATGGCCGGCGTGCCAGGCTACGGTGCGGGCATCCGGCTGGACTTCCTCGGCGCCCCGGAACCTCGACCGGTCCTGCCGACCAGTCGTCCGCGGGATACGCTCCGCATCCCGGGCCTGGGTTCGCTGGAGGCGAGCCTGGTCCACGCGGGCAACCCCACGGTGTTTATCCGCGCCTCGGACGTCGGGCTCAAGAGTACGGAACAGCCCGGAGACATCGACGACCCGACGCTTCTGGAGGCGCTGGAAGCGATCCGTTGTGCCGGAGCCGTTGCCATGGGCCTGGCCGATGCACCAGCGACCGTGCGCCGGACCCGCCCGGCCACGCCCAAGGTGGCGTTCGTGGCACCTCC
>NZ_SKOG01000010.1 GCF_007120195.1 Aquisalimonas sp.
CGCCAGTGTCCTGTCCCGTAAATACGTTGCGAAAATTGGCGTGGATCCTGACGGTTCCTGGCAAGGCGCGCCGACGAGGCGTAGCGGGGACTACGGCGAGGAGGCGCAACGCCGCCAGGGGACGTCAGGGCCGCGACAATCGTAACGTTATTTGCGGGACAGGACACTAGTGTGATGCCGGCAGTCGTGCCGGGCCTCAAATGTCCTCGCCGTCCATTTTCCAGTCTCGGATATGGGCCCGCAGGCTGATGCCCGGCCCATCCATGAACAACCGCGCGGGCAGCTCCACGGAACCGCTATTTCTGTAGGCCGTGTACTCGATCGTCCAGCCCGCCTGTTCCATGCGCTCCACGCGACCATCGCTGTCGAGTTCCAGGGCGTCCACTGCCAGACGGGGCGCCGGAATTCCGCGCAGCCACCAGGGCAACACCTCCACAGGGAGATCCAGGCCGGTGTAGCGGCGCAGCAAATCCCCCGCATGACCGGCGCTGTCGGTGGTGCCGTCAGATGTGCGCAGTACAACCGCCTGCTCGTCACCCTGCAGCCGAAAGCTGCCGGCGCCCATGGGCGCGCGCATGTCCAGGCGATAGGCCTGGCCCACCTGACGCCACTCCATGCTCAGGCTGACGCTCTCATCGGCGGTGTTGATGCCCGCCCGGCCGATGGCTCTCCAGGTGGTCAAGGCCAGCAGCTGCTCGCGGCGCTCCTCGAAGCGTTCCTCCCGAAGTGTCTCATCGGGTTCGGGGACGGCGGCACACCCTGCCAGTACCAGCGCCAGCAGGACGGGCAGCCACAGTTGTGAAACCCATCGTTTCATTGGTCCAACTCCGCCGGAGCCAGCCGATTCAAGGTCTCCCGCAGCACCTCATGCCGAGGTTCGCGCTCCAGGGCCTCGCGCCATACCTGCCGGGCCCGCTCGCGCTCATCCAGTTCCCAGAGCACTTCACCCAGGTGCGCCGCGATCTCGCCGTCGGGCTGCCTGTCATAGGCCTTTTGCAGATACCGCAGCGCTTCGCGCGTGTTGCCGAGCCGGAAGTGCGCCCAGCCCATGCTGTCCAGGATGGCCGGATCGCCCGGTTCCTGGCGGTACGCCCGCTGCACGAGCTCAAACCCTTCCTCGTGGCGATCCGTCATGTCCACCAGTGTGTAGCCCAGGGCATTGAGTGCGTGCGTATGATCGGGATTCTGTTCGAGGATTCGGCGCAGATCGGCTTCCGCCTGCTCCACGTCATCCCGAGCCACCTTCAACAGCGCCCTGCCGTAGAGCAGATCGCTCTGATCCGGGTGCGCCCTTAGCGCTTCGTCGTAGAGTTCCGCCGCCTCATCCAGGCGGGCCGCGCGCCGCAACACCTCTCCTTCCATCAGGAAGGCGCGGATCGCGTGCTCCGGGTAACGAGCGCGAAACTCATCGAAGGCTTCCCGCGAGCGGGCGATACGCCCCTGGCCACCCAGGATCACTGCGCGCCGGAGTCCGGCCTGGTCCGCGTATTCACCGTCGACCATCCCGTACCAGTGGAGCGCGGCGGTTTCCTCGCCCTCGTCCTCCGCGATACGGCCGAGGAAATAATGGGCGGCGCCCAGGCGTTCGCCAAGGTCCACCAGTGCCAGAAAGTAGCCGCGGGCCTCCTCCGGGTAACCGGCTTCCAGGGTGAGCAACGCCGTGGCGTAGAGGGCGTCGGCGTTGTCAGGGCGCTCGGCGTGCAGGCGCTCGAATTCCGCCAGTGCCTTCTGCTCGTAACCGGCGTCGAGCAGGATGCGGGCGTAGTCCAAACGCAACTGCCAGTCGCCCGGGTGGGCCGCCAGCATCGCCTCGAGACCCTGCAGAACCTGATCAAGCTGGCCCATGGCGAGCAGGGCTTCCACCCGCAGTAAGGCCAAATCGCGGTCGTCCGGCTCCAGTGCCAGCCCGTCATCCGCCGATTCCAGCGCCAACGCCGGCTCACCGGCTCGCAGGGCGAGCCCTGCAAGCAGCCGATAGCCGGCGGGGTGACCAGGATACTCCTCCACCAACCCTTGAACGACCTCCAGCGCGACGCCACGGGCCTGCTCGGTTCCCAAAGCCGATTTGAGCCGCTCGAAGAGCTCTTCCGGCGGCTGCTCGTCCGCCACCAGCACGTGACGCAGGTGGTGTCCAGCGGGCTCGGCCTGCCCATCCCGCAGATACAAAAAACCGAGGATCTGGTGTAGCTGCACGGGGGGCTCATCCACCAGCTTCGCCCAGCGCTCCGCCGCTTCCAGCGCTGCTTCTTCCATTTCACTATACAAGGCCAGTTGTGTGGCCCGCTCGGCGATGCGGGGGTCGTCGGTGAGCACCATGGCACGACGCCAGGCCGCCACAGACTGCTCGATGTCGCCGGCGGCACCCGATAGCTCGGCCACGAGCACCTGGTACAGGAGATCGTCATCCGGTTCCGGCACGGGCTGGGCGTCCAGAACGTCGGGGCGGGGCTCTTCATGCTGCACTGCGGGTTGCTCGAAGGTGGCACACCCGGCAACGGCCAGGCACGCGGCAACCATCCAAGCGCGCGCCGACAGCTGCCAGCCGCCCCTGTGTTCAGCCGTCATCTGCACAATTCCAATACCACCTCGCCGACCCTACTCCACAGTACAAGTGTCTGTTTCTCGACGCCTACTATACCTTCACGCCCGCACGCGAGACAGGGCAGCAGCGCCGTGTGCTTGTATTGCCGTCGCGCATTCCCGACAATCGCCACGCTTCACCCCCCGCTCCGGCGGCGCGAACCACCAGCAACGCGGGAGTATCCGTGGCCGTCACATGCCCAAGCTCAATCCCCAATCGGGATCCTGCATTGAGTGGTGAGGTGGGCGGGTGCTGGTGCTGTATCATACAGACATCAACCGAATCGTCAGTCGGGACCATTTATGTCCGTGGAGACTTCCGGGTCATCGATGCCACTGCTCTCCCTTGGCCTCAACCACAAGAGTGCCCCCCTGGAGGTGCGGGAGCGGCTTGTCTTCGAGGGCAAGCATATGGGGCGAGCGCTGGGCGATCTGAAATCGCGCCCCGGTGTCCACGAGGCGGCACTCCTTTCCACCTGCAACCGCACGGAAGTCTATACCGTCCTGGCAGACCGCACGTCGCACAACACCGTCTTGCACTGGCTGGCGGAATCCCATTGCGTGGATCCGTCCTGGGTGCGGCCTTACCTGTACATCCACCAGGATGCGGAGATGGTGCGGCATTTACTGCGGGTCGCCCCGGGCCTGGATTCTCTGGTGCTGGGCGAGCCTCAGATCGGCGGTCAGACCAAGGCGGCGTACACCGAAGCCATGAAAGCAGGGACGCTGGGGCGGGTGCTCGACCGACTCTTCCAGCACGCATTCGCGGTCTCCAAGCAGGTCCGTTCTCAAACCGGCATCGGGTCCAATCCGGTATCCGTGGCCTTTGCGGCGGTCAGCTTGGCGCGGCAGATTTTCGGCAACCTTGGCGGCTACACGGGGCTGCTCATCGGCGCGGGCGAGACCATCGAGCTGACGGCGCGCCACTTGCACGAGCAGGGGATGCGCCAGTTCATCGTCGCCAACCGCAGCCGCGAGCGCGCACGCCAGCTGGCGGATCGGTATAACGCACAGGCCATTGACCTGGGTGCCCTGCCGGACTACCTGCAGCAGGCGGACGTGGTGGTCGCCTCCACCGCCAGTCAGCTCCCCATCCTAGGCAAGGGCAGCGTGGAGCGGGCACTGCGGCGACGCAAGCACCGGCCGATCTTCATGGTGGATATCGCTGTGCCGCGTGACATTGAGCCGGAAGTGGGCAACCTGCACGACGTCTACCTGTACACGGTGGATGATCTCCAGGAAGTGATCCAGGACAACATGCGCACCCGAGAGGACGCCGCCCGCCAGGCCGAGGAAATCATCGAGCTGCAGGTCGAGCGCTTCCAGGAATGGCGGCGCAGCCTGGAGTCGGTGCCGGTGATCCGGCGTTACCGCGATCAGGGTCTGGCACATCGCGATGAGGTGCTGGCACGGGCCCGACGCCGCCTGGCCCGCGGCGAGGACCCGGAAGCGGTCATGGAGTACCTCGCCCACACGCTCACCAACCGACTCCTGCATCAGCCGACGTCGCGGCTGCGGGAGGCGAGTGAGCGCGGCCGTGGGGACCTGCTGGACCATGGACGCTTTCTGCTGGGCACCGACGACGAACAGACCTGATTACAGCGAGGACAGAATACCGGTGAAGGCTTCGATTCACGACCGGCTGGAGCAGCTGCAGGAACGCTTCGAGGAACTCGGCGGTCTGCTGTCCCAGCCGGAGGTCATCCAGGATCAGCGGCAGTTCCGGGAGCGGTCCAAGGAGTACGCGCGGCTGGAGGCGCTGGTGGCCACGTTCCGGCAATACCGCCAGGCCGAGGGGGAGTTGGCCTCCGCGGAGAGCATGCTGCGCGATGACGACGACGAGATCCGGGCCATGGCCGAGGACGAGGCGCAATCGGCCCGCTCGCGCCTGGCGCAGCTGGAGAGCGAACTGGAGCTGCTGCTCCTGCCGCAGGATCCCAACGACGAGGCCAACATCTTCCTGGAGATTCGCGCCGGCACCGGGGGCGACGAGGCGGCGCTGTTCGCCGGGGATCTCTACCGCATGTACGCCCGCTACGCCGAGGTGCGCGGCTGGCGCATGGAAGTCATCAGCGAGAGCCACGGCGAGCAGGGGGGCTACAAGGAAATAATCGTCCGCATTATCGGTGACGACGCCTATGCCCGGCTGAAGTTCGAATCCGGCGCGCACCGGGTCCAGCGGGTGCCGCAGACCGAATCCCAGGGGCGCATCCACACCTCCGCATGCACCGTGGCGGTATTGCCCGAAGCGGATGCGCTCGAGGAAGTCGAGATCAATCCCAACGACCTCAAGGTCGATACGTTTCGCGCTTCGGGCGCAGGTGGCCAGCACATTAACAAGACGGACTCGGCCATCCGCATGACCCACCTGCCAACCGGCATCGTCGTGGAGTGTCAGGAGGAGCGCTCTCAGCACAAGAACCGCGCCAAGGCCCTGTCGTATCTACAGGCGCGGATCATGAACGCCCAGCGCTCACAGCAGGAGGCCGAGCAGACCGAGCAGCGCCGCTCCCTGGTCGGTAGCGGTGACCGCTCCGAGCGCATCCGGACCTACAACTTTCCCCAGGGACGCATCACGGATCACCGCATCAATCTCACGCTCTACAAGCTCGAGCACGTGCTGCAGGGGGATCTCGAGCCGGTAATCGGGCCACTCATCCAGGAACACCAAGCGAATCAGCTTGCCGCCATCGGCAAGAGCGACGGCCGGTAGCAGGAGGCTAGTCTCCTGGGCCGCCGACGGCCTGCCGGGCGTGGTAACCGGAGCGCAGCCAGTTCAGCGCGCGCACCACAACGAGCGCGGCGATGCCAAACAGCACGATGGCCGGGCCCGAGGGGAGGTCCAGCCAGTAGGAGCCCACCAGTCCGCCCGTGGAGGTCATCAGCCCGGCCAGGACGGCGACGGCAAGCACCATAACGAACCGCTGGGCCAGCATGAGCGCGATCATGGGGGGAATGGTGAATAGCGCAATCAACAGGATAATTCCAACGACCTGGATCAGCATGATCACCGACAGGGCGACGAGAACCAGCAGCAGCGTCGTCATCCGGCGCACCGGTATGCCCTGCACGCTGGCGAAGGTTTCATCGAAGGCCACGGCCACCAACGTGCGGTAGAACAGGGCCGTCACCCCGATCACCGCGCCTGTCAGCACCGCGAGCAGCTGCACATCGGCTCGGCTCACCGTCAGAATGTCGCCGAACAGGTAAGTCATCAGATTGGGTGCATAGCCCGGGGTCATGTGAATGAACACAATCCCCGTGGCCATCCCACCGGCCCAGAGGACACCGATCATGGCGTCCTGGGAACGCCCGCGGCCCTCCCCCAACCAGCCCAGCAGCAGCGCCGCCAGAATAGCAACCACCACGGCGCCGATCAGCGGATTGACACCCAGCCAATAGCAAAATCCCAACCCGGCAAAGGCCGCATGGCTGATACCCCCGGCAATGAACACCAGGCGTTTCACCACCACGAAAGTGCCGACCGTGCCCGCGAGGACGCTCGCCAGCACGGCCGCCATGAGGGCGTTGCGGGCAAACTCGTAGTCGAGCAGCGCCAGTAGTTCGCTCATGCGTTGACCGTGGCAGGCGTATGGTCGCGCAGAAGCCGGTGGGGCACGCCATGGGCGATGAGTTCGACCGGGCAGCCATAGGCTTCGGCCAGATCCGCGTGGCTGAGCTGACCCGAACCGTGGTAGTAGAGTTCTCGATTGACGCAGGCGATCTGCTTGACCTGAGTGGCAAAACCGGTGACATCGTGGGTGATCACGACAACGGGGATGCGCTGGTTGAGTTCGTTCAGGACCTCCCCGAGCACCCGGCGCGTTTGCGCATCCACCGACGCGGTGGGCTCATCGAGGAACAGGATTTGCGGCTCGCCCACCAGCGCCCTGGCAATCAATGCGCGCTGCAACTGCCCCCCGGACAGGTCGGCGATTGGTACGGCAGCGAGCCGCTCCAGGTGCAACCGCTCAAGGATCCGGTCCACGGCCTGATAATCGGCCCGGCGATACCGCCCGATCAGGCCACCGCGGCTCAGACGCCCCATGACCACGGCATCGCGCAAGCGCAGGGGGAAGTTCTTGTCGAAGGTAGAGAACTGGGGCACGTAACCGACCGCCCCCGGCAGCAGGCCGCTCGGCCAGTCGATGGAACCGCTCCAGGGTGTCGCCAGACCAAGGATCAGGCGCAGCAGCGTGGTCTTGCCGCCGCCGTTGGGGCCGATGATGGCGAGAAAATCCTGCGAACCGATGGTGAGATTGACATTGCGCAGCACGGCCTCGCGCTCATAGCCGAAGGTCACACCGCGGACGTCCAGTACGGCACTCATGAGCCCAGGGCCTCGTGAATGGCTTCGGACATGCGGCGCAGCGTGTCCGGCCAGTCCTCAGCCAGCGGATCCACCGTTTTCACCACGGCCTCGATTTCCTGGGCAATGGTCTTTGCACCACGCTGGGAAAAGCCCTTCTGCACGAAGATTACCCGTACATCTTCCGCTTTGGCTGCCTCGATGAACCGCGCCAGCTCGGCCGGTGACGGATCGCGTCCGCCGGACTCGATGGCCACCTGCTCCATATCGTAATCACGCGCGAAATAACCCCAGGCGGGATGATTGACAACAAACCGGCGCCGCTCCAGTGGCTCGAACCGTGACCGGATCTCCTCATCCAGCGCATCCACGTCGGTGATAAAACGCTCAAGCCCTGCGCGGTAGTCCGCTTCTCCGTCAGGGTCGGCGTCGATCAGGGCGTCGGCAACCCGTTCCGCCGCCGCGCGCATGATCCGGGGTGAGACCCAGAGGTGGGGGTCCGTCTCGCCATGGCTGTGGTCGTGGTCGTGTTCCTCATCCAGGCGCACCAGATCCACACCCTCGGAAAGAGCCACGATACGCACCCCGCGCCCCTGCCCCTCGACGTGATTCAGAAATCGCTGCTCGAACGCCAGATCCGGATGGCCGACCTTGAAATACACCTGCGCATCATCCAGCGCCATCATCCGCCGCGGTGAGAGCGAGAACGTATGGGGCGACCGCCCGGGCTCGATCATGATCGACACATCGACACGCTCACCCCCGATCGCCTCCACCAGGTAGCCCTGCGGCGGCACGCTGACCGTCACCGGCAACGCGCCCAGCAAAGGGCCATGGAGGCACAGCAGCGAGAGTGCACACAAGCGTGTCAACCAGGGAGCGTTCATGGCGGAGTGTCTGTCGCTGCGTCAATAATGCAATATGATAACATTATCGTAGCAGGTTGTCCTGCACGCCTGAACGGCGTCAGCATCATTTCCACTCAACGCAAAACGGGCTGCCACCGAAGTAACAGCCCGTTCATTTGCTCTACAAGCGTTCGCCGTCGATTCACGCCCGACGCGTGGGGGCGCCGTCAGGCAACGCGCTGCTTCTCCCGGATTTCCTCCAGCGTCTTGCAGTCAATGCACAGTGTTGCCGTCGGGCGAGCCTCAAGGCGCCGAAGCCCGATTTCCACCCCGCACTGCTCACAGAAGCCGTAATCGTCCTTGCGGATGGCTTCGAGCGTCTGGTCGATCTTGCGGATCAACTTGCGCTCGCGATCCCGGGTGCGCAGTTCCAATGCGAACTCCTCTTCCTGGGTGGCCCTGTCGGCCGGGTCCGCATAATTGGTGGCGTCATCGCGCATATGATGCACGGTCCGCTCCACCTCTTCCTGCAGCTGCCGTTTCCATGCGAGCAGTAGCTGGCGGAAGTGCTCCAGCTGTTCTGCGTTCATGTACTCTTCACCCGCTTGCTCCTGATAGGGGACGAAGTCCTCAACCGGCATCCTGTTCTTGATGTTCTTGTCGTTCATGTCTGCTTCCTCCGTCGTTCGAGCCCCGAGGGGCCAGCCAGACCCAATCGCCGCTGGCCGGACATCGGGGGGTAGCGCAAAGAGCCTACCTCATGGTGATCGCCCACCGACGAAATAGTTCGACTGTCCAGTGCCATCCAAGCTTGATGCCTTTATATCAGCGCCGCCCAAACAGCGCAAAATCAAGACCCTTGACCCATACGCTGCCCTAGCACGGGCCTTAACCGCTCGGCCATGTCAAGCACCACACGCTCCGTCGTCTCCCAGTCGATACATGCATCCGTAATGGATACCCCGTACTGCAGTTGAGAGACATCGTCCGGCAGCTTCTGGTTTCCCCAGTGGATATTGCTCTCGAGCATCATACCGACAAGTGAGCGGTTGCCTTCCGTGATCTGGTTCACGAGATTGTCTAAAACCAGGGCCTGCAGTGCAGGATCCTTGTTGCTGTTGGCATGACTGCAGTCCACCACGATGTTGGCAGGCAGCGCGGCTTCGGTGAGCTCTTGTTCGCACAACGCGACACTCACCGAGTCGTAGTTCGGTTTGCCACCGCCGCCGCGCAACACCAGGTGCCCGTAGCTGTTTCCTCGTGTGCGCACCACCGAGCATTGGCCCTGGTAGTTGATGCCCAGGAAGCTGTGCGGGTTGGCCACGGAGTGCAGGGCGTTGACGGCCGACTGCAGGTTGCCGTCGGTGCCGTTCTTGAAACCCACCGGCGTGGACAGACCACTCGCCATCTCGCGGTGCGTTTGCGACTCCGTGGTCCGCGCGCCGATGGCCGTCCAGGTGATGAGGTCGGAGATATACTGCGGTGTGATCGGGTCCAGGGCTTCCGTGGCGGTTGGCAAGCCCATCTCGGCGAACTCGAGCAGCAGCTCGCGGGCGTACTGGAGCCCTTCGTCGATCCGGAACGAGTCATCCATGTGCGGGTCGTTGATGAACCCCTTCCAGCCGACGGTCGTTCGCGGCTTCTCGAAGTACACCCGCATGATAATGAACACCGACTCCTTGACCTGGTCGGCGAGCGTTTTCAGGCGCCGTGCGTAATCGCGGGCAAGCTCCATGTCGTGAATCGAGCAGGGCCCTACCACGACAAACACGCGCGGGTCCTCCCGATCAAGAATTTCCTCCACGCATTTGCGGCCGACGAGCACCGTATCCCGGGCGCTTTCGGTCAGCGGCAGTCGGCGGTGCACCTCCTCCGGAGTGGGCAATAGGTCCTGAGAGAGAACGTTGATATCGTCAACCAAGCCGTTGACGGTCGCTGGATCAACCATGAGGGTTCACCTGGTTTCAAGAGCATTACAGAACCCGGCATCATAGCGAGCCACGCTCGAAATCGCTACGCTCACCGTGTTTGGCGCCACGACCGCAGCACGTTGCTGCCGCGAGTGAATGTGTTGCCCGACATCGATACCCCGGCCCCTGTCGAGAATGGCGCCGGCTCCGGGGTCGACATCAGTCCGGCCAGGGGGCGCATGTGGCCGAGGAAGTCGTCGCCGGCTGTCCAGCGCGGTATCATCACGCCGATGGTGCAACCACCGTGCGAAAACGCCCGGGCAATGATCAACCTTTCATGGAGACTAGGCATTAACATGGCCATCGATCGCAAGCTGCTGGATATCCTCTGCTGCCCGGTGACCAAGATCCCGGTGGAGCCGCTGCCCAAGAAGCGCCTGGACGAACTAAACGCCCTGATCGAGGAGGGGCGAGTGCAATACCAGGACGGTACGGCGGTCACCGGCCCGGTCACCGAGGCCCTGATCACCGAAAATGGCGAGCGGATCTACCTTGTCGAGGACGGCATTCCCGTCATGCTGGAGGAGCGCGCCATTACCGCGCGCGCCTTGGGCTGGATCTAACCCGTGAGCGAGACAGCCACCAGCTTGCTCCGCGAGGCGCGCACGCAGCTGCCCGGCCGCGAGGGCGACTGGCTGCTGATGCATGTCACCGGAGCGGACAGGGCCAGGCTGCAGCACGACGGCGATCGGGCGCTGCCCGCAGCGGTCACGGCCAGGTTCCGGGCGCTGATGCAGCGTCGCCTCGACGGGACACCGCTGGCCTATCTGCTGGGATCGCAGCCCTTTCGAACCCTGGAGCTCATGGTGGATGAGCGCGTCCTCATCCCTCGCCCGGAAACGGAAGAACTGGTGGCGCGCGCCCTCACCCGCCAGCCGGCGGATGCACCCATCCGGGCACTCGATCTGGGCACGGGCAGCGGCGCTATCGCCCTGGCCATGGCCGCCGAACGCCCGCACTGGATGATCAGCGCCGTGGAGGCAAGCCGGAACGCCCTGGCGATGGCCCAGGCCAACGGGGAGCGCTTGCAGCTCCGGGTGCATTGGCGTGCCGGGGACTGGTTCGCCCCGTTGGCGGCACAGACCTTCGAGCTGATCGTCAGCAACCCGCCGTACGTGGCCGAACAGGATCCGGACTTGGACGCGGAGGTGGCCACCCATGAGCCGCCCGCGGCGCTGCTTGCAGGCGCCGACGGCCTGGACGCCATCCGGATCATCGCCGCCGATGCTCCGCGTCACCTGCGTTCGGGCGGCTGGCTGGTACTGGAGCACGGCTATCGGCAAGGCGGGGCAGTCCGGGAGGTGCTGCGCGAGGCGGGATTCAACGACGTCCAGACAACCCGGGACAGCCAGAGGCAGGAGCGATTCACCGAAGGCCGTTATGAGCGAAAGAGCGCCGATGGATGATGGATGATGCCGGTCTGCTGCGTTACAGCCGCCAAATCATGCTGCCCGAGGTCGACATGGCCGGGCAGGAGGCCTTGGGCCGGGCGCGGGTGCTGATCGTCGGGCTCGGCGGGCTCGGCTCGCCGGCGGCGCTGTACCTGGCTGCCGCGGGGGTCGGTCATCTTACCCTGGCCGACGATGACCACGTGGACCTCACCAATCTCCAGCGCCAGATTCTGCACGGGACCGCTGACCTCGAGCGTGCGAAGACCGACTCGGCCCGGGACAGGCTCCATGCCTTGAATCCGGACCCTGCCATCGAGCTGATCGGGGACCGGCTGCAGGGGCGGCGCCTGCACGACGCTGTCGCTGCCGCCGATGTGGTGCTCGACGGCACGGACAACTTCGAGACCCGTTTCGCCGTCAACGCCGCCTGCGTGGCGGCCGCAACACCACTTGTCTCCGGCGCGGCCATCCGCCTGGAAGGCCAGCTGGGCGTGTTCCGGCCGGACCTGCCGGAGGGCCCCTGCTATGCTTGCCTGTTTCCACCGGAGCGCGACACCCCCCACGAGACCTGCAGCGAGACCGGCGTGCTTGGCCCCGTCGTGGGCGTCATCGGCAGCCTCCAGGCCACCGAGGCGATCCGACTCATCACCGGCTTCGGCACGCCGGCAACCGGGCGCGTGACGCTCTGGGACGCGCGTACAGGGGAGTGGCGAAGCTTTACCGTGACGCGGGATCCGCAGTGCAGTGTGTGCGGGGATACGAGCGGGAAATGATGCGCCTTGCGGCGCGCTTGGTTTGACGGTGCATTACGCCTGCGGCTAATGCTACGCCTGTGGCCCACCTCCGAGGATAATCGAAGGGGGTGGAGAAGTGCGTCGTCAATGCTGCGTGTTATCGGGCGGGTCGATGCTGCCACCGCTGAAGAGCTGCTCAACGTCCACCGCATCGAAGCGATAGGTGGCGCCGCAGAACTCACACGCCGCCTCGATCTCGCCCTGCTCCGCGACGATGCCCTGGGCCTCCTCATAGCCGAACCCCTCCAGCACCGCCGCAACGCGCTCCCGTGAGCAATGGCAATTGAACCGCACCGGCTCGGGCTCGAACAGGCGGATGTCCTCCTCGTGGAACAGCCGCCCAATGATCTCCCGAGGACCCAGCCCCAGGAGTTCCCCCTCGGTGATGGTTGCCGCCAGGTGCTCGGCGCGGTTCCAGGCGTCGGCATCCTCGCCGGCGTCTCCGGGCAACCGTTGCATGAGCAGTCCTGCCGCCTGCTGCCCGTCGCAGGCGAGCCAAACGCGGGTGGGCAGCTGCTCAGACTGCGTGAAGTAGGTCTCCACCGCCTCGCCCAGACGCTCCGCTTCCAGCGGCACGATCCCCTGGTAGCGGTCGTCGCTGTCGGTCGGATCGATGGTGATGGCCAGGTAGCCCTGCTTGCACATGCCGTTCAATGGCTCGTCCAGTTCGATCGACGCCGCATCCTCGGTGTGGCGGGCGACCGCCCGCAGCTCCTGCTCGTGGGTGGCACTGGCCACTAGCATGGGCAATGTGCCCTCGCCCTGCAGCTGGAGAATCAACGAGCCGCGAAACTTGAGAACGGACGACAGCAGGCCCGCGGCGGCCAGGGCCTCGCCGAGAACCCGGATAATGACTCCGGGGTATTGGTGGCGTGCCAGCACCTCCTGCAGCGTACGATCCAGCTGGATCAGCTCGCCACGCACATTGGCGTGTTCGAAGACGAACCGGTGGAGTTGGTCGGGAGCTGCGGGCATGAATCAGCTCGCCAGCTTCTTTTTGAGCAGCTCATTGACCTGGGCCGGGTTCGCCTTGCCCTTGGAGGCCTTCATCACCTGGCCCACGAAGAAGCCCAGCAGCTTGTCCTTGCCTGCCTTGTACTGCTCCACCTGCCCGGGGTTGGCGGCGATGACCTCGTCAATCATGGCCTCGATGGCGCTCGTGTCGGTGACCTGCTTGAGGCCGTGCGTCTCGATCACGGTGTCGGCATCGCCCTCGCCGTTCCACATGGCCTCGAAGACTTCCTTGGCGATCTTGCCGGAGATGGTCTCGTCGGTGATGCGCTTGATCATGCCGCCCAGCATGGCCGGGGTGACCGGGCTTTCGGTGATATCCAGGCCCGCCTTGTTCAGCGCCCCGGAGAGCTCTCCCATCACCCAGTTGGCCGCCAGTTTGCCCTCACCGCCGGCGGCTGCCGCGACCCCTTCGAAGAAATCCGCCATCTCGCGGCCGGCGGTCAGGATGGAAGCGTCGTAGGCGGTCAGCCCGTACTGCGCCATGAAGCGCTGCTTCTTGGCGTCCGGCAGCTCCGGAAGCTCGCTACGGGCGGCCTCGATCATGGCCTCGTCGATCTCCAGCGGCAACAGGTCCGGGTCGGGGAAATAGCGGTAATCATTGGCCTCTTCCTTGGTCCGCATGGAACGGGTCTCGCCCTTGACCGCGTCGAACAGGCGCGTTTCCTGGACCACGGTGCCACCGGATTCGATCAGGTCGATCTGGCGCTCCACCTCGTGCGCAATGGCCTGCTGCACAAAACGGAAGGAGTTGACGTTCTTAACCTCTGCGCGGGTGCCGAACTTGTTGGAGCCAGCCGGACGCACGGAGACGTTGGCATCGCAACGAAACGAGCCTTCCTGCATGTTGCCGTCGCAGATGCCGAGATAACGCACCAGCGAGTGGATCTTCTTCATATAGGCCACGGCTTCCTGGGGCGAGCGCATGTCCGGCTCGGAGACGATCTCCACGAGCGGTGTGCCGGCGCGGTTGAGATCAATGCCGGTGACACCCTCGAAGCCTTCATGCAGGGACTTGCCGGCGTCTTCTTCGAGGTGCGCGCGGGTCACGCCGATGCGCTTGGTCGTGCCGTCATCGAGCTCGATGATGACCTCGCCATCATGGACGATCGGCAGCTCGTACTGGCTGATCTGGTAGCCCTTGGGCAGGTCCGGATAAAAGTAGTTCTTGCGTGCGAACACCGAACGCGGGGCAATGGAGCACCCGGTCGCGAGGCCCAGCTTGATGGCCATATTCACCGCGCCCCCGTTCAGCACTGGGAGCACGCCGGGCAGCCCCAGATCCACGGCACAGGCCTGGGTATTGGGCTCCGCGCCATAGTTGGTGGACGCCGCAGAGAAAATCTTGCTGCGGGTGGCAAGCTGGGCGTGAATCTCCAGCCCGATGACCGTTTCCCATTCCATCGTCTCGTACCCTCTTACGCGAACGCCTCGGGAGCCCGAGTGTGCCAATCGGTGACCTGCTGGTAACGGTGCGCGGCGTTCAGCAGCCTGCCCTCGTCAAAGTAGTTGCCGATCAGCTGCAGCCCCACCGGACGCCCATTGGTGAAGCCCGCCGGAATGGAGATGCCCGGCAGGCCCGCCAGATTCACGGCGATAGTGTAGATATCCGACAGGTACATTTTCACCGGATCGTCGGCGCGCTCACCGATGTTGAACGCCACCGTGGGCGAGGTGGGCCCGAGAATCAGATCCACCTCCTCGAAGGCACGCATGAAATCGTTCTTGATCAAGCGCCTGATCTGCTGGGCCTTCCGGTAGTAGGCATCGAAGTAGCCGGCGGACAGCGCATACGTGCCCACCATGATGCGCCGCTTCACCTCGGCGCCAAAGCCCTCACCACGTGAGCGCTTGTAGAGATCCTCCAGGTCCCGCGGGCTCTCGCAGCGGTGGCCGAAACGCACGCCGTCGAAGCGGGAGAGGTTGGACGAGCACTCCGCGGGCGCGATGACGTAATAGGCGGGCACCGCCAGCTCGGTGTTGGTCAGGCTGATCTCGCGGAATTCAGCACCGAGCTTGCGGTATTCCGCGATGGCCGCGTCGATGACCCGGGCGACCTCGGCGTCGAGGCCGTCACCGAAATACTCCTTCGGCAACCCCACCCGAAGTCCGTGAATGTCTGCGCCAAGTTGCTCGCTGTAACGGGGCACAGGCCGATTCACACAGGTGGAGTCGCGCTCATCGAACCCCGCCATGGTCTCCAGCAGCAGCGCGCAATCCTCGGCCGTACGCGCCATGGGGCCGCCCTGGTCGAGGCTGGAGGCAAATGCGATCATGCCATAACGTGACACGCGGCCGTAGGTGGGCTTCAACCCGGTGATGCCGCACAACGCCGCGGGCTGGCGGATCGAGCCGCCGGTATCCGTCCCCGTCGCCGCTGGAACCAGCCGCGCGGCCACTGCGGCCGCCGAACCGCCCGAGGAACCGCCGGGCACGGCGGAGGTGTCCCAGGGGTTTTTCACCGGACCGTAGAAACTGGTCTCGTTGGAAGACCCCATGGCGAACTCGTCCATGTTGGTCTTGCCGAGCGACACCATCCCCGCGGCGTTGAACCGCTCCACCACATGGGCGTTGTAAGGGGCGATGAAATTGTCGAGCATGCGTGAGCCGCAGCTGGTCCGCACGTCGCTCGTGCAGAAGATGTCCTTGTGGGCCATGGGCACGCCCGTAAGCGGCGCGGCCCCGCCAGCCTGCCGGCGCCTGTCGGCATCCCGCGCGGCCGCTAGCGCCTGGTCCTCGGTCACGGTGATGAACGCGTTCAACTCGGCGCCGGCACCACGGATGCGGCTCAGGCAGCTGCGGGTCAGCTCTTCACTGGAATAGCGACCCGCGGCGAGGCCGGCGGCCAGTTCGGCGACGGTCTTACTGGTATCGGACACGATGACTGCCCCATTTCGTTGGACGGTTACTCGATGACGCGGGGGACGAGATACAGGCCCCCTTCCACCTGCGGCGCGACGGCCTGGAAACGCTCGCGCTGGTTCTCCTCCGTGACGACGTCTTCACGCAGGCGTTGTGGCATCTCCAGGGGGTGCGCCATTGGCTCAACGCTGGAGGTGTCCACTGCGTTCATGGCCTCCACGAACGCGAGAATGTCGGAGAGGTTGCGGGCATAATCGGAGAGGTCGGCTGGATCGACGTTCAGCCGTGCCAGGTGCGCAATCTCGGTCACTTGCTCGTTGTTCAGGGACATGAATTACCTCAATCCGGCTTTCCGGAAAACGGGGATTGTCGGCGAATCGCCGCGTGATCGCAAACGTGACCTGGTCGGCAAATCCCGATGATTACGGGCTTCAGCACCATCGGTCGGCTTGCCGGAGTCGGGGTGCGCTGATAGATTAGCGAGCTTCTCGCGCCAACACCGCAGAACTAAAGCACCGACCGTGGCGACCAGCGCCCGGCACGCGTCCGGGCACCCAAGTGCAGGCGTTTCATCGGGATAGAATACCGGGACCCAGCAATGTTCAAGGGCATTCGTGGACTTTTCTCCAACGACCTTTCCATCGACCTCGGCACGGCCAACACGCTCATCTACCTACGCGGCCAGGGTATCGTCCTCAACGAACCGTCGGTGGTCGCAATCCGCCAGGATCGCGACGGTGGCTCGAAGACGATTGCCGCCGTCGGTGCTGAGGCGAAAAGCATGCTGGGGCGCACCCCGGGTAACATTCGCGCGATCCGGCCCCTCAAGGACGGTGTCATCGCCGATTTCACAGTCACCGAGAAGATGTTGCAGCACTTCATCAAGAAGGTGCATGAAGCACGCTTCTTCAAACCCAGCCCCCGGGTACTGGTATGCGTCCCCTGTGGCTCCACGCAGGTGGAACGCCGGGCCATCAAGGAGTCGGCCGTTGGCGCGGGGGCACGGGAGATCTACCTCATCGAGGAACCGCGGGCGGCGGCGATCGGGGCCAACATGCCCGTGGATGAGGCGCGCGGCTCCATGGTGCTGGACATCGGCGGCGGCACGTCCGAGGTTGCGGTGCTGTCGCTCAACGGTATCGTCTACTCGGCATCCGTTCGCATCGGCGGTGACCGCTTCGATGAGGCCATTATCAACTATGTGCGGCGCAACTACGGCATCCTGATTGGCGAATCCACGGCCGAGCGCATCAAGCACGAGATCGGCACGGCCTTCCCCGGCACCGAAGTACGCGAGATCGACGTCAAGGGGCGCAATCTGGCACAAGGCGTGCCGCGCAGCTTCACGCTGAACAGCAACGAAATTCTGGAGGCCCTGCAGGAGTCCCTGTCGGGCATCGTGGGTGCAGTCAAGACGGCCCTGGAACAGACACCGCCCGAACTCGGCGCGGACGTGGCCGACCGCGGCATCGTAATCACCGGCGGCGGAGCACTGCTGCGCAACATTGACCGCCTGATCATGGAAGAGACAGGCCTGCCGGTGGTTGTGGCGGACGACCCTCTGACGTGCGTCGCCCGCGGCGGAGGGCGCGCCTTGGAGCTGATGGACGAACAGGGCCTGGATCTGTTCACCGTCGATTAGGGACGGTGTCCAGCGCTCAACCGAACAGCCCGGCAGGCTTATGCGTGACCTGATTCACGGATCATCCTCCGTTACACTGGAAGTCTTAAGCACGCTGGTCCTGAGCGAGTCGGGCCTCCCTGGTGTGAGGTTTCCCGGGCTGCCTGCGTCAACCGTGTGTAACGACGAGAATAACGGACGGGGATTACCATTAAGCCATTATTCGCTGAAGGCCCATCGGCAACGACCCGGCTGATCCTGCTGGTGCTGCTATCAGCGGGCTTGATGATGCTCGACCATCGGGAGCACCTGACGGAGCCGGTGCGCTCGTCGATCCAGACGGCCGTTCACCCCGTGCATTATGCGGTCAACCTTCCTTTCGACCTTGCGGGCTTTGCCGCCGAACGTCTGGCCCGCCGCTCCGCGCTGATCGAGGAAAACGCGCGGCTGCGTGACCAGCATCTGCTCTACGAGGCCCGCCTGCAGCGATTGGACCAGCTGGAGCGGGAAAACATCCGCCTGCAGGGGCTTCTGGGCTCATCCTACGAAGTGGAAGAGTCGGTGCTCATCGCCGAGCTCATGCGCGTGGACCTCGACCCTTACCGCCACATCATCCGTGTGGACAAGGGCACGCGCAGCGGCGTCTTCACCGGGCAGCCAGTCATCGACGCTGACGGCGTCATGGGGCAGGTGGACAGCACCAGCCGCTCCAGTTCGGTGGTGCGGCTGATCACTGACCCGAGCCACGCCATTCCCGTCCAGGTCAACCGTAACGGGCTACGTTCCATCGCGTTCGGCAGTGGCAATCTGCGCGAACTGGATCTGCCACACCTGCCCAACAATGCCGATATCCAGGCTGGCGACCTGCTGGTGACGTCCGGCCTGGCGGGTCGCTTCCCGCGGGGCTATCCGGTGGCTGAGGTGACCAGCGTGGAGCGACAGCCCGGCGAGTCATTTGCACGGGTCACAGCACGGCCACTGGCGCAACTCGACCGCAGCCGCGAGATGCTGCTGGTCCGGCCACGCGAGCAGCGGGGATTCGATGACGATGAGCTTGAGGCGCTGCAGGAGATCGAGGAGCTCGCCCGGGAGGATCCGCTTCGATGACGCTCGCGCCGCAGCGCGGGGGCTGGGTCATTTTTGCAAGCATCGTGGTGGCCTACATGCTGACGATTGTCCCCCTGCCCGAGTGGGGGCGTCTCGCTCGTCCGGAATGGGCAGCGCTGGTACTGATCTACTGGTGCATGGCGGTTCCCCATCGGGTGGGGGTGATTGTCGCCTGGCTTGTGGGGCTGGGCCAGGACGCCGTCCAGGCCACGCTATTGGGCCAGCACGCCCTGGCCTACGCGATTATGGCTTACCTTGTGCTGCGGCTACACCAGCGTATTCGCATCTATCCATTGCCCCAACAGGCGCTGATCGTGTTGCTGCTCCTGCTGCTCGTCCATGTCATTCAGGCCTGGATCAGCGCTCTGGTGGATCAGCCCACGCCTGGAATGGCGTACTGGCTTCCGCCTGTCGTGGGTACCCTGTTATGGCCGTGGATCTTTATCCTCATGCGCGGCGTGCGGCGCCGCTTTAGCGTGCAGTAGCGGAAATGGCGATCAGTGGCAACGGCAACGGCAACGGCAACAAGCTCCAGGACAAGGGCCAGGAAAAGCGCCACTTCACCCGGCGAGCATTGCTTGCCGGCGCGGGCGTGCTTGCGCTGATGGGTCTGCTGGGCGGGCGCATGGGTCAGCTGCAGGTCGCCGGGCACCAACGCTACGCCACCCTGTCCCAGGCCAATCGCGTCAAGCTGGTGCCCATCCCGCCCAACCGCGGGCTCATCTATGACCGCAACGGCATCGTCCTGGCCGAAAACCGGCCCAACTTCCAGCTGCTGGTGACGCCGGAACAGGTCCAGGAGATGGATCAGACACTCAAGGGGCTGCGCCGCGTCCTGGATATTTCCGATGTCGAGCTGGAGCGCTTCCGGCAGCTGTTGGCCCGTTCGCGCCGCTTCGAAGCCCTACCGCTCAAGGTCCGCCTGACGGAAAAAGAGGTGGCGGCCTTCGCCACGAACCGCCATCGCTTTCCCGGCGTGGAGGTGGAGGCACGCCTGAGTCGGTACTACCCGCACGGGCCACACGCCGCCCATGCCATTGGCTACGTGGGGCGGATCAACGCGCGTGAACTCTCACAGGTCGACACTCGGCGCTATGGCGGCAGTAGCCATATTGGCAAAACCGGCACTGAACTTCACTTCGAGGAACGCCTGCACGGCGATGCGGGCCTGGAGCGGGTGGAAACCAACGCCCTTGGGCGCGTGATTCAACCCTTGAGCCGTCGGGCGCCAATACCGGGCGACGACGTGGTGCTGACCCTTGACAGTCACCTGCAGCGCGTCGCGGAGCAAGCGCTCGGCGAGGAAACCGGTGCGGTGGTCGCCCTGGACGTCGACAACGGAGACATTCTGGCCTTGGCCAGTACGCCGTCGTTCGACCCGAACATCTTCGTCAATGGCGTCGACCGCGCCACCTACGCCTCGCTCCAGGAGAACCCAGAGCGGCCACTGTTCAATCGCGCGATCCGGGGCCAGTATCCGCCCGGATCGACGATCAAGCCCTTCGTTGGCCTCGCCGGCCTCGAGCATGGCACGTTCGACCCGGAGCAGCGCGTGTTCTGCCCCGGTTATTTCAGTATCAATAATGTCGATCACCGCTGGCGTTGCTGGCGCCGGCGCGGCCATGGCCCCATGGATTTCGCTGACGCCATGGGCCAGTCCTGCGACGTCTACTATTACAAGCTGGGCTATGAGCTCGGGATCGACCGGATGGCGGCGTTTCTGGAGCGCTTCGGCTTCGGTCGCAGTCCGGGTGTCGGGCTGCCCGGCGAACGTGCTGGCATTCTCCCGTCGCGGGAGTGGAAGCGGACGGCCCGCGGCGAGGGATGGTTCCATGGCGAGACCATCATCACGGCAATCGGCCAGGGCTATTTCCTGAGCACCCCGCTGCAGCTCGCCCACGGCATGGCCGTACTCGCCAACCGCGGCAGCGCCAGGCCACCGCGCATCCTGCGCGCCATCCACGACGCCGACACCAGTGAAACCAGCGAGGTGGAGCTGGCGGAGTCGCAACGGTTGGTCGATCTGAGCAGCGGCAACCATTGGGACCGCCTGATGGACTCACTGGTCGAGGTGGTACACGGACAACGTGGCACGGCACGGGGGATCAGCTCGGGGCTTGACTACCGGATTGCCGGCAAGACCGGCACTTCCCAGGTGTTCAGCCTGGGGCAGGACGACGAGTACGATGCGGCCGAGCTGGAACGTCGCCTGCGCGACCATGCCCTGTTCACCGCCCTCGCCCCCGCAGAGGCGCCGCGCATCGCGATTGCGGTGCTGGTGGAGCATGGCGGCAGTGGCGGCGGTGTCGCGGCACCGATAGCAAGACAGGTTATGGACGCCTATATGGATGGTGCAGGGGCGGGATCGCGCGATGTCTGAGCTGGCCGATCCGGTGAGGCGCTCGCGCAGACACTCAATCGTGCAGCGGATCCTGCATCTCGATGTGCAATTGATCACCGCGCTGCTGTTACTCTCCGGTGTTGGCCTGGCCATTCTCTACAGTGCCACGAACCAGTCCCTGGACGCGGTGCACAACCAGCTGATGCGCATGACGATGGCGTTCACCGCCATGGTGGTGATGGCGCAGATTCCTCCGGATGCGCTGCGACGTTGGAGTCCGCTGGTATTCCTGGGCGCGCTGGCCCTGCTGGTGCTGGTGCTTCTGGTGGGCACAGTCGGTCAAGGCGCCCAGCGCTGGTTGGACCTTGGCCTGGTCCGGTTTCAGCCCGCGGAGGTCATGAAGCTGGCCATTCCCATGGCGGTGGCGTGGTACATCAGCATGCGCCCACTGCCCCCAACGCTGCTGCAGGTGTTCACGGCCGCGGTGGCCATCGCCATTCCAACAGGGCTGATTGTGCTGCAACCCGACTTGGGGACGGCGCTACTGGTCAGCGCGTCGGGATTCTTCGTCCTGTTCCTGGCCGGGCTTCGGTGGCGCGTCTTGGTCACGGCGCTCCTGTCCTTCGCCGCGCTGATCCCCGTCTTTTGGCTGTTCCTCATGCGCGAATACCAGCAGCAGCGCGTGCTGACGCTGTTCGACCCGGAACGTGATCCGCTCGGTACGGGCTATCACATTATTCAATCGACCATCGCCATCGGCTCTGGGGGCATGTTCGGCAAGGGTTGGCTGAACGGAACGCAGTCGCAGCTCGAGTTTCTCCCGGAGCGCAACACCGACTTCATCTTCGCCGTATTTGCCGAGGAATTCGGGCTCATGGGGGCGCTGCAACTGCTGGCGTTGTATCTGTTTATCATCGGGCGCGGCCTGTATATCGCCATCAATGCGCAGGACACCTACAGCCGCTTGCTGGCCGGCAGCCTGACTCTGACATTCTTCGTGTATGTGTTCGTCAACATCGGCATGGTCTCTGGCCTTATGCCAGTCGTCGGCCTGCCACTGCCGCTCGTCTCCTACGGCGGAACGTCGATGGTGACGCTGATGGCGGGCTTCGGTATTCTCATGTCGATACACACCCATCGGAAGCTGTGGGCGTCCTGAGACGGGCCCGGGCCCGCCCGTTTCCGGGCCATTGGGCATTCGGTACACCACGGGTGATAGACCACCGTCCGTTTCGAGAGCCACGGTTCATGCGCAAACTGTCCGCACCAGTAATGCTCGCCGTGATCCTGCTGGCCCCGGCCACCGGTATCCCCAGCGACACGCCGATTACCCGTGATATTCCCGGGCTGCAGGCGTTCGTGCACGACGTCTCGGAGCGTCATGCCCTGGAGCCCGAGAGGGTCGAGCGGGTGCTCGCCGACGCCCAGCACCAGCAGGACATCATCGACGCCATCACCTCGCCAGCGGAAGCGCTACCCTGGCATCGATACCGCTCGATCTTTCTGCAGGAGGACCGCATCCGCGACGGTGTCTCCTTCTGGGATGAAAACGAAGAACTCCTGAGCCGCGTCGCCGATGAATACGGCGTCGACCCCGCCATCCTGGTGGCAATCATCGGCGTGGAGACCCGTTACGGCGAGCATTCTGGGCGCCATCGGGTGCTGGACGCGCTGTTCACCCTCGCTTTCGATTACCCACCCCGCGCGGATTTCTTCCGCAGCGAGTTGGAGCACTTCCTGCTGCTCACCGAAGAAGAAGGGCTCGACCCGTTCGAGATACGCGGCTCCTACGCCGGCGCGATGGGCATGCCGCAGTTCATAGCCAGCAGCTATCGGCACTATGCCGTGGACGGCAGCGGCGATGGCCGGCGCGACCTCATGAACGATGTCGCCGACGCGGTAGCCAGCGTGGGCAACTACTTCAGTGAACATGGCTGGCGCGCCGGCGCACCCGTTGTCGCCCCCGCCAACGTCGCGGACGACGCCGATACGCACGCCTTTACCGGTGATGGCATACGGCTCACAACCACGGTCGGCGAGCTCCGAGAAGCCGGCATCGATCCCGAGGCGGAATTCCGTGATGATGCACAGGCCCTGTTTCTGGAGCTGGACGGCGCGTCGGGGGCCGAGCACTGGGTCGGGCTGCGTAACTTCTACGTGATCACCCGCTACAATCACAGCCCATTGTACGCGCTGGCAGCCTTCCAGCTGGCTGAAGCGATACGCGATGAATGGGAGGCTCGCTGATGGTGCGCTTGCTGTGGATTGCCTTGGTTGCCGCCTTCCTGCCCGCCTGCGCCACTGAGTCCGCGAACCAGCCGCCCCCGGCGCAGGAGCGCGAATCGGACCGCGGACCCGAGATACCCCCGGATCTCAGTGGACTGAACGAGCCCGAGCCGCGCGACGAGCCGTTGAGCCAGTACGGCAATCCGACAACGTACGAGGTCTTCGGTCGGCAGTATGCGGTCATCGACCCGAAGGATGCCCACGGCTTTACCGAGGAGGGGATAGCCTCCTGGTATGGCAAGAAATTTCATGGACGCCGCACCTCCAGCGGCGAGCCCTACGATATGTACACACTGACGGCGGCCCATACACAGCTGCCCTTACCCACCTACGTCAGAGTGACGAATCTGGACAACGACAAATCGGTCATCGTCCGGGTGAACGATCGCGGCCCGTTCGCCCGTGAGCGCGTCATCGACCTCTCCTATGCGGCAGCGGATCGCATCGGCATGATCGACAAGGGGACGGCCTCGGTAAGGATCGAGGCCCTGAGTGTCACCTACGACCCGAGCGCACCGAGGCAGGCGAATAGCGCCGACGAGGCCCCCGGCCATGCGGCGCAGACCCACGTAAAGGGACAACCAGCACAGTCCGCGCTCGCTCACGGGCGCCTGCTCCTCCAAGTGGGCGCCTTCTCTGAACAGGCCAATGCCGAGGCCGCAAAGAACCGGCTGCGCCACCATGACATGGGCTCCGTGAGCATCTCGGAAAATGGCGGCACCTATCGCGTACGGGTGGGCCCGGCCGAGTCCCTTGAAGACCTCGATGCCATGGCGAGAAGGCTTCGGGACGCCGGCTTCAACGAAAGTTACGTCGTCACGGATTGACCATGCATGAAGTGCCGTTGCCTTCACGGTACACCGCCCCCGTTGCGGCAGGGGCATGTTATTCTTCTGCGCCACCTGTGACTGCCCGAGCGCGGTCTGCCAGTATCACTGAATCGGATGAGACCCGACATGCGCGAGCGCCTGTTTGCCTTGCTTTTTCTGTTCACGAGCCTGACGCTGGGCTCGACCCTGGCGGCGAACCCGCCTGTGCCGACCCCTGCACCACCCTCCATCGGGGCTCCCAGCTACATCCTCTTGGACTTCGACAGCGGCCAAGTGCTCTCGGCCCGGGATCCGGACGCCCAGCGCGAACCCGCGAGTCTGGCGAAGCTGATGACCGCCTACGTGCTCTTCAATGAGCTCCGCGAGGGGCACCTCGATCTGGAGGACAAAGTCACCATCAGCGAACGCGCCTGGCGGATGGGAGGCTCGCGCATGTTCGTGGAGGTCGGGCGTACGATCGTCGTTGAGGACCTGCTGCGC
The DNA here is from genome assembly GCF_007120195.1 of Aquisalimonas sp. GTDB lineage: Bacteria > Pseudomonadota > Gammaproteobacteria > Nitrococcales > Aquisalimonadaceae > Aquisalimonas. The sequence continues at coordinate 24,431 of NZ_SKOG01000010.1, forward strand.
GGCATGATCATTCAATCCGGCAACGACGCCAGTGTCGCCCTTGCCGAGCATGTGGCCGGTAACGAAGAGACTTTCGCGCAGCTCATGAACAGCTACGCGCAGGATCTGGGCATGGAAGATACGCACTTCGTCAACGCCACCGGCTGGCCCGATTCAGAACAACTCACCTCTGCCCGCGACATCGCCAAACTGGCTCGCGCCATGATTCGCGACTTCCCCGAATACTACCAGTACTACTCCGAGCGCGAATTCACCTTTAACGAAATCACCCAGCGTAACCGCAACTCGCTGCTCTGGCAGGACGAGAGCGTGGACGGGCTAAAGACGGGGCACACCTCCGGCGCGGGCTACAATCTAGTCAGTTCAGCAAGACGCGATGGCATGCGCCTCATCTCCGTGGTCATGGGTACGGACGGTGCCAGGGACCGAATGCAGCAGACGCAGTCCCTGTTTAGCTACGGATTCCGGTTCTTTGGCACCTACGAACTCTTCAGCGGCGGTGATGCCCTGGAAGAGCCGAAACTCTGGAAAGGGGCGACCGATACCATCCCGGTGGGCCTGACGGAATCCCTTTACGTGACCGTGCCCCGACGTGAATACGAGAACATGGAAGCCACCATGAACCTGCGCTCCACCATCGTCGCCCCCGTTTCCCAGGGCGAGACGCTAGGCAACGTAGAAGTCCGCATCGGCGACGCCGTGGTGGCCGATGCGCCGCTGGTGGCATTGGAGAGTGGCGACGAAGGTGGCCTGTTCGCCCGCATCATCGACGATGTCATGCTGCGCTTTCAGTAGCGCACCGTGGGCACTACACTAACCCCAGGAAGCCACCACCACAGGCCGTGGGCATGAGCACCGGCAATGACCAGACGCTGCTGACGTTTCCCTGCGAGTTCCCCATCAAGGTGATGGGTGCGGCAGATCCGGAGTTTGTACTGCGCGTCCTCGAGCTTGTCCGCAGGCATATTCCCGACGTCAATGGCGACCACGTTGCAACGACGGCCAGTCGGCGCGGGAATTACGTCTCTGTCACAGTGACGGTTACGGCCACCAGCAAGGGTCAGCTGGACGCCGTGTACCGCAGCCTCAACGCCGATACCCAGGTGGTCATGACGCTGTGAGCGATCGGGCTGCCGGCATCGACGTGCGCCTGCGAGAGTTGGGACGCGTTCCGTACGAGCCCACCTGGCGGCGGATGCAGCGCTTCACGGAAACCCGCAAGGCGGACACCGCCGACGAACTCTGGTTACTGGAACACCCCCCTGTGTTCACGCAGGGGCTAAACGGACGGCCAGAGCACCTCCTCGACACCGGCCATATCCCGGTGGTCCCCGTCGACCGCGGCGGCCAGGTAACGTATCACGGACCGGGCCAAGCGGTGATGTACGTTCTCGTGGATGTACGGCGCCGAGGCCTCGGCATCCGCCGCCTCGTCACCCTGCTGGAATCGGCTGTCGTGGATGTCCTGGCACAGCACGGTCTGGCAGCCTACCCGCGGCCGGACGCCCCCGGCGTCTACGTGGATCATGCCAAGATTGCGTCCGTCGGGCTGCGTGTCCGCCGTGGGGCGAGTTACCATGGGCTGGCGCTGAACGTGGATATGGACTTGTCCCCGTTTTCCCGCATCAACCCCTGTGGCCACAAGGGCCTGCAGGTCACCTGCATGCGGGATCTCGGCATCGCTCTCGATACACTCAGTGTGGGCCGGGCGGTCATGGACCACCTGCACACTGCGCTGCGGGCCGCCGGCTGAGGCAGCGCCAGACCTCGATTGCAGCGGGGCCCCTAGACCAGCCTCGGAGCCGAACACACCATCGACAGGAACGACGTGCGCTATGCCAAAACTGAATGCCCCGGAGCTGGAAGCCATTCTTCGGGAATCCTTTCCGGAAATGCGCCGGGATACTTGGCGCGTCGAGGCGGTGGAAGAGGGGTACGCGCGCATCCGTCTGCCCTACCATTCTGCACATCTGCGTCCGGGCAATACCATTTCCGGACCAGCGCTGATGACCCTGGCCGATACGGCCATGTACGTGACGGTCTTGGCCATGATCGGGCCGGTCCTCATGGCCGTCACGTCCGCGCTGAACATCAACTTCATGCGCAAGCCCGCGGCCGGTGACATTATCGCCGAATGCCGTATGCTCAAACTCGGCAGCCGCCTGGCGGTGGGAGAGGTGGCCATGTACGCCGACGGCGAGGATGAGATGGTGGCCCACGCTACCTGCACGTATTCCATCCCGCCCCGGGCTCAGCGCCCGGGGTAGCGATGCGCCTGCGGCGCACTGGTTCGACGCCCTCATTGCCCGCCGCGGAGCTGCCGATCCAGGACCGTGAGCCGCTCCCGCGTGCCCACATCACACCAGCCTCCCCGGAAGGCCTGACCCGAGACCTGACCGTCGGTTACGGCACGGCGCAGTAGCGGCGCAAGGCGGAATGCGCCTCCAGGATGGCCGTGGAACAACGCCGGGCGGTAGACACCGATACCGCTGAAGGTCAGGCGCTCGCCGCCCTGGTTGACGACACAACCGTCCTGCAGTCCGAAGTCGCCGTCGGGGTTGTGCGCCGGGTTGGGTACGAGCACGAGATGGGCAACCCCCGCCGGCGGCGTCAGCAGCGGCGCTGGATCGAGCGCGCACCAGACATCGCCATTGACCACGAGAAAGGGATACTCACCGAGCAACGGCAGAGCGCGGGCGATTCCACCGCCGGTCTCGAGCCCCTGCGCCCCTTCGCGGGAATAAGCGACGCTGAGCCCCCACCGGCTGCCATCACCCACGTGGGTGGCGATCTGCTCGCCCCGCCAGGCCAGGTTGATCACCACCTCCCGGACCCCTGCCGCGGCCAGCCGCCGGAGATGCCAGTCAATCAGCGGGGCGCCGCCCACCTCCAGGAGGGGTTTCGGTGTGCGGTCGGTCAGCGGCCGCATGCGCTCCCCCCGGCCGGCGGCCAGAATCATGGCGCGCATCGCTCACCTGACCCCGGCACGGACGTGCCAGCGTTCGATGAGATCGACCAGCTCACCCAGTTCCGGCTCCTCCCCGGCAGCCCTGTCCAGATAATCGCGGAAACGCGGCGCATCATCCAGATAGCCGGGTTTGCCGTCCCGATAATGGATACGGGCGAATATGCCCATGACCTTGAGGTGGCGCTGCACCCCCATCCATGTGCAATCGGCGCGGAACTCTTCCAATGCCGCCGGAACCGCGACGCCGGCCTTCCGGGCTGCCTGATGGTAGTAGTGCAACCAGCGCCGTTCCGTCTCCTGTGGCCAGGAAATGAAGGCATCCCGGAGCAGGCTGATCAGGTCATAGCTGACGGGGCCTTCCACGGCATCCTGAAAGTCGACGATGCCGGGCGCCCCCTTCCCCGCCATGAGGTTGCGCGGCATGTAGTCGCGATGAACCCACACCCGCGATTGGGACAACGCGCGATCGATGAGGGCGCGGAACATCCGTTCCAGAAGCGCATGCTCCGCCGCAGTGGGCGCGAGTTTGAGGTGGCGCGTTAGATACCACTCGGGAAACAGCCGCAGCTCGCGCTCCAGCAGCGCTGCGTCATAGGGTGGCAATACGCCGGGCCGAGTCGCCGCCTGCCACTGCACCAGGGCGTCCAGGGCGGCTTCTATCAGGCCGTGCGCATCGCCTTCTTGCAGCACGTCCAGGTAGGTGGCGCGCCCCAGGTCGCTCAACAGCAGGAAACCCTGCTCCAGATCCATGGCCATTATATCGGGCGCATTGAGCCCGGCCTGGCGCAACAGCCCAGCGACATGCACGAACGGCCGACAGTCCTCGTGGGTCGGCGGCGCGTCCATGACGACCCGGGAGACCCCGTTCGCCTGCAGACGGAAATACCGCCGAAAACTGGCATCCGAGGATACGCTGTGCAATGGCCCGTGCGGCAGCCCTTGCGCCACAAGCCATTGCCGTAGCGCCTGCACACGCGGATCGCTGCCGGCGGAATCATGCATGGGGTCATCCCCTCTGGTGTACGGCCCAGGCCATTGGATGCCTGGCAATTGTGCCCGAGCCGGGCATACGGTGCGAACCGTTTGCCGCGCGTCGGCTTGTGTGCGAGGTTACCAAGCCGACCGAACCGTATTGCCAGGCCGGTCCCACAACGAGACCAATCGAGGGATACTGCACGCGTGGCATTCGCGACAGCCGTCATCCGCAAGGGATTCGCCGTGACCGCACTGGGCGCCGCCGCCCTGGGCGCCGAGACGCTCAGTGCCGACTCCCAGGAGGATGGCGAGCGCTGGCCCCTCCTCAGCGAGCGCTGGGACGGCTGTATTGCGCCCGTTGAGGGCGCACAGGTGGAGCCGACACGCTCAGCGCCGCCGCGCGCAGGCGCCGCGGCGACGGTGGACGCTGACAGGCTGCAGTATGACGCTGGCGTTGGCGTCTACAGCCTGCAAGGCAATGTGCGCCTGGAGCGCGCGGACCAGCAACTCGACGCCGACGCCATGCGCTTCGACGAGCAGGCCAGTCGCGCGGACGCGCGGGGGCGCGTGCGGTACCGGCAAACGGGGCTGCTGCTCGGGGCCGATCAGGGGTATTTGCGTCTCGACGCCGATCAGGGCGAGGTGGACCGCGCGCGGTACCTGATCCCGGAGACGCTCACCCAGGGCGAGGCAAGCCGCATCGAACTCGTCGACGCCAACGTCTCCCTGGCCCACGACACCACCTATTCCACCTGTGAACCCGGGCGCGAGGCGTGGATGCTGCGCGCCGACCGCGTCCGCCTGGATCGCGAATCCGGCACCGGTGAGGCCTGGCATGCGCGCCTTACCGTCAGGGATTTCCCCGTCGCTTACAGCCCGTACGTCAACTTCCCTATTGACGATCGCCGCAAGAGCGGCCTGCTGCCGGCCACATTTCGGCAATCGGACCGCAGCGGCACGGATGTGACAATCCCGTATTACTGGAATATTGCCCCCAACTACGATGCGACCCTCGCACCACGGTTTCTGAGTCGACGCGGGTTCATGCTCGGTGGGGAGTTCCGCTACCTGCAGCCGAGCTACTCCGGGGAGCTCGACGGCAACTTCCTGCCGGAAGACGATCTCACCGGGGAAGACCGCTGGCAGGTCGGGCTGACCCATCGCCAGCGGTTTACCCGCACCACCCGCGCTGACCTGAATCTGGCGATGGTCAGTGACGACCAGTATTTTCGCGACTTCGGCGACAGCCTGCGCACGTCGACCACACGCCATCTGCGCTCCCGGGGCCGGCTGCGCTACAACACCCGCGACGTCTCGGGCGTCGCCTCGGTGGAGGCTTACCAGACCGTCGACCCGGGCATCGCCCGGAATAACCGGCCCTACCAGCGCCTGCCGCGCCTGGAGCTCGACTATGAGCCGGACGACGGCCCGCTCGGCTTGCGCACGGAGGCGCGCAGCGAGCTCGTGCGCTTCGACCATCCGGTGCCTGACGAGCGCATCACCGGGGCACGCGCCGATTTTGCCCCACGCGTGTCGCTGCCGTTCATCGGCCTGGGCGGATTCTTCACCCCCGCGCTCACCCTGCGCCATACCCAGTACATCCTGGACAGCGCCAGCGACCCCGCGGGCGACCTGGATCGTACCGAAGACGAGACGCAAAGCCGCACGCTGCCCATCGCCAGCGTGGACACGGGGTTGTTCTTCGAACGCCATTTCGACGCCTTTAACCGGTCCCTGCGCCAGACGCTGGAACCCAGGGTGTTCTACCTGTACGTCCCCGAGCGGGACCAGTCCGAGCTGCCCCTGTTTGACACCGACGAAGCCACCCCAGGGATCTTCCAGTTCTTTTCCGAGAACCGTTTCAGTGGACGCGACCGCGTGGGCGACGCCAACCAGGTCACCACCGGGCTAACCAGCCGGTTTCTCAGTCGCGAGACCGGCGCCGAGTTCTTCCGGCTCGGGGTCGCGCAGGTGCATCACTTTCAGGACCGCACCGTCGTTCTCGAGGGCGAGCCCGGTCGGGAGGAGGAGCGCAACCATTCCGATGTCATCGGCGAAAGCCGCCTGACCCTGCCCAATGGGCTTCAGGCCAGTACGGAGCTGCAGTGGAACCCCGACACGGAGCAGACTTCGCTTGCAGGCGCCCGCGTGAGTTATCGTCCACGCCCTGATTCTATCGTCAGCGCAAGCTACCGCGCGCGGCGCGACATGGATGGGGAACTGGAACTCGAGCAGCGCGATTTCAATCTCGCCTGGCCATTGCACCCGCGCTGGCACGTGCTCGGGGGATGGCGCTTTTCCATGCTCGAGGATCGAACAC
>NZ_SKOG01000200.1 GCF_007120195.1 Aquisalimonas sp.
AGCCGCTCGGGCGGAAGGTCACGGCGGTGATCAACTATGACGGTTGCGTTATCGATCCCGTGGTCGCCGAGGCCTGGTTCGACATGGTCCGTGACGTTCACGCCCGCTTCTACGACAAGGCCTCCCGCTACACCACCAGTGCGTTCATGCGGTTGAAGCTCGGCGACGAGCTGCGGCGGCGTAAGATGGCGCCGCACGTCTTCGAGACCGCTGGCCGCCCCACCGCCGAATAACGCCGCGGCTCGCGAGCGATCAGCCCGGATGATTCACCGGGGCCCGGTTTGAGGGCGGTGATGTGGCCGGAACGAAGCTGATGTCCGTGAGCACGACGAACGTGGATCATCCGGTGCCGCCTGCACGGCATGCTGCTGTCTGGCAATCGTCGGGGAAAGATTAGTAAGCTTGTGCAAGGCGCTTGGCAGGTGTCCAAGTATGTCCCTCAAAAGATCGAGAGGCACCGAGTCGTGTCGCTGCTGGATCAGATGGCGGAACAGCGCATCATCGAGGCACGGGATCGTGGGGACTTCGACGATCTTCCGGGTCAGGGACAACGGCAGCTTCTGGAAGACGACAGCTTGGTCCCGGAGCATCTGCGCGCAGCCTACAGGATGCTCAGGAATGCCGGGTACCTGCCGCCGGAAATGCAGATCCGCCGGGAGGTCAAGGAGGTTGAGGATCTGCTCGCGCAGATTCCCCTGGATGACGAGGCGGGTCGCGATCGCGCGCGACGCCGGTTGGAGCTGCTACGCCTGCAGCTGGCTGAGGGTCGCGGACGCCGCAGCAGCGCGATCTGGATGGAGTCGGCCTACCACCTGCGGATCCTGGAGCGGATGGGTGGAGAGCGCGGACGTTGACGGTGCGCCCGGAACGGGCAGGGCGCGAACCCGCACAAGACCGCTGCACGGTGTCGGTGTAGCCGGCCCACACATTACCTGCTGACACGTCTGTCAACGAATTCGCTCACAAGACGCGTCATTTCCGCGGGTTGTTCGACGGGCAACATGTGGCCGGCGGGAGCAACCACCGCAAGCCTCGCGTTGGGGATGCGGTCCTCGAGGAACTGCGCGTATTTCACCGGCGTCAAGTGGTCGATGTCGCCGCTGAGCACCAATGTGGGCTCCCGTATCTCACCAAGCCGCTCGGTGACGTCGAAGCCGTCGCAGGCATCGTAATCGGCGAGAAACACCTCCGCCGGAATCCGCCGCCGGCGTTCATCCTCCTGCTGGACGAGGCTTCGCGGTGCAGTAGGTGAAAAGCTGTTATGGCAGAGTTGTTCGATGGCGGTGCCGAGGTCGGTGCGCAACAGGCGGGAGATCTCATCCGGTACGCGCAGTCTGCACCCGGTGCATGCCAGGATCAGGGCATCCAGCCAGGCCGGCCGCGCCAGTGCGAGAGTCATTGCAATTGCCCCTCCCATGGAATGCCCGAGGAGCACCACGCGCTGCAGGCCCAGCTCGGCAATGAATGCCTCCACCACGACGGCATAGGCCTCAACGGTCTCCCGGGGTGCACCGTGCGAGCGCCCGTGACCTGGAAGATCCAGGGTATAGGTATTGCAGGCACCCAGCTCACTCAACGCCAGCGGCCAGATCGTGTGGTCACCGCCTGCACCGTGGATACAAACCAGGCTGAGGGGTGCATCCTGGTCATGCACCGTGTAGAACAACCGCTCACCGGCGATGGTCATGTACGGCATAATTCGGCCTCCTGGGGAGACGCTGACTGGGTCAGGCCGCTTGCACCACTGTGGGACCGGAGTAACACCCGATCAACCGTGTCCGTGGACGTGCTGGAAACGCTGCCACAGCGCTTCCAGCACGGTAGCCGCTCGCCCCGGCAAACGAAAGTCCACGGCGTCCGAGATTTCCGTCTCGGCGGGATTGATCTCCACGGTTGTGGCTCCCTGCTCCCGGGCGTTTAGGACCGGTTCAACGATATAGGGAAAATAGCTGGTTGTGCCGATGCTCATCACCACATCAAATCCCCGTGTCGTTTCCTCTGTCAGATGGTCCAACGCCTGGAAAGGCAGCATCTCACCGAATAGCACAACATCGGGACGAATGAGTTCGCCGCAGTGAGCGCAGGCGGGCGGGATTTCGCGCAGTTGGGAAAAATCCGCGACCCGTTCCACCTGCTCGCAACTGGTGCAGCGCAAGGTGTGAACGTTGCCGTGGACCTCAATGACATTCTGGCTGCCGGCCCGCTGGTGAAACCCGTCCACATTCTGAGTGAGCACGCAGCTGTGCGCGAGGCTTGCCTCGAACGCCGCAAGAACCTCGTGGCCCCGGTTGAAGCTGGCTCCACGGGTGGCGGCTTCGATCCGGGCGATGTGCTTCCAGGTTAGCTCGGGGCGGCGACGGAACATGTCGCCGGAGAGGGCGACCTCAAAGGGGATGCCTTCCTCGGTGACGCCGTCATCGTAAATGCCGCCGACCCCACGGTAGGTCGGCAGGCCGGAGTCGGCGGAGAGCCCCGCTCCGGTGATGAACAGCGCCCGCCTGGCAGTTGCGAGGCGTTGCGCGACGGTATCAATCCGGAGAAGGGCGTTTTCATCGGATAACCATCCCGCCATGGCGCTTACTCAGGTCCAGGGTGCAGTCTGTTAATCATAGCCGGACGACGCCTGCCTGGGCCAGCCCAAGGCCCTGTTCCTCGCGTGACGGCTAGCCCGGGGAGCGTGGGGTGATTCCCTCAGGTATCGAACAGCGACAGCTGCTCGGGGACAGCCTGCGGCGGCCGGAAGTGCGTCGTGGCAAGCGGCGGGATGCCGCGCGATTGCACGCCGTGGCGGCGTAGGGCTTTGCGGAAGCGTTGTTCGAGCAGATCGGCCCAGGGGCCGGAGCCGCGCATCCGTGAGCCGAAACAGGGGTCGTTTTCGCGGCCATCCCGGGCCTGGCGCAACAGGCTCAGGACGTGCTCAGCCCGGGCCGGAAAATGGGTGGCGAGCCAGTCCCGGAACAAGGGGCGGACCTCCCAGGGCAAGCGCAGGAGGACGTAACCGGCCTGTTGCACGCCCGCCTTGGCGGCCGCCTCGATCAGGCGCTCGATTTCATGATCGGTTAATGCCGGGATCACCGGCGCGATCAGCGTGCCGGTTGGCACCCCGTGGCGGCGCAATTCACGGATCATGCCCAGCCGGCGCTCGGGCGATGCAGCCCGCGGTTCCAGGGCGCGCTTCAGCCCGGCATCCAGTGAGGTCAGGCTCACCGTGACCGTGACGAGGTCGTTCTGCGCCAGGGATTCCAGCAGGTCGAGGTCCCGCAATAGGCCAACACTCTTGGTGGTGATGCTCACCGGGTGCCGGCACTGATCGAGCAGCTCCAACAGCGAGCGGGTGATGCGCCACTGCCGTTCGATGGGCTGGTAGGGATCGGTGTTCGTGCCAAGGGCAATGGGCGCGCAACGGTAGCCGGGCCTTGCCAGTTCCGCGCGCAGGCGTTCTGCGGCGTTCACCTTGGCGGTAAGACGGGTTTCGAAGTCCAATCCCGGGGAAAGGTCCAAGTAGGCGTGGCTGGGCCTTGCGAAGCAGTAGATACAACCATGCTCGCACCCCCGGTAGGGATTGATGGACTGGGTGAAGGGCAGGTCCGGCGAGGTGTTGCGGGTGATGATGGTGCGCGCCGTTTCCGGGGTGCAGTGGGTCGTTGGAGCGCTTGTCTCCGCGCCCGGTGTGTCGGGCCAACCGTCCTGCACGGCCGTGGAGGATTGCTTTGCAAAGCGGCCGGGAATGACCTGATCCGTGCCTCGGCCCTTGAGCATTGTCCCCTCCGCTCGCGGCTGCATGTAATTGGGCGAGCCATTATGGCAAAAACTATATAAAAAAACAGCAACTCCAATCGTGTGGGTGGATGCCGGCGGCGAAGAGGCTGCTGCGGTCGGTGCGGAACTTTTGCCCCTGCCCTGTCGTACATCGGAGCAAGCGCTCGGGCACGTTCGCGACGTCCGAGAGACAGGTATTGATAATCTGCAGGAGGTCGTATGGAGTTTTGGCGTTGCGATTTGGCACCAGCAACTGTGTCTCGCCTCAAAGGCTACGTGTCCACCAATGAGTTTCCCCGGGCTGTGACCGTTGAAGCACCGGACGGGACGCCCCTGGAGGGCATACGGGAACGCGCGGCCAATGCCCTTGTGGCGAAAACGGCGGCGCTAGGGGGTACCTACGAGCAGGATATCCTAATGGCTCTTGCCGATGGCGAATCCATGCGCTGCGAGCCGGTCAATGCGCGGGATCAGGATTGAACCCTGCAATCCCAATCCTTCTGGCACTGGACGGATGCGACACGACAACGGGAGGGATGCCATGCCAGCCGGGTATCAGGAACACCACGATGTCAGACCCCCGCAAGAGCAAGCTCGACAGCCCGGCTGTGAGCATGAAATGGAGCCGCAACCGATCATCATTCGGGAGGGATACAAGGGGGCTGACCGGCTACGTGACAAGGTTGCATTGATTACAGGTGGCGACAGCGGGATTGGTCGCAGTATTGCGGTGCATTTCGCCCGGGAGGGAGCGCAAGTTGCCATCGTCTACCTGGAAGAAGACGCCGATGCCAGGGAGACGGCGCGTATGGTTAGGGACGAGGGCGCTGACTGCCTGCTCCTCAGCGGCGATGTGTCCGACCCGGACGCCTGCGCCGGAGCGCTGAGCGCCGCGCATCAACATTTCGGAAGGTTGGATATCCTTGTCAACAACGCCGCGGAACAACACCCCACGGGCAACCTGTTGGAAATCAGCAACGAGCAGCTCCACCGAACGTTTGCGACCAATATGTTTGCGCACTTTTATTTCGTCAAGGCCGCGCTACCCCTTCTGCGCCGTGGCGGCGTCATCATCAACACCACCTCAGTTGTTGCGTACAGGGGAAGCGGCCATCTGATGGACTACGCGGCAAGCAAGGGGGCTGTGCTCGGCTTCACCCGTTCACTGGCGAAAGCGCTCTTGAATGATGGCATCCGCGTCAATGCCGTTGCGCCCGGTCCCATCTGGGCACCGTTGATACCTGCGACATTCGACGCGGACAAGGTGGAGCAGTTCGGTGAAGACAAGCCGATGGGCCGTGCAGGGCAGCCAGCGGAAGTGGCCCCCGCGTTCGTGTTCCTCGCCTCGGACGACGCCAGTTATATGGTCGGACAAGTGCTGCACCCCAATGGGGGTGACTTCACCTCCAGCTGAGGCCGCGAGACGCGGCGGCGGAGCCCCGCGCCGCATACGGTCGCTCCCGGCTCAGCCGCCCTGTTGCCCGTGGGCGGCGATGATGCGCCCGACGCATGTGGTGAGCCGGCGCGCTGTGGGGACATGCAGGAATTCGTCCGGGCCGTGGGCATTGGACTGGGGGCCAAGGACGCCGGTAATGACGAACTGCGCCCTCGGAAAGGCGCTGCTCAGCAAGGCCATGAACGGGATGGTGCCACCTTCGCCCATGTACATCACCGGCGCGCCAAAGGTGTCACGGGAGGCGGCATCCATGGTCTCCGCCAGCCATGGGCTAAGCGGCGGGGCATGCCAGCCGGTGGCAGCCTGCTCCGGGGTAAAGGTGACCCCGGCGCCGTGGGGGGGGTCGACTTCAAGCAGGCCCTTCAGGCGCAGGCTGGCGTCATTGCCGTCAACGGTGGGCGGCAGGCGCAGGGCGATCTTCATGGCAGTGTAAGGACGGAGGACATTACCCGCCTCACGAATGGGTGGCAGTCCGTCGGCACCGGTGATCTCCAGCGCAGGCCGCCAGCTGCGATTGAGCACCAGTTCGGTGAGGTCTTCTTCCTCGGCGCGCGTGCCCTCAACAAACGGAAAGCGATCGCGCAGCGTGGCGCCGATCACCGCTGCACAGTCTTGGGCCTGGGCGCGGCGTTCATCAGGGATGGTGGTGTTGAATTGCGTGGGTAGGATGCGTCCGTCGGCAGAATCCTCCAGTCGCTCCAGCAGGTGCCGCGCAATACGGAACGAGGAGGGCACCACGCCACCGGCATCACCGGAATGGACGCCCTGGGTAAGGGTTTCGACATGGAGGGTGCCGGCCGCCATACCGCGCAGGGAGGTGGTGCACCAGAGTTGATCGTAGTTGCCGCAACCGGAGTCAAGGCAGAGAACGAGATCCGGCTGGCCGATGCGCTCGCGCAGATGGGCAATGTAGTGCGGGAGATCGTAACTGCCACTCTCCTCGCAGGTCTCCACGAGAATCAGGCAACGGGCGTGGGGCTGGTTTTGTTCGTGGACGGCGCGCACTGCCGTCAGGGAGGCGTAGACGGCATAGCCGTCGTCGGCGCTACCGCGACCGTACAAGCGGTTATCCTTCAGAACCGGAGTCCAGGGCCCGTAACCCTCGCTCCAACCGGTCACCTCCGGCTGCTTGTCCAGGTGACCGTACAGGAGAATGGTGCCCGGGGCGGTGCCGGGAATGTCGACCAGAAGCAGCGGGGTGCGCCCAGGCAGGCGAATGACGTCGATGCTGGCACCGGTTGGGGCCATCTGCCCACACCAGCGCTCGGCGTGGGCAATGGCTTCATCCAGATAGCCGTGGCGGGCCCATTCAGCGTCGAAGCTGGGAGATTTCGCCGGAATACGGATGAAGTCCTTCATTTCCGGCAGGATGCTATCCTGCCAGCGCGCGTCGACGAACGCCTGCAATGCCGTGGTATCCAATTGCGCTCTCCTGTCGTGAAGCCGGGGTGGCGTCCGCGGTTCAGCGCCGCGAGCTCACCGTGCGATTGTAAACAACGCCGAGCCCCTGGACACTTGTTTCGCCTCATGCAGGTCACGGATGGACAATGCGAGCAGACTCGGGAGGGTGACGATTAACACTCCTTGATCGGATAGCGGGCGCTCGCGAAGATCCAGCGCTCGTGGTAGGAGGGTATATCCACCGGGCGGTCGGAGACGGCGGTGAAATGCCGCGTGAGCGCCTGATGGATCTCTTCGCGCAGCCCGGGCTGGTGTTCGCTGCAGCACTGCATGGTCAGCATGCCGTCAGGCTTCAGGCTGTCGGCGATACGGCCCACAATCTCTTCGATGAACTCGAGCCTGGATTGGTTCGCCCGCACGGGCTCCATGGTCAGATCGTAGATGATCGCGTCGTAACCGTGGGCACCATCGAGCCACGCAAAGGCGTCGCCAATCACCACCCGGGCATTTCCGGCGTCGAAGGCATTCTCGCATAGCCCGGGGAGGTAGGTCCGCGCCAGCTCGACCACCTTGCCGTCAATGTCCACCAACGTCGCCTCGCGCACCTGACTGTGCACCGCCACCTTGAGCACGCCGCCATCCCCGCCACCCAGGATCAGCACCCGGTCCAGCAGCCCGGCCTCGATGATCGGCTCGACCATCGCGCGGTTGTAGGCGTGATCCGACTCCGCGATTTGGAGGTCATCGTCCAGGTAGAGCACATGCCCGTAGTCCGGATCGTGGGCGATGATGATGTGCTGATAGTCCGAATACAGGTCCTCGACGACGCGCTGCCCGCGCGTGATGTACTCCGGCGTCGTGGGCGACTGCTTGGACAACCTAGCCATCCTCCGGTGATCGGGCCCCCGCGTTTTGCGCACCACGGATTATATCAAAACGCCGATGCCAGGCGTCCCGCACCCAGCGTCTGACGGCTGAACCCATCCGGCAGCAAATGTGCGTCATGGGTGACGACGACGACGCCCCGGTGTTCGGCGACCCGGGTGAGGTGGTCCAGGATTCGGCGGGCTGTGGCGTCGTCGAGGCCGCGGGTCGGCTCGTCCAGCAGCAGCAGGGGCGCTGCGGGTTGCAGTAGCGTCCGGGCGAGGCATAGTCGCCGCGCCTCGCCGCCGGAGAGGGCGCGGCCGCCTGCGCCGAGCCAGGTCTCCAGGCCGTCGGGCAAAGCCGCCACGGTCTCATCCAGTGCGGCGAGCCACAGGACGTGCCAGAGGCTCTGCTCCGTTGCCTGGGGATCGGCCATGCGCAAATTGTCGGCGACCGAGGCGTTGAAAATCACGGTGCGCTGCGGGAGCCACGCAGCGCGACGGCCGATCGCTTCCGGGCTCAGATCCGAGACCGCATCGCCCCCCAGCAGAACCTGGCCGGACTCGGCGGCCAGCGCCCCCGTAACGATGCCAATGAGCGTACTCTTGCCGGTGCCGCTGGGGCCGGTGATGGCCAGGCAGTCCCCGGGCTGGACCACCAGTGAGACGCTATCGAGCACCGGGGTCAGCGCCGGTGGGTAGCGGTAACTCACCGCCTCGAGGCGCAGGGTCCCGTCGCCGGGCCTCGAAGGTCCGTTTGCCTGCAGCCGCTCTGGTGGTGCCAGCGACAGCACGCGGCGGGCCGCCGTACGGGTGCGGCTCAGCGCTTGTGCGGCCAGGGGCAGGGGAGTCACCAGTTCCATCAGTGCCAAGGCGCCGAGCAGAACGAGGGCAAAGCCCGGGCCGCTCAGCACCTCCTGCTCCACCAGCGGAATGGCCAGCAGAGCGGCCAGCCAGACTCCGCTAAACGTCGCCAGCGTGCCCAATGCCTGGGTCAGCCCGGCCATGCGCGCCAACGCGCGGTTGGTGAGCTCATGCTGCCGGGATAGTGCGTCCACACGCTGTAAGGCATCTTCCTCGCGACCATAGACGCGGAGTTCAGCCATGCCCCGCAGGCCCAAGAGGATGTGTTCACGCAGCCGCCCGGCAAGGCCAACAAGGCGCTCCCCCGGGCCGGCTGCCATGCGCCCCGTCACCACCGCGGCACCGATCGCAGCAGCGGCGAGCGCCAGGGCCACGGCCAGCGCCGAAGCCGGCGCAAACAATGCGAGCACATTGGTCGCAATGATCAGTCCAAACAACGCCACGGCGACCGGTGCCAGCAGGCGCAGGTAAAACTGGTCCAGGCGGTCCACGTCCGCTGTCAGGCGGCTGAGTGTGTCGCCGGTGCGCAGTTGTCCCAGCCGTGCCAGGTCCAGGCCCATGAGTCTGCGGAAGACCCAGACCCGCAGATCGGCCAGTAGCCGCAAGACCGCCTCGTGCGTGATCAACCGCTCACCGTAACGGCTCACCGCCCGGCCCACCGCGAAAAAGCGGATTCCGGCCCCCGGAGCATAGATATCCAGTGCGGCTGTCCCGCCCGCGGCCAGGACCAGCGCGGCCAGGCCGGTGGCAGTGATGAACCAGCCGGAGAGGGCAAGCAGGCCGAACCCGGCGAGGGCGGCCAGGAGCATCAGTGCAGCGCCGGCCGCAAGCCAGGGCCAGCGGCGCGCATGGATGCGCAGCAGCGGGCGGAGCTCATGCATGCTCCGCTCCCCGGATTCGGCCCTGGTCCAGGGTGAGCAATCTCGGCGCCCAGGCATAGAGTGTGGGAGAGTGAGTGGCAATCAGGACAGTCGCCCCGCGCGCGGCTTCTTCCTCCAGCGCGCGACTGATCAACGCCGCGGTGTCGGGATCAAGGCTCGCCGTGGGCTCGTCCACCAGCAGGACGGGCGCCCGCCGCACCAAGGCGCGCGCCAGGGCCAGGCGCTGACCCTCGCCGCCGGAAAGCCCGCCGCCGTGCTCACCCACGGGTGTGTCCAGCCCGGCGGGCAGCCGCTCCAGCACGCCGCTCAGGCCAGCGCGCCCCAATGCGCGTTCCACATGGCCGGAGGCGGTATCGCCAGGTCCCAACAGCAGATTCTCGCGCAGCGTGCCGGGAAACAGATAAGGCGTCTGGGCAAGCCAGCTCAGGCGTTGCTGCCACGCGCTGAGATCCAGCGTGCTCAGGGCAGCGGTATTGACCCTCACCTCGCCACCTTGGACACCGTGAAACCCCGCGATCGTATGAAGCAGTGTAGTCTTGCCGCTCCCCGATGGCCCGGTAATTACCAGTGCCTGGCCCGGTTCAATATCCAGCGAGATGCCATTGAGCAGCCGCGCACGGTTGTCCCCCATGACGGTGACCGCGTTCAGCGAAATGGTTGGCGGGTTTTCAGGCGGGTGCGCCGTGCCCCCAGCCGGCATGGGGGAGGGTGTTTCCGTCAAGACCCGGAGTTCCGCGGCGGCCCCCAGGGCAGCTGCCCGATCGTGATAATGCTGAGCCAGCTGGCGCAACGGCTGAAAGAACTCAGGTGCCAGCAGAAGAATAAACAGCCCGCTGAACAGGGAGAGTTCTGGGGCCGGGCCGAAATCCAGGTACCCGAGTAGCCCCATGCCAATGTAGACGGCCACCATGGCAATCGCCACGGAGCTGAAGAATTCGAGTACGGCCGAGGATAGAAACGCCACGCGCAGTACCGCCATTGTGCGCCGGCGATAGGCATCCCCGACCGCCGCCAGCGCCCTGGCCTCGTCTTGCGCGCGGCCCAGGTGGCGGAGCAGGTCCAGGCCCTGGAGTCGATCCAGGAAATGCCCGCCGAGCCGGGCCAGTGCTTGGTGCTGGCTGCGGCTGACGGCCTCCGCGCCCATGCCGACGATGGCCATGAAGGCGGGGATGAGCGGGGCGGCGAGCAGCAAAAGGGCCCCGGCAAGCCAGTCCATGGTGAACACGGCCACCACGATGGCCAATGGCACCGTGGCCGTGATGATCAGTTGGGGTTGATAACGCGCCACATAGGGGCCGAGCGTGTTGACCATGTCCACGGTTGCGGCTGCAAGGCCGCCCGCTGCGTGGCGCGCCAGACCGGATGGGCCCAGCGCGACAAGATGGCGCATCAGCCCGGCGCGCGTGTCCTGGTGTATCCGATTGGCCGACTCCGCCGCGGCCCACTCCTGCACCCCGGTACACACTGCCCGCGCGACGAACACGCCCAGCGCCAACGCCATGAGGGCGGTTACATCGCCGAGCCCGCTGCCGGAGACGACAACCCGGTGAACCAGCCATGCCAGGAGTGCCGCCTGGGGAATGACCAGCAAACCGGCCAGGATTCCGGCACTGATACACACGAGACGCGGTGTGCCCACAGCCCGAGCCCGCGCGGAAAGCCAAGCCCGATCGGCCTGGCTTTCCGCGCGGCGCTGGGTTGGCCCGCCCGTGGCGGTGTCAGCCATGGAAGGCGCAGCGTTAGTGATAGCCCACTGAATCCTTGGTGACCTTGCCGCGGAACACCCAGTAGGTCCAGGTGGTGTAGCCAAGTATGATGGGCAGCGTGAACAGCACGCCAAGCAGCAGGAACAATTGCGACTCCGGGGCCGAGGCGGCGTCCCAAAGGGTGATGTCCGGCTGAATGACATTCGGCCACAGGCTGATCGCCAGACCCAGGTAGCTGAGTATGAATAGCCCCATGGCGCAGAAGAACGGCAGGTAATCCGTACGCTGTACAATAGCCCGATAGAACGCCAGTGCCAGCACGGCGGTAATCAGCGGCACTGGGGCGAAGTAGACGAAGTTGGGCATCGAAAACCACCGCTGGGCGATCGCCTCATGCATCAGCGGCGTCCAGATGCTGACAATCACCACCGCCAAGATCGTCACGTACAGCAGTCGGTCCGCGATGCTATAGGCCCACTCCCGGACATCGCCCAGGGTCTTCATGATAATCCAGGCGCAGCCGATGAGCGCATAGCCCGCCACCAGACCGAAGCCCGTCATGATGCTAAACGCCGAGACCCAGTCAAACATGCCGCCGACATACTTGCCGTTCTCCACCTCGAACCCCTGGATGAAGGCGCCGAGAATGACGCCCTGGGAGAAGGCCGCCAGCGTCGAACCAACGGTAAAGGAGATATCCCACAGCCACTTGGAGTCTTTCGCCTTGAAGCGGAACTCAAAGGCTACACCGCGAAAGATCAGTGCGACCAGCATGATCAGCACGGGCAGATAGAGCGCCGGCAGTAGGATGGAGTAGACCATCGGGAAGGCTCCGAGCAGCCCGGCGCCGCCGAGCACCAGCCAAGTTTCGTTGCCATCCCACACCGGGGCGACGGTATTCATCATGGTGTCGCGGGTTTCCTCGTCCGGGGCGTAGGGGAATAGGATCCCCACGCCCAGGTCGAACCCGTCCATGAGTACGTACATGAATAACCCCAGCGCGATGACCAAGGCCCAGATCAGTGTCAGGTCGATGGTTTCCATAGCGACTACTCCGGCGAATCCAGGGCGTCATCGGCAGCGGACATTGGCCGTGCAGGGCGGCGACGATATTCTCGATGGATGTCCTCAGAGGGCGCGTCGTCCCTGTCCGGCCCACTTTGAATGATCTTGAAGATGTAGAAGGCCCCCGCGGCGAAGACCACAGCGTAGACGGCGATATAGACCAGCAGCGAGGTCAGCGCGACGCCGCCGGTCAGTGCCGGCGTAACCCCCTCTTCGACGCGCATCATGCCCTGCACCAGCCACGGGTAGCGGCCGGTCTCCGTGGTCAACCACCCCGCCAGTACGGCAATGAAGCCCAGCGGCATCATGCCCACGCACAGACGATGGAACCAGCGCGCCTCGAACAGGCGCCCGCGCCAGCGCAGCACCAGGCTGGCGATCGCCACGGCGACCATGAGGAAGCCGATGGCCACCATCACCCGGAAGGCCCAAAACACAATGCCCACCATCGGGCGGTCCTCCGGTGCCCAGTCCTTCAGCCCCGGGACCACACCGGCTGGATCGTGCTTGAGGATGACGCTGGCCATGCTGGGAATGCCGATTTCGAAGTGGTTGGTTTCCTGGGCCGAATCGGGAATGGCGAACAGCAGCAGCGGCACATGCCCGCGTGTCTCCCAGTTTCCTTCCATGGCCGCCACCTTCTCGGGCTGGTGCTCCAGCGTGTTGATGCCGTGGAGATCGCCCATGATCACCTGCGCCGGCGCAAGCACCACGATCAGCCACAACGTCTTGGACATCATGACCTTGGCCGATTCCACCGCCTTGTTTCTGAGCAGATACCAAGCGCTCACACCCACCACGAAGAACGCGGTGGTGAGGAATGCCGCGATCACCATATGCCCGAAGCGGAACGGGAACGAGGGGTTGAAGATCGCCTCGATCCAGCTGGTCACATAGAAGATCCCGTCGACCATTTCGACGCCAGCCGGGGTTTGCATCCAGCTGTTGGCGGAGAGAATCCAGAATGTCGAGATGAATGTGCCGATGGCGACCATGCAGGCCGCGAACAGGTGCGCGCCCTGCGGGACCTTGTCGCGGCCGAAGAGCAACACGCCAAGGAACGTTGCCTCCAGGAAGAAGGCCGTGACCACCTCATAGCTCAGGACCGGCCCCATGAAGTTGGCCGAGGCGTAGGCGAACGTGCTCCAGTTGGTGCCGAACTGGAAGGACATGACGATGCCCGAGACAACCCCCATCCCGAAGGAGACCGCGAAAACCTTGATCCAGAACTTCGACAGCCTCAAATAGACGGAATTGTTCGTCTTGAAGTACAACCCCTCGAGCACCGCAATATACGACGCCAGACCGACGGTGAACGCAGGAAAGAGGATATGCCAGGACACCACGAAGGCGAACTGGATACGAGAAAGCAGCAGCGGATCAAGCTCCATACCTGACTCCCCAAGGCCATGGGCGAACTGGCGACGGTAAGGTTAGAAGAGTATGGCGTGTAGCACCAGCATCGGCGCTTCCCGACTCCAACCCCCGCATTCTCGACCGCACGGTCTACCGTTGGTTCCGTGCCGACAAACCGAACCGGGATCACGCCGCGTCGCTGCCGCACGGCTCGGGGTCGCCACGGCATCGTGGTACACTACGGCGCTTGATTCCGGTAGTGCGATTCGACCGGCGTCCGACGCTATCCACGAACCCCGAGCCGCGGGCGAGACCCGCGATCAGGACAACACTATGCAATTCAAGGGCACAGACACCTACGTTGCCACCGACGATCTGAAAATGGCCGTCAATGCGGCGGCGACGCTGCAGCGGCCACTGCTGATCAAGGGGGAGCCCGGGACGGGCAAGACGCTGCTTGCCGAAGAGGTGGCGACTGGCCTCGGGCTCCCGTTCTTCGAATGGCATGTCAAGTCCACCACCAAGGCGCAGCAAGGGCTGTATGAGTACGATGCGGTCTCGCGCTTGCGGGATTCCCAGCTCGGTGGCGACCGGGTCCATGACATCGCCAACTACATCGTCAAGGGGCCGCTGTGGCACTGCTTCGAATCCGACGCACAGCCGGTGCTGCTGATCGATGAGATCGACAAGGCGGATATCGAGTTCCCGAACGATCTGTTGCGCGAGCTGGACCGCATGGAATTCTATGTCTATGAGACGCAAACCGTCGTCCAGGCCAGGCATCGCCCCATCATCGTGATCACCAGCAACAACGAGAAGGAGCTGCCGGATGCCTTCCTGCGGCGCTGCTTCTTCCACTACATCAACTTCCCGGCCAAGGAGACCATGCAACAGATCGTGCAGGTCCATTTCCCGGGGCTCAAGAAAGAACTGCTGCGCGAGGCGATGGAGCTGTTTTTCGAACTGCGGGAGGTGCCAGGGCTGAAGAAAAAGCCATCCACCTCGGAACTGCTGGACTGGTTGAAGCTGCTCATGGCGGAGGATGTGGATCCTGCCACGCTCCGGGAAACCACCCAGCACAAGATGATGCCGCCGCTTTACGGGGCACTGCTAAAAAATGAACAGGACGTGCATCTGTTCGAGCGCCTCATGTTCATTGCGCGGCGCAGCAAGTCCAATTGAGCCGACCCTCCTCGGGAAGGATAGTATGCTGATCGATTTTTTCTTTGAACTGCGCAAGGCTGGCCTCAAGGTCTCCACCACCGAGTACCTGACGTTGATGGAGGCGCTCGACAAGCGCCTGGCCGTATGCAGCGTGGACGACTTCTACTTCCTGGCGCGGGGAATTCTGGTCAAGGACGAAACGCTGTTCGATCGATTCGATCAGGTTTTCGGAAATTATTTCAGTGGTATAGAAACTATTTTTGGGAAAGAGCTCGAGGGTGAGATTCCAGAAGAATGGCTGCGTGCCATGGCCGAGCGCGTGCTCTCCGAGGAGGAAAAAGCGCAGATTGAATCACTGGGCGGCTGGGACAAGCTCATGGAGACGCTGCGCAAGCGCCTGGCCGAGCAGCAGGACCGCCACGAGGGCGGCAACAAGTGGATCGGCACCGGCGGCACTTCGCCATTTGGCGCCTACGGCTACAACCCCGAAGGGGTACGCATCGGGCAAGACCGCTCTCGCCACCGCCGCGCGGTGAAGGTCTGGGACCAGCGCCACTACCGCAACCTGGACAGCAGCCGGGAGATCGGCACGCGCAACATCAAGATGGCCCTGCGCCGGCTGCGGCAGTTCGCCCGCCAGGGGGCGGAGGAAGTCTTGGATATGGACGAGACGATCCGCTCCACCGCGCGTAACGCCGGCTATTTGGACCTCAAGATGGTCCCGGAACGGCACAACGCCGCGAAGGTGCTGCTGTTCTTTGATGTGGGTGGCTCCATGGACGACCATATCCGTGTCTGCGAGGAACTGTTCTCCGCCGCCAAGATGGAGTTCAAGCATCTGGAGTACTTTTACTTCCACAACTTTCTCTACGACTCGGTGTGGAAGGACAGCCGGCGTCGCCACAGCCAGCTGACCTCGACCTGGGACGTACTCCACACCTACGGTCATGATTACAAGGTCATTTTCGTGGGCGACGCCACCATGAGCCCCTACGAGATCCTCTATCCGGGGGCGAGTGTCGAGCACTGGAATGCAGAGGCCGGGGCCACCTGGATGCAGCGGGTGCTGGAGACGTTCCCCAAGGCGGTTTGGCTCAATCCCGAGCCTCAGCAGCGCTGGGATTACACACCCTCGGTGAAGATTACCCGGGAACTCATGGGCGAGCGCATGTTCCCGTTGACCCTGGAAGGGCTTGAGGAAGCGATCCGGTATCTAAGCAAATAACACCGCGCGGGTGCGTCGCCGGTGCCCGCTGCCACGCCCGGCAAAAATCCTCAGGCCGTGTATGCTCTACACGGCTCAACAGTACGTCGAGTGAGACCGGTGCAATGGCAGAAATCTACTGGGAAGATCAGGCGGTGGGCTCAGTCCGGGAATTCGGCGGCATGACCGTGGATCGCGAGCGGATGCTGGCGTTTGCCAGCGAGTACGACGCCCGGCCAGCCACGCTGGGTTGGTCGGCGGATTGGCCAGAGGTTGATGACGACCGACCCGTGTCGAGCGGGCTGCACGTGGCCGCCCTGTGCATGCGCATGATGGTCGATCATGTCCTCGGTAACAGTAGTTCCCTGGGCTCTCCCGGAATTCAGCGCCTGCGATGGCTGAACACCGTGCGGGCGGGGGACACGCTCTGGGTGCGCCAATGCGTGCTCGCCAAACATCGCCATCCCCGCCGTCGGGACGTGGGTTTTATCAACAACCGCACCGAGGTCCTCAACCAGGACGGGCTCGTGGTCATGTACATGGACTCAGCGGGGATGTTTCGCCTGCGCGCCCCTCAGGCCGCGGAATCAGGAGGTGATGCGTGAATCCGCGCTACTTCGAGGATATCGTCATTGGCGAAACCGGCGTCACGGGTGGCTACACGGTGACAGAAGCGGGGGTGATCGCCTTCGCGGAGCAATATGATCCGCAGCCCTTTCACCTGGATCATGCAGCGGCCCGTGAGAGCCTGTTCGGGAAGCTAGCGGGTTCGGGCTGGCAGACGGTGGCCCTGGCCAACCGGCTGCTCGTCAGCGATGGGCTCCGGGACGTCGCCATTTCCGGCGCGGCGGGCTTTGATGACCTGCGCTGGCGCCGCCCGGTCTACCCGGGTGATACCCTGACCTGTCGGTATACCGTGACGGCAGCCAATGACACATCGGACGTGCGCTTCGGCGAGTTGCGGGTCGAGGCCGTTGTGGAGAATCACGCCGGTGAGACGGTGATGAGCATGGAATGGTTACCATGGGTGGCGCGCCGGGTCGCGTCCATGTGACGGGCACATGGCCGGTCATTACAGTTGACCCACCCAGGAGCCATTTTCGCGCTCGAACGTAATGGCACGCTTCATCTCGGTGCCGTCTTGAAAGCGAAGACTGCCCTCTACCCGCACGGCCTCCTCGTTGATCTCGCCCTCGTTGTCGATGATGACCTCTTCAAGCCCGCCATGACGGTTCAGGCTCTCTTCAACGGAGTCGGCGTAGGTGTAATAGGCACCACCGCGGAAGGTGTCCCCCAGCGCCCCGGCCGGCGCCAGTACTTCAAGTGCCGTGTCGCGATTGCCGCGGTTCATTTCCACGAAGAACGTCTCATAGGCCCGTGCCGGCGTGCTGGTGTCCGGCGAGTCGTCACCGCAAGCAGAGATCAGTAGGGCCAGCGTCGCGGCAGTGGTTGCTGCAAGGCGGCGGAGGTGGACCATGGCTGAACCTCGGTTGTGCCGGAAACAAATTCGCCAACGCGCTCGTCCCTGGGCTCTCCGTTATGCTGAGTCATTCCGCCGAAGTCGTCCAGAGTCATGGGACAGGACACTAGCCGTGGATGCTGCGATCGAGATCAGCCATGAGGCCATGAAACCGGGCCTCCAGGGCGGGATACTCACGCTGGAGCACAGGCAGGGTGCCGCGCAGGCCCGGGTCCCGCCGCATACGGGTGGCGATTCGCTCCAGGGCCATGGCAATGATCTCCAGTCGGTGGTAACTGCTCAGCCAATCTTCGCTAATGATCCGTTGAATGACCGGCTGCGCCGCGACCGGCCAGAGGGCACGGGTACGGTCAAGGCTGCCATAGCTGCTGGCGAGAAACTCTGACAAGGGGCGGTCGGCGTAGCTGGACCAATGCCGGACCAGAAAGTGGTCGTTCACCATATCCAGGATGATGCCGGCGGCGCGGCGGCGGGCCGGCCCGAGTTGGTTGCGGGCGGCAAGGCTGTCGGGGTGCTGGTCGGAGTAGCTGTCAACAAAGCGGTGGCGCCGCACACCGTCGAGCATGCGTGGGGGCAGGTTGACATTCTCCAGCCGGCCCTTGACCCAATCTCCCGCCAGGTTGCCCAGGCGATGCTGATCATCCGGATCGGCGAAGTAAAGATGGGCCAAGTAATTCAATGTTGCTGCCCAGCCCAGTCGATCGCCCGCGGGCGCTGCTGGCTTAGCCGTTGACCTGTTTGCGCCGGCGTGGCGAGCGGTTGCCCGAGCCACCGGGTTTGCGCGCGCCGCCCCGGGTCGAGGCGGAGCGCTTCTGCCGTTTCGGCGGTTTGGGCTCCACCAGCATTTCCGGGGTAACAACCTCGGCGGGAATCTTCTCGCCAAGAAACGCCTCGATATCCGGCAGTGAGTACACGTACTGGTCGCAGGCCAGGCTTATGGCGTCACCGCTGGCGCCTGCCCGGGCAGTCCGACCGATACGGTGCACGTAATCTTCAGCCTCTTGGGGGAGGTCGAAGTTGATGACATGGCTGACGGCCGGAATATGCAGGCCGCGGGCTGCGACGTCAGTGGCCACCAGAATGGGGAGATCTCCGTCCTGGAAGCGCTTGAGCAACTGCTCGCGCTTGTTCTGTGGGATGTCGCCGGAGATCACTTCGGCCTCGTGGTTGTTGCCCTGGAGATAGCCCATGACATCTTCCGCGACGCGCTTGGTGTTCACGAACACGATGGTGCGCTCGGGGGTGTGCTCCAGGAACAGGCCGAGCAACAGCCGGATCTTGTCTTCCTTGGGTACGTGGTAGAGCTTCTGCGTGACGTTCTCTGCGGTGACCTGGTCGGCTTCAATCCGGATGATCTCCGGGTCGTTCATGTGCTCGTAGGCAAGTTCCATCACACGATGGGAGAGGGTGGCAGAGTAGAGCATGTTGATGCGCTTCTCGGGGGGCGGCATCTTTCGCAGCAGGTAGCGGATGTCCGCGATGAAGCCAAGGTCAAACATGCGATCGGCCTCGTCAAGCACGACGACTTCGATATTCTCGAGGCTAAAGACCCGTTGCTTGAAGAAGTCGATGATGCGGCCCGGGGTGCCGATGATAATGTCGGCTTCGTCGTCGAGGGACTTGCGCTGCGATTCGTAGCCGGTGCCACCATAGATGGCCACGGCCTTGAGGCCGGTGAAGCGGCCCAGGAGTTCGGCGTCTTTGTGGATCTGCAGCGCCAGCTCGCGGGTGGGTGCCAGCACGATGGCCCAGGGCCCGCGCTTGTTGTCCTCAACCGGCGTTTCCATCAGGTGATGCATGGTGGCCAGCAGGAAGGCGGCAGATTTACCGGTGCCGGTCTGTGCCTGCCCGGCGACGTCCCGGCCTTTCAGTGCCAGGGGCAGTGTCGCTGCCTGGATGGGCGTACAGTGAGTGAATGTAGTCTCGTCGAGACTGTCCTGAAGGCTCTGGGTTAGCCCCAGGGATTTGAGCGGAACGTCTGTCATGTGGTCATTTTCCATAAGCGTCGAGGATACTGGAAAATAGGCGGTTTGTCGCGTACTTAATTGTTTTCTGTACCGGAGTTGCCACTCCCGATGCCAGTCCTGCCACCTTGGCTTGGCGTCCTGCCTCTTGGCTGAATCATGGTTCGTCAATCCGGCTTGGTGTATGGTTCCGGGCTTCGAAGTTCGATTGGTTCGGTGGAGGTCGGCCCATGGCGCAGCGGCTACTGGTGGTGGTGTTGAATACGCCGCTGGAGAATGCGGCGGCGCCACTTGCGCAAGCGGCGGTGGCGGCGGCCATGGGGACGACGACGGAGGTGGTGTTCACGGGGGACTCGGGGGTGATTGCGGTTGCCGGTGCCGCTGCGGGGGAATCGGCGGGGGATGGGACAGATCGGTCACTGCATGATCTCATCCACGATGCCGCGCAGGCCGGTGTCGTGTTTCGCATGTGCTCGCCGGCCGTGGCGCGATTCGGCGATGATCTGATTGCAGAGATCCGCGAGGTGGTCGGCGCCGCGTGGTTGGTCAGCCGGGTGATGGATCCGGAGACGGTGACTCTGACGTATTAGCGGTGAGGGGCGACGATGAAGCACGAGGAGGTTCGTGCGACGCTGGAGGGGGCACAGCGCATCCATGATGGCGTTGCGGTGGAGGCGGCCCTGGCACGCATGGCGGTTGAGGTGACGGTGGACATGGCCGATCAGTTGCCGGTGGTCCTGTGCGTGATGATCGGTGGCCTGGTACCCGCTGGGCGGCTGTTACCGTTGATGAATTTCCCCCTTGAGGTGGATTATGTCCACGCGACCCGCTACCGCGGTTCGACCTCCGGTGGCGAGGTCGTATGGCTGGCCAAGCCGCATTCCGAGCTGGCCGGTCGCACGGTACTGATAATTGATGACATTCTTGACGAGGGGAACACATTGCTCGCCCTGCAACAGTTCTGCTGGGAGCACGGTGCCGCTGAGGTACGCACCGCTGTACTGGTACGCAAGGAGCACGACCGTCGCCGGGCGGGGGTCACTGCCGATTACATCGGGCTCACGGTGGATGATCGCTACGTCTTCGGCGCGGGCATGGATTATCACGGCGTTCTGCGCAACGTGGACGGCATCTACGCGATAGACGAGCGCAAGGAGACAGGGTAATGGGCGTCGCGATCATTGGCGGCACGGGCTTGACCCGGCTCGATTACCTGAAAATCACGCACCGCGAGGTGGTGCATACGCCCTACGGCGAGCCGTCCGCGCCGATCACCCACGGCATTCTTCATGGCCGCGAGGTGTTGTTCATCGCGCGCCACGGCTATGCCCACACGATTCCGCCGCACCGGGTCAATTACCGGGCCAATCTTTGGGCGCTGCAGCACCTGGGGGTGGACCGCCTGTTCGCCGTCGCCGCGGTGGGCGGCATTCATGAGGCCATGGCGCCGGGGCATATCGGATTTCCGGATCAGATCATCGACTACACCTGGGGACGCCACCATACCTTCATCGAGGACGATCTGACCCACGTCACCCACGTGGATTTCACCTATCCCTACGATGAGGCCATGCGGCAACTGCTCATCGCGTCGGCCCAGGAGGTCGGCCTGGACGCCGTGGAGCGCGGAACGTACGGCGCCACGCAAGGGCCGCGTCTGGAGACGGCTGCGGAGATACGCCGCATGAAGCAAGATGGCTGTGACATGGTCGGCATGACGGGCATGCCGGAGGCGGGGCTCGCGCGAGAGCTTAGCATTGCCTATGCCAGTTGCACGGTCGTGGTCAACTGGGCGGCCGGCCTGCAGCCGGGACCGATTTCCATGGACGAGATCGGGCGGCATCTGCATACGGGCATGGAGCGGGTGCGCGGACTTCTGGGAGCCTTGATTCCCCGGCTGTAGATGCCGCGTTGCGCCGCGCCACCGGCGCGTCACCTGTCTTCCAGCGCCTCCCAACGTGCATAAGCCTCCTGGAGTGCGGTCTCCAGCTCCTGCAGGCGTTGCGTGATGTTGCCAACGGCTTCTGCATCCTGCCGGTAGAATTCCGGGTCGGCGAGGTGCTCGGAGAGTTCGGCGTGCTCCGCTTCCAGGGCCTCGATGCGCTCCGGCAATGCTTCCAGCTCCCGCTTTTCCCTGAAACTCAGCTTGACGGGCCGGGGGGCGGGTTGAGAGACGGCCGAGGGTTGGGTGGCGGTATCGGCGGTCAGTGTCTTCGGTGGCGGCGGGCGCTGGCGCAGCCAGTCGGCATAGCCGCCAACGTATTCCCGCAATACGCCGTCGGGGTCGAATGCCATGGTGCTGGTGACCACGTTGTCCAGGAACTCCCGATCATGGCTCACCAGCAGCAGCGTGCCATTGAAGGTCATGAGCTGCTGCTCGAGCAGGTCCAGCGTCTCCAGATCCAGATCGTTGGTCGGCTCATCCAGGACCAGCACGTTGGCAGGGCGGGTGAATAGGCGCGCCAGCAGCAGCCTGCTGCGCTCACCGCCGGACAGCGACGAGACGGCCATCCGCGTTCGCGAGGGCTCGAACAGAAAGTCCTGCAGATAGCCGACCACATGGCGTTCCTGCCCGTTGACCCGCACGGTCTCCCCGCCGCCGCCGACGGTATCCCGGACCGTTGCCTGCGGATCGAGGGATTCCCGCAATTGGTCGAACCAGGCGACTTCCAGCTGTGTACCCCACCGGATGTTTCCCTGCAGCGGGGGCATGTCGCCCAGGAGCACCCGCAGCAGGGTAGTCTTGCCGCAGCCGTTGGGGCCGATAAGGCCCACCTTGTCGCCACGCTGGATGGTCGTGGTGAAATCCTGGAACAGTGCCTCGCCCTGGTATCCACCGGCGATGCCGTCTGCCTCGATCACCAGCTTGCCCGAGCGCTCCGCGCTCTGGGCCTCCATGCGCACCGTGCCGGCCCGCGCACGGCGCTGCCGGCGTTCCTCGCGCATGGCCTTGAGGGCACGCACACGCCCCTCGTTACGGGTGCGCCGGGCCTTGATGCCCTGCCGGATCCAGGCTTCCTCCTGGGCGAGCTTGCGGTCGAAACGGTTCTGCGCCTTCTGCTCGGCCGCAAGCGCCGCTTCACGCCGCTCGAGGTAGGTGTCGTAGTTTCCCGGCCAACTGGTGAGCTGCCCCCGGTCGAGTTCAATAATGCGCGTTGCAAGGCGGCGCAGAAGGGCCCGGTCATGGGTGATGAACAACACCGTGCCGGGGAAGCCCAGGAGCATCCGCTCCAACCGCTCCACGGAATCAATGTCCAGGTGGTTGGTGGGCTCGTCGAGTAACAGCAGGTCCGGTTCGCTGACCAGCGCCCGGGCAAGCAGCACCCGCCGCCGACGGCCGCCCGAGAGTTCGTCGAAAGGCAGCTCGCCCCCCAGTTCCAGACGGCTGAGCACGGCGTCAACGCGCGCCGCCAGCTGCCAGCCGCCGGCGGCCTCGATGCGCTGCTGAATCAGCTCGAATTCGTCGGCAAGTGTGGTGTCCCCGTCCGCCATTCGGGAGCTGAGCCCGTGCCAGCGCTGCAGATCGTGGCCGACCGCGCCAAGCCCGGCGGCGACCACATCGCGCACGCAGCAGTGGCCCAACCCGGGCACGTCCTGTTCCATGCGCGCGGCGCGCAGGCCGTCGGGCCGCAGGACCCGACCGCCGTCTGGTTCCTGTGAGCCTTCCAGGACCTTCATCAGCGTGGATTTGCCGGTGCCGTTGCGCCCCAGCAAACAGATCCGCTCGCCGTGGTGGATTTCCAGGTTGACCCCGTCCAGTAATGGGGGGCCGCTGAAAGCCAGACTCACATCCTGAAGCTGCAGCAGCACAGAACCTCCAAATCTAACGCGTCCATGACGGTGTCCCGCGACGCACGGCGGTGGAGACGATACCAGACCCGCCTCCTCATGAGGACTCCTGGTGTCATGACCGGTGGATGCGTACCCGGTCCGCGCGGGCGAGGTTGTGGGCGTGGGAAACGGATTGTACGTCTGCCTCTAAAAGGACACGCGCGCGAGGCTCTCCCCCGGCTCCGCGCCCCGGCGCTGTTCTACGATTGCGGATCCATCGACGACGGCAAGGGGTCAGTAGTGGGGCGGGGGTGGTTCCGGTGTGTTAGGCGTGTCCGCCGGCTGGTCCTCCTCCATCATGCGCAGGCGGTGTTGCAGTTGATCCAATCGCCCGTGGAGCTGGTCGATAATCTTCTGCTGGCGCATCAGGCTGTCGGTCAGGGTGTCGATCATGTCCTGCTGATGGGTGATGCGGATTTCGAGATCCGTGAGACGGTCCTCCTGGGTGTCGCTCATGCAGGATTGTCCTCGTTGCTCTCGGCGCGCTCGAGGCGCTCGAGCGCGGTCATCCAGTCTGCCTCCGCCGCCTGCAGTGCCTCACGTAAGCGCCCCTGTTCCTGTAGCAGCGCCTGCAGCGCGTCGCTGCCGGCGTCGGTGTAGAGTTCCGGAGCCGCCAGCTCGGTCTCTACCGTCTGAATTCGCATTGAGAGCCGGTCAACGTCCGCCTCCAGTCGCTTGACCTCCTGGCGCAGCGGCTGCAGCCCCTTGCGACGCTGGGCGTCACGTTGGCGTTGTTCCCGCCGACCGGCGTTAGCCGCAGTCTGCGGGGTGCCCGGCGATGGAGGACGCGCCGCGCTCGCGCGGCGCTCCTCGGCAAGCCACCTGGCATAGTCGTCCAGGTCACCGTCGAAAGCGTCGGCCTTGCCATTCGCCACCAGCAACGAGCGATCCGTCGTGCTGCGCAACAGGTGACGATCATGGGCGATCACGACCAGCGCGCCGCTGTAGCCTTGTAACGCCATGGTCAAGGCGTGGCGCATTTCCAAATCGAGATGGTTGGTGGGCTCGTCCAGCAGCAGCAGGTTGGGCCGCTGGTACACCAGCATCGCCAGCACCAGCCGTGCCTTTTCCCCACCGGAAAACGGTTTCACGGCAGCCAACGCCATGTCGCCTTGAAAGCCGAAGCCGCCCAGGAAATTCCGGAGCTCCAGCTCGCGGGCCCTGGGATCGAGGCGTTGCAGATGGAGCACCGGGGAGGCCTCGGCATCGAGCTGTTCCAACTGGTGCTGCGCAAAATAGCCGATGCGCAGGTGCTGCGCGGGCTCCCGGCTACCGCCCAGCAGGGGTTGTTCCCCGGCCAGCAGGCGGACCAGTGTGGACTTGCCGGCGCCGTTCGGCCCCAGAACCCCCAGTCGGTCACCGGGGGCGAGGGCCAGGTTGATGCCGCTGACCACGGGGGTCTCTGAATAGCCGGTGCTGGCGTGATCCAGGGTGAGCAGGGGTCGCGGCAGATGATCCGGTTCCTTGAATGCGAAACGGAACGGTGAGTCCACGTGCGCCGGGCTGAGCTGCTCCATGCGCTCCAGCGCCTTGATCCGGCTTTGGGCTTGGCGGGCCTTGGTGGCCTGGGCGCGAAATCGGTCCACGAATCGCCGGATACGCGCCACTTCCGCCTGCTGCTTCTCGTAGGCCGCTTGCTGCTGCGCCAGCCGCTCGGCCCGCTGGCGCTCGAAGTCCGAGTAGTTGCCCGTGTAGCTGTGGATGCCCCGATGCTCGATATGCAGAATGCGCCGGGTCACGGCGTCGAGGAAGTCGCGGTCGTGGGCGATCAGCAGCAGCGTGCCGGTGTAGCCGCGCAGCCACTCCTGCAGCCACAGCACGGCGTCCAAATCCAGGTGATTGGTGGGCTCGTCGAGTAACAGCAGATCCGAGCGACACATGAGCGCCTGCGCCAAGTTGAGCCGCATGCGCCAGCCGCCCGAGAAGCGTGACACGTGGGTGTCCTCGTCGCTGGAGCCGAAACCCAGGCCGTGCATCAGGGCACCGGCCCGCGCGCGTGCGCTGTAACCCTCGATGGACTCGATGTGACCGTGCAGCACAGCCATGCGTTCGCCATCGCCGGCGGCTTCCGCCTCGACCAGTGCCGCCTCGATACGCCGCAGCTCGCCATCGCCATCCATGACAAACTCCACGGCGGTGCGCTCGCTGGCCGCCGTCTCCTGGGCGACATGCGCCATGACCAGCCCCGGCGGCATGGTGCACTCACCAGCGTCGGCCTGGAGCTCGTTGCGGATGAGGGCAAACAGGCTGGATTTGCCGGTGCCATTGGCGCCCACGAGCCCGACCCGTTCGCCGGCGCGGACCAGCACATTGGCGTCTTCGATGAGCGCGTCGGCCCCGCGCCGCAATGTGAGATTGACTAGATTTAACATGCCGCGCGAGTGTACCAGCAAGATCCTGGCTCGGCATCGGTCGTGACGCACTGATCCCAGTCGCTGTTCCCGGGCGCCGAAACTACATGCAACGCCTTCATCGCCGAGGGGCAAGGCCGACGGCGGGCGGGCAGGGCGCGGGGTTACAGGACACTAACGCCACAGACGCGTTGGCGCCTCCTGGTCATTGTTCACCGATCGCGCCAGCAGGCCGGTCTGGCTGACCTGGACGCGATAACGGGCACCGTCGCGCATAGGCAAATAGGTAGCACTACCGTAGACGGCGTCCACCCAGGGCAGGTAGTCATCGTTCTCACGAACGATGGACCAGATGTCCAAGCCGCCGTTATCTCCAAGGGCGTGGACCTTGCGGGGGTCATCGCGTTCCTGGTCCAGGTCACGATAACGGCCGCTGAGTCGCTCCAGTCGATAATAACTGTCCATGCCGGCTACTATGGCCGGGCCTTGCCACTTGAGCATGCGCGCATCGAGCTGCCATTCATCGCCGAGCAGACGGTAACGGTGCGCCACCGGTGAGTCCGGATACTGCAAGATCGCGGTGAATAGCTGATCGCCTTCCCGTATGAACCGGATCTCCAGGACGTCGCGCTCCTGGGTGAGCCGATCATAGGTGTGCAGGTTGGCGCCCACCGCGCCCACCGCCGCGCCGAGCCCAACCAGCAGTACGCCGAGCACACAATGGCCGGAGCCGTTAGCAATCCGAAGCCGGCACAGGCGCACCAGCCCCAGAATCAGCAGCAGCACGCCCAGCCCTGCGGCAACCAGTGCGGCAATACTCGTATATGCCATGAGTTCCTCTCCCGTTATCTCCCTGCGCGCGTCTGAATGCCCCCGGGACACCAGCTACGGGCTTGCCGTAAATGCGCTTACTCCAATGGCACATGCCGTCCAAGGGGCTGCCAGAAAAACAACCAGTTCGGTGGGGCCCCAAAAAAATGCGCCGATCGCAAGAACGCACCCAACCTTGCTCAGGCGTGCGTCAGTTTCCTTGCGGCACCCGCCGCGAACACTGCCGGTTGGGGAAAGGCCCTAACCGGCTGGGCAGATAACAACGCATGAGGTGCTGAGCGATGTTGCGGCGCAGATTGCATGCGTTTGTACGCGCATCGGGCCCTGCGGTGGACCCATTGAGATATTGCGACAGATCACTGAGCAGCACAAGCCAGGGGCATCTCACGGCAATGATGCGCGGCTCGGCACTGCGGTGCGCAGTGTTAGCGGGACGCTCCAATGGCTGGTGAGCCGCAGCATCAAAACCGCACCTGGGCGACCCGCTCGGCTACCCCTTTAATCCTCAGAGGGCCGCTCCCAACGCCGCAGAAAATCGCGTGCTTCTTCTTCCCGCTCGTAGATGTGTGGGGCGACGTCCCTTTGCTCCAGCAGCTCACCAAGCTTCATGCGCAAAAACGCGCCGGTGGTATAACGCGTGACCCCGCAGTAGTAATGATCCATCAACCACTTGACCATGTCGGTGTAGGTGTCCAAGAGCTCGGGCGCGATCTCAAAATTGTCGTAGTTGACGATCGCGAAGACCTGTTGCTGAAGGGGCGCCAGGCGCCGCTCCACTTCCGCTCGAAGCCGTTCGACATCCTCTGGTCGCCGTATGGCGTAGCCCTCCAGGTTGACGAAAAACAGATTCTGCTCCGGGTCGTAGCTCAGGCGATCTTCCAGCGGCAGCCGCAGCAAATCATCCTTGATGCCCATAACCGCGGCGTCAAAGATACGGCCGTCCATCTGCTCCAATGGCTCGGCCACGAGCGGTTTGAAATCCATATGGTCGAGCACGTCCCGCTGCAGATCCAGCCCCGGGGCAATCTCCAGCAGTTCCGGGCCCTGGTCCGTCAGCCGAAATACGCACCGCTCGGTAACATAAAGCACCGTTTGTCCCTCGGCCGCACTATGGGGGCCACTAAAGGTGCGGTGCTCGACTTCCCATACGAACTTTCTGGTCTTGCCCTCCTCGCGGACCTTAAGCTGGCCCTGCTCGATGTCGAACCGGGCTCCCGCCATGAACGTGCCCATGAAGACGACCTTCTTGGCGTTCTGGCTGATGTTAATGAAACCGCCGGCGCCGGCCAGCTTAGGGCCAAACTTGCTGACGTTGACGTTGCCGAGGCGATCGATCTGCGCCATGCCCAGAAAGGCAATGTCGAGCCCCCCGCCGTCGTAGAAGTCGAACTGCGCAGGCTGGTCCACAATGGCCTGGGTATTGGTGGCGGCGCCGAAATTGAGCCCTCCCGAGGGGATGCCGCCGATCACTCCCGGCTCGGCGGTGAGCGTGATCAGATCGATGACCTTCTCCTCGCTCGCCACATTGGCGACACCCTCCGGCATACCGATGCCGAGGTTGACGACGCCATTGGCCTTGAGCTCGCACGCGGCCCTTCGGGCGATGACCTTGCGTGCCGACATCTCGATGGGTTGGATGGACTGCATGGGCACCCGCAACTCGCCGCTGAACGCCGGATTGTAAGGCTCGGCAAACGTCTGCCAGTGCTGTTCAAGCGGCGCCACCACGACGCAGTCCACCAGCACGCTGGGAATCTTCACCGCCCCGCTGTGGAGAGTCTCGCGCTCGGCCAAACGCTCCACCTGGACGATGACGACGCCGCCGGAGTTGTGCACTGCCGAGGCAATCGCCAGACCCTCCAGCGTGAGCGCCTCTTTCTCCATGGTCACGTTGCCACTCGGGTCAGCGGTGGTGCCGCGGATGATTGCCACCGTGATGGGGAACGCCTTGTAGAAGAGGTACTCGCGATCACCGACGGTCGTCAACTCGACGAGGTCTTCGGTGGTCGAGGGGTTGATCTTGCCGCCATCGAGGCGCGGGTCCACGAACGTGCCCAGCCCGACACGGCTCAGCATCCCGGGCTTGCCCGCGGCAATGTCACGGAACAGGTGGGAAATCACACCCTGGGGGAGGTTGTAGGCCTCGATCCGGTTATCAATGGCGAGTTTCTGCAGCTTCGGCACCAAACCCCAGTGGCCGCCGATGACCCGACGGACGAGCCCTTCGTGCCCCAGGTGGTTAAGCCCGCGCTCCTTGCCGTCACCCTGCCCGGCCGCATAGACCAAAGTCAGGTTCCGGGGCGCGCCGTTGGCAACGAAACGCTCTTCCAGCGCCGCAAGGACATGCTCCGCCACACCGATGCCAACGAAGCCGCCGGTGGCCACGGTGTCCCCATCGCGGATCAGCCGCACGGCTTCCTCTGCGGTGACGACCTTGTTCCGTTGCAGGGCGTGCCGAGAAGCCATGGTGGAATAAAATGCGTTGTTAGACATAAGCTTTCACCTCAGCGGGCGCAGTCACCTGAGATCCGACGGTGCTCGCTGCGAGATCAGCGGCGCGTCGTGTTGGCTTTCACGGGGGCTTTCGCGTGTGTTAGCAAGCGGATACCCTGCTTCTCGTCCGCGTCGCCCCACAACAGTCGCGTGACAGTGCGCTTGAACCGTTACGGGAGCCCATCATCAATACGGCAGACCCATCAACAGGAGCGTTGCGGGAGCCGCAAGCTATTTTGCATGGTGTGTTCGGGTACGAACAGTTCCGGCCGATGCAGCGGCAGGTGGTTGACCACGTCATGGACGGCGAGGACGCCCTGGTATTGATGCCCACTGGCGGCGGCAAGTCCTTGTGCTACCAGATTCCCGCCATGGCACGCCCGGGCACGGGCATCGTTGTCTCCCCCCTGATCGCGCTCATGGACGATCAGGTGGCGGCGCTGGTGCAAAGCGGTGTCAGCGCCGCCTGCCTGCATTCCGGGCTTGATGCGCACACCGCGCGCGCCATCGAACAGCAATTCGTGGCCGGCGAGCTGGAGCTTCTTTACGTCGCCCCGGAGCGGCTGCTCACACCGCGTATGCAACAGTTGTTGCACCAGGCCAAGCCGGCCCTGTTTGCCATCGACGAGGCCCATTGCGTCTCGCAGTGGGGTCACGATTTCCGCCCCGAGTACCTGCAGCTGGCCGTCCTCGGGCAGGACTGGCCCCAGGTGCCACGCATGGCGCTGACCGCAACCGCCGATCCGCGTACCCGTGAGGAGATTCTCGAGCGGCTGAACATGCAGGGCGCGACCCGGTTCATCTCCAGCTTTGACCGGCCAAACATCCGTTATCGCGTCGCGGAAAAACACAACGCCAAGCAGCAGCTGAAGACGTTTCTGGCGCGGGAGCAGTCCGGCCACTCCGGTATCGTCTACTGCCTGTCGCGCCGCAAGGTGGACAGGATGGCAGCCTGGCTGCAACAGCAGGGATGGGTCGCCCTGCCATACCACGCAGGGCTGTCGGCACAGGAGCGCAGGCGCAACCAGGAGCGTTTTCTGGCCGGGGAGGGCGTGATCATGGTGGCGACTATCGCCTTCGGCATGGGCATCGATAAGCCGGATGTCCGCTTCGTCGCGCACCTGGACTTACCGCGCAGTCTGGAGGCGTACTACCAGGAAACGGGGCGCGCCGGGCGGGATGGCCTGCCGGCGGACGCCTGGATGGTCTATGGGCTACAGGACGTCATACTGTTGCGACAACTCATCGAGTCGTCCGCGGTGGACGCCCAGCGACGCCGCATCGAACGCCAGAAGCTCGAGGACATGCTCGCGTTCTGTGAGCTGTTGGGCTGCCGGCGCCAGGCCCTGCTGGCCCATTTTGGCGAGACCGCGCACACCGCCTGCGGCAATTGCGATACCTGCCTGGAGCCCGCCGACAGCTGGGATGCCACGGACGCGGCGCGCAAGGCGTTGTCTTGTGTCTGGCGCACGGGTCAGCGCTTCGGTGTCAGCCATCTCGTGGATGTGCTGCTCGGGGCCGATAACGAGCGCATCCGCCAGCTGGGCCACCACCGCCTGAGTACCTGGGGTATTGGCGCCGGGCTCGACGGCCGACAGTGGCGGGGGGTCTTTAGACAACTAGTCGCCTTGGGGTTGTTGACGGTGGATGCCGACGGCCACGGCGGTCTGCGCCTGACGCAAGCGTGCCGCCCCGTGTTGCGTGGCGACTCGCGCCTGACCCTGCGCAAGGAGCGCAAGCCGCGGGGCGGAGGGCGGCGCCAGCACCAGCCCGGAGAGGGCCTCGTGGACGAGGCGAGCCGCGAGCTCTGGGATGCACTGCGGGCCTGCCGCCGGCGGCTCGCGGAGGAACAGGGCCTGCCTCCGTACATGATCTTCCATGACAGCACGCTCATGGAGATGGCAAGCGCCCGCCCGCGGACGCTGGCGGCCATGGCGTCTCTCAACGGTGTGGGCGAGCGCAAGCTGGAGCGCTACGGC
>NZ_SKOG01000126.1 GCF_007120195.1 Aquisalimonas sp.
GCCGACGCACATGGAGGAGATCCGCACCCTCGACACCGTCGACCGCGTCGTCGCGCTCCAGCAGGTGCCGATGTTCTCCGAGATCGACGCGGAGGACCTCGAACGGATCGCCGTGGTCACCGCCGAGCGACGCTACGAACCCGGCGAGGCCGTCTTCAGCTACGGGAGCACCGGGGACGAGATGCTGGTCGTCATCGCCGGCGAGGTGGAGGTGCGCCGCCCGGAGGGCGAGCTGATCCGCACCTACGGGCCCGCTGAGCATGTCGGCGAGCTCTCGCTCCTCAGCGGCCGGCCACGGGCCGCGGACGTCGTGGCCGGTGCCGACGGCGTCCACGGTCTCGTCCTCGGCGAGGTCGAGCTGTCGGCCATCCTCGAGGAGCGGCCGGAGGTGGCCAAGGCGATGCTCGGGACCCTGGCGGAGCGCCTCGCGACGATGTGACCCGGCAGGCCACCCGTCTCAGCCGGCCCCGGACCCCGCGAGCAGCTTCCGGGATCCCGACAGGAAGGCCGCCCTGAGGTCGGGGTCGTGGAACGAGCTCGCGATCCGATCGACGATGCCCTCGGCGTCCGAACGGACCGTGGCGGCCTCCTCGTCCCGTCCCAGGGCATCGAGCGACCGGGCCTGGAGCGCTCGGACGTCGAGGAGGACCCGGGCGAGGTCCGTGGATGCTGCGATGTCTGCGCAGCGCTCGAGATGCTCGACGGCCTCGGCGTGGTTGCCGGTCTCGGCCTCGACCACCGCCCTGGCCAGGCCAGCTGTGATCGCCTGGTCCTGCATCTGCCGCTCGGCGACGTAGGCCTCGAGCTCGTCGACGTGGGCGCGTGCGTCGTCGGGACGGCCCTGGGCGAGCGCGAGCCGGGAGGCGGCGAGCAGCGCCTGCGGCCGCATCAGGTACATCATCGAGTTCGGCATGTGCAGCGCGTTGTCGACCAGTTCAGCCGCACGATCGAGGTCGCCGGCCTCCAGGGCACACAGGGCCATGTCGGCAGCCAGCCAGGTGGCGAGCGTCGACCCCGTGGGCATGGACATGAGCTCCAAGGTCTGCGTGTGCAGGTCGACGGCGCGCTGGAGCATGGGACCGCCGATCTGGAGGTAGCAGCTGCCCTCCAGGCACAGGCCCATCGCTCGGATCATCGGGATGCCGGTCGCGTCGGCCGCAGCCACTGCCCGGCGGAGGGAAGCCAGGGCGTCCTCGAGATCGCCTCGCATCATCGCGAGCCGGCCCTGCGCCCCGGCCGCGAAGGCCTCGTCCTCGCGGCTGCCGATACGCAGGGCGATCTCCATGCCGCGCTCGATCGCGGCGATGCCCGCCTCCATGTTCCCGTTGCGCATGTGGCAGGCGGGGATCGCGAAGGACAACAGCTCCGCTTGGAACTTGAGGTGGCCGACCTCCTCGGCCTTGGCCAGCGCCTCCTCCGCCTGGGCGAGGCCCTCGTCGAAGCGGGTCAGGAAGACGTTGGTCGCGGCGAGGTGGCTCAGGCCGAAGAGGAAAGCCTCGTCGTCGTCGAGCTCGGCGCCGAGGCGCTTCACCTCGCGCATGTAGTGCTCGACCTCGTCGAACTCCGCCCCGAGCGTGTGCAGGTAACACTTCTTCATGCAGGCCTCGACCAGCCCGAGCTCGTCGGCGGCGCCTCTGGCGCGGGACTCCGCGTCCGTCAGGTCCGCCAGCGCCTCGTCGCGCTGCCCGAGCATGATGCCGGTGATGAAGGCCAGCTTGTTCTGCCCGGAGATCCACATCGGGGTGTCGTCGCGCCGCTCGCCTTCGTCGCGCAGCCGGGTGTAGACCTCGACCGCCCCCTCGAAGTCGAAGGCCAGCTCCTTGGCCTGCCCGAGGCCCTCCAGCGCCCGCCGCAGCAGGTCGGGGTCGTCGCTGTCCGCCAGGAGGTCGACGGCCTGCTCGAAGCGGCGCTGCGCCTCCGGCAGGGCGTGGGCCCGGAGGGCCCGCTTTCCAGCGTCCAGCAGGTAGGGGATCGCGCGCTCGACCTGTCGGCCGCGGAGCAGGTGCTCGGCGATGTCCTCGACCCGCTCCGGCTGGAGCTGCTCGAGCAGGTCGGCGGCGGCGGCGTGGAGCTGGGACCGCGTGCGTAGCAGCACGGTCTCGTAGATCGCCTCCTGCATCAGGCTGTGCTTGAAGCGGAAGCGCCGCTTCGGCACGCGCGCGACCTCCCGGAGGAACTCGCGCCGCTGGAGCTCGATCAGCGCGTCGTCGAGCCCGGCGACATCCCCGAGCACGGCCACGAGCTCGTCGTAGCGGAACTCGCGTCCCAGCACGCTGGCAGCCTGGGCGACGTCCTTGGCCCCGTCGTCCAGGCGGTCGAGCCGGCTCGTGACGAGGGCGCTGAGGGCGTCGGGGACGACCAGCTGCCCGATCTCAGCGGTTGCGGTCCAGCGCTCCCCGTCCCGGCGGATCAGGTCCTGGTCGATCATCGACCGGATGACCTCCTCGACGAAGTACGGGTTGCCCTCGGAGCGGTCCAGGATCGTGGACCGCACCCGCTCGGGCAGACCGTCGACCTCGAGCAGCGACGCGACGAGGTCGCGGGTCGCGTCGTCTCCGAGGGGTGCCAGCTCGATCGTGACGTGCAGGTGGGGGTGCTCGCGTTCGGCCTGCTCGTGGACCGTCCAGGAGGGGTCGTCGCGTCGCGGGCGGAAGGCGAGCAGGAGCAGGAGCGGTGCACGTTCGGCGGTGTCCAGGAGCTGGGTCACGAGGTCGACGGTGGCCGAGTCCGCCCAGTGGAGGTCCTCGAGCACGAGCACGAGGGGGCGCCGCCCCGCGACGCCCGCGACGAGCTCGTTGACCGCACGGAAGGTCTCGGCCCGGAGCTGGTCGGTGGGGAAGAAGCCGAGCCGCGCGGCGTCGTCGTCGGGCAGCTCCAACCCGAGCATGCCGGCGAGGAACAGCGCGATGTCGCGTGCGCGGCCCGGCACGACCCCCTGGGCGA
>NZ_SKOG01000074.1 GCF_007120195.1 Aquisalimonas sp.
CCCGTGCACGGCAGCTGCTGCTGCAAACGGAAATGCCCATTACCGACGTGGCCTTGGCCTGCGGGTTCGTCTCACCGCCACACTTCACCAAGTGCTACCACGAGCGCCAGGGCCGCTCCCCTTCGGAAGAGCGACGGCTGCGCCGCGAGCGGCTCCTGTCGGGCGCGCCACGTTCCCCGGCCCCACCAACACCCCTGGTTTCGGAGTCGGTGCCCTTTGCAGTGGATCAGGAATTTCAGCCGTTGGACCAGGTGGAATGAGCGCCTTTCAGGCCGACGGTGCGTTATGCTTTGCGAATCCCCCCTCCGATCAGCCCCGGGGCCAAGGCAGGACTCCGTGGCGTAGCCACGTAGCCACGTAGGGTGGATTAGCGAAGCGTAATCCACCGTCAATAACACAGCGCCGCAGGCACACGACTCGGGGTGCGCCTGTGCGCCTGTGGCGCAATTGGTTTAACGGTGCATTACGCTCGCGCTAATGACACCCTACACCCTTCGATCGGCCGCAGTGCCATG
Source organism: Aquisalimonas sp. (assembly GCF_007120195.1). GTDB lineage: Bacteria > Pseudomonadota > Gammaproteobacteria > Nitrococcales > Aquisalimonadaceae > Aquisalimonas. Next base: position 516 of record NZ_SKOG01000074.1, read on the forward strand.
GCATGGCTGCTCGTCGTGGATTAGGCGAAGCCGTAATCCACCGTCAATAACATAGCGCCGCAGGCGCACCGATTTCACGGATCCTCGCGGTCAAGCCCATTGTAGGCGGCAAAATCGCCGGCGTAGCAGGTCGGCGATGCGGGTTGTCCGCGGGGCCCATCCGCCGCGCGCTCCAGCAATACCTCGCGCAGGACCACAGCCTGGTTATGGTCGCGATCGCGGGCAGCGAAAAGCAGGGTCACCGGTTGCTGCCGAGCCAGGGTCAGCACCCGGTCCAGTGCCTCGGGTACCGCCGCCAGTTCGCTGCGATAGGATTGCCGGAAACCTCTCCAACGCACCGGAGCATGCCCGAACCAGCGCCGCAGCTCGCTGGACGGCGCCAGTTCGCGCATCCATACATCCACCCCCGCGTCCGCCTTGCGGACCCCACGCGGCCACAGGCGATCCACCAGCATGCGCATACCGTCTTCGGGGTCGGCGGGATCATGGATGCGTTTGAGTCGGATATCCACGGTTCACGAATTTCGGTTACAGGACACTGGCAACACGCGTCATCCAGCCTGGGCGGCCGTGGCTTCCTCGTTACCATAGACCATGAGAATGAAGGCGTAACGGTAGGCCACCTCTTCGAGAAAATCGAAGCGGCCGCCGGGTCCGCCATGACCGGCACTCATATTCGTGCGCAACAGCAGCCAGTTGCTGTCTGCCTTCAACGTGCGCAGGCGGGCCACCCATTTGGCCGGCTCCCAGTAGGTCACCCGCGGGTCCGACACGCCGGCTGTCACCAACAGGTGCGGGTAGGGCTGGGCCCGGACATTGTCGTAGGGTGAGTAGGCCAGGATCGTCCGATAGGCGGTTTCGTCCTCGATCGGATTGCCCCACTCCGGCCATTCCGGCGGTGTCAGGGGCAGACTCGGGTCGAGCATGGTATTGAGCACATCCACGAACGGGACATCGGCCACGGCGGCGTGGAAGAGCTCCGAGCGCTGGTTCAGCACGGCGCCCACGAGCATGCCGCCGGCACTGCCGCCATGCGTGGTCAAGCGGCCGGCGCCGGTATAGCCCGCCTCGATCAGGTGCTCGGCGCAGGCGATGTAATCGTTGAAGGTATTCGCCTTGCGCTCAAGCTTACCGTCCCGGTACCAATGGTAGCCGCGGTCCTTGCCGCCGCGCACGTGTGCCACTGCGTAGACGAACCCGCGGTTCACCAGACTCAAGCGCAGCGGCGAAAAACCAGGCAGGTCGATCATTCCATAGGCGCCGTAGCCGTAGAGCAGCAGCGGCGTATCGGCCCCCGGGCGCACCGCCCGATGGTGGAACAGCGACACCGGCACCTGTTCGCCGTCCGGGGCGGTGGCGAACAGGCGCTGCACGACGTAGGCCTCCGGGTCGTGGCCGCTCGGTATCTCCTGCTCCTTGCGCAGCACCCGCTCCCGCGTCGCCATGTCGTAGTCATAGACGCGCGCTGGTGTGCTGAACGAGCTGTAGGTCAGCCGCAAGGTGGTGGTGTCGTACTCATAGCCCGGTACCATGCCCAATGCGTAGCAGGCCTCGTCGAAGCGCACGGTATGCTCCTGGCCGCTGTGCAGATCGCGCACGACAATCGCCGGCAGCGCATCGGCGACTTCGGTCCGCACAAGATAACCCCGAAAGAGCAGCATATCCTGTATGAGATGGCCCGGCCGGTGCGGCACGAGATCCTCCCAGCCCTGAGGGCGCGCACGGGGCGCCGTGATAATGCGGAAGTCCTCGGCATCGCGGTTGGTGAGTACAAGCCAGTGGTCACCGTGGTCGGCGATACCGTACTCAATGCCCCTCTCACGCGGGAACAACAACTCCGGTGCTGCATCCGGCTGGTCTGCCGGGATAAAGCGCACCTCGCTGGTGACATGATCGTGACTGGAGATCAACAGGAAACGCCCGCTTTCCGTCTTGTCCACGCCGACGAAAAAGCCGTCGTCCGGCTCTTCGTAGACGAGCACGTCCGCCGCAGCACTCGTGCCTAAACGATGCCGGTACACCCACTTGGGGCGGTGATCCGCATCGAGCACCGTATAGAACAGCGTGCGCCCGTCGGTGGCCCACTCGAAATCACCGCGCGCGTTCTCGATGCGATCCGGCAGATCCGCGCCATCGGCCAGGTTGCGAAAGCGAATCACCCAGCTCTCGGCACCGCACGTGTCCACGCCATAGGCCAGGTAGTGATGGTCCGGCGCGTGTTCCGCCGCCCCCAGCCGGAAGTACTCGTGACCGCCGGCTTCCGCATCACCATCGAGCAGAATCTGCTCCGGAGCATCCTCGCCCCCTTGCCGCCGGCACAGCAGGGCATGCTGCCCCCCTTGCCGATAGCGGCTGTAATAGAAGTAGGGGCCGTCCCTCATGGGGACCGAGCTGTCGTCCTCGCGGATGCGGCCGCGCAACTCGGCGAACAGGCGCTCCCGGAACGAGGCAGTGGGTGCCATGACCGCATCGGCATAGCCGTTCTCCGCCTCCAGATGGGCGCGGATGGGCGCGGCGAGTTGCTCCGGATCGCGCATGGCCTCGCGCCAGTTGGGGTCCCGCAGCCACGCGTAGGGATCCTGGCGCTCGTGCCCGTGGTGGACGCTGGTAGACAGCTGCTTCTCGGCGATAGGCGGCCGCGGGTGGTCGTTGTCACTCATTCGGGGTGGCTCGTCTTCTGGTTGGAGGCAGGCGCGCACCGGCGCCGGGCAGACCGCGCCCGCCGCGCTGCTGACGGAACCGGCGTATCAGGCGTTGCCTGGGGTCATGTCGTCCGGCGATTCAAAATACTCGCTGCTACGGGAGACGTCCTCAACAAGCTGCTGGAGCAGCTGCAATCGCCATTCCGCCGTGCGCAGCGGCGCGCAATCGGGACAGCGCGGGTCATCGCAGGGTTGGCGCGTGTACAGCCAGTAGTGAATGGCGCCCGAGAGCAGGCCGTCGGCGACATCCCCGACATCGGCTTGTTCGTCCTGCTCGGCAATCTGATTGCCCAGGTCCACCACCGCCTGGGCCGCAGTGTCGATGGTCCGCTGGTCGTCGTGCATGGACGGCTCGCTCTTGTCGCTGTGAATCGCCGAATCAGCCGATCCGCAATTTGGACATGCTGTGCGCAGTGTAACAATTCCCGCCCCGGTGCGAGAGCCGCCACCGCCGCACGGTTGTGCACAGACACCGCCCCCGTCTGTCAACCCCGAAACGACGAACCGGTCGGCACAGCAAGGCTGTACCACAAACACCACATAGAATCATATATTGCTGATATTAAAGTTAATTATTGATCTGCCCAAATGTTCATCAATCTGACACAAAGCCGCCAATGGTGGGAGTTGCGGCCGGACGTGCAGGCATTATCCACATTCTTATCCACAGGATCTGTGGACAACGACCGGCCCGCGACTGAATCTTCGGCGCATGGCACCATTGGCCTCTTTAAAGTGACGGGAGTGACTTTTATGCAAACCATTGATTGGGATCATTTCCAAGCCATCGCGCTACACGCCGGAACGATTACGCACGCGGAACCGTTCCCCGAAGCTCGGCGGCCGGCCTACAAGCTCACCGTGGACTTCGGTCCCGACCTGGGCATAAGGCGATCAAGTGCACAAATCACCGACCACTACAGCACCGACGATCTGGTCGGTCGCCAGATCCTGGCAGTGGTCAATTTCCCTCCGAAGCAGATCGGCCCCATGCGCTCGGAATGCCTGGTCACGGGATTTTACAGCGAAGACGGCGGGGTTGTGCTTGCGGTACCGGACAAACCGGTGCAAAACGGCGCCAGACTGGGCTGACGTGTGCCATTGTCGGCGGATGGCAACGCCGGTCGGCGGCTTTACGACCGAAGGGCATCAACCAATGATGGCCAGCACCCAATTTTTCTGCTTTAGTCAACAGTGAACAGTACGGTAAAGTGTTGGCTTGTTGCAACATCGGTCGTCGCAACGCCGTTACGGGAATGGCGGAGGGGAGTTACATGGGCAGCGGAGCGCTGGAATCGGAATCTCGCGGAGGTTCAGGGGGATCAACAGACCGTGAACTCCCTGCCGAGAGCCTGCCCCCCCTTCTGCGCTGGCTCTGCCATGACACCGCGGCCGAGGGTGCACTAATCCTGCAAACGACCAATGACGAGACCCGCCTGCTCGGGGCGTTCAACGCACCCCTTGGGCTGCAGCGGCTCATGACCCGTCTTGCACCGCTGATTGCCGCTGGCACCGAAGTGACCACCACATCGGACCTCGGCTTGCTCGGTCCGGAACGCCCGCTGCAGCTGCTGCCCGTGCCCACCGACTCTGGCGACGTTCACCTGTGCCTTATTGCCCCGTCGCAAACACAGGCAACCACCGTGCCCTCTGCGAAAAGCCTTGCCGTGGAGGCCCTGGCCGCCCACGTTGAACTGCTGCAGGCGGGGCGCGAGGAGGCGCGCATACACACCGGTCATGTCGCACGAGGGGAGCTGCTCCAAGAGACCCTGGACGGTCTGGACGAACCCCTGTGCACCTGCGACCAGCAGGGCCGTATCCTTGCCGTCAACCTGGCGCTCGGCCGGCTACTTGACGAGGACCGGCACGGGCTCATCGGGCGGAATCTCACCCGCTTCCTCAGCGGGGACGCGACGGCCTTTATGGAACACTTGCGGGCGCGTACCGACGCGGAGGCACCATACCCCGGCCCCACCTGGCATCTGCTGGACGCCCATGGACACGACCTGGAGGTCTCGGTCAAGAAGACGGTCCTACTGCGGGAGGATCGCCCGGAGCGCATATTGCTGCACTGGCGCCCGGTGGAACGTCAAAGCGCGACACCCTCCTTGCAGGACGCGCGCAGCATCATTCTTGAGCGCGTGACCCGGCGAGAGCCGGTCCAGGCCACGCTGGGCTCCGTTTGCGAGCTCGCGGAAAGCCAATTGCCCGAGACCATCGCGATCATCTCCGTGCCACGGCCGGAGGGAGGCCGGCTGCTGATTGCGCCGGACATGCCGCCGCATCTGCGCCAGGGACTGGAAGCCCATCACGGGTTCGATACGGACGAGAGCCTCTGCGCCAGTGTCGTGGCCACGGGGGAACGGCACATCTGCCCGGACGTGCGCATGGAGGACCGTTGGCCGGACTATCGCTGGTTTGCAGTGGCCCACGGCATTCACAGCATCTGGTCGGAACCGCTGCGCTCACGCGACGGCAACACGCTGGGGGCCCTCACCGTGTTCCGGGCCGAAGCGGGCCGCCCCACCTGCGAACAGCTCGACGCGCTGCAACGTCTGGCGGACTTGGGGGCCGTCGCGGTAAGCCATGCCAACTTCCTGGAAGAGCTGGAATCCCAGGCCTACCATGACGGGCTCACCGGACTGCCCAATCGGCGCCTGCTCAGTGACCGACTGGCCCATCAACTGGGCCTTGCACGGCGCAGCCGGCAGCCTGTGGCAGTGTTGCTCCTGGATGTCGATGGATTCAAGCAGGTCAACGATCAGCTTGGTCATCACGAAGGCGACCGCTTGCTGTGTCGCCTGGCCAATGAACTGGGAAGTGTGCTCCGACCGGGTGACACCCTTGCACGCCTGGGCGGCGATGAGTTCGTGGTCGTGGCAGCGCTCGGCCACTCCGGCGACGCGCCGGCGCTGGCCGAGCGCCTGCTGGCGGCGGCAAAGCGGTTATCCGCCACCAACTGCGCGGGCATCAGTATCGGCATCAGCGTATTCCCCGACCATGGCGACAGTGAGCGGCCACTGCTTCACCGGGCCGATAGCGCCATGTATCAGGCCAAGGAACAGGGCAAGAACCGCTGGGCGGTCTACGCCCACTCAGCCACTGACCAGGCCCTGCACCCCGCTCGATAGCCTGCTGGTGGTGACGGCCTGACGGTGCCGGATGCACCGGCCTGGGTGAAGGCTGTATCATCGCGGCGAACGTACGGCATGTCGCGGCGTGGCACGCACGCGCAGCGTATCGGGGGGTAGCATGCGCATTATCGTGATCGGCGCCGGTGTGCTGGGGGTCACTACGGCCTGGTATCTGCGCCGGGAGGGGCATGACGTCACCGTGGTGGATCGGGCCACACGGGCGGGTGAGGAGACCAGCTTCGCCAACGGCGGGCTGCTCCACGCGAGCCATGCGGAGCCATGGAACGCGCCGGGCATCCTCTGGCAGCTGTTGCGCTGGATCGGGCGCGAGGACTCCCCGCTACTGCTGCGGCCGGGCCAGATACCGTACCTCCTGGGTTGGGGCACAGGGTTTGTCCGCAACAGCACACGGAGCCGCTTCGAACGCCACACCCGCGTCAACGCCGCCCTGGCGGTCTACAGCCTGCAGCTCCTGCGGGAGTTACGCCGGGACACACGCATTCGCTACGACGACGCGCAGAACGGCATCCTCAAGGTATTCGATGACCCGGCAGCCCTGGACAAGGCTCTGCACGCCTCAAAGGTGACGGCTCCGCTCGGCGTGCGCCACTCGGTGCTGGATACGCCACAGACCGTGGCGCTGGAACCGGCACTGGAGGAATCACGCGACCAGCTCATCGGCAGCATCTACTATCCGGATGACGAAAGCGGCGATGCCCGCCTGTTCACGGAACGCCTGGCCGCACTGGCCACCGATGCCGGAGTGACGTTTCAGTTCGGGTGCAACGTCGAACGCTTGCGCCTGGAGGGTGGGCGGGTCAAGGCCGTGGAGACGGCAACCGGGCCGCTGGAGGCGGACAGCTACGTGATCGCCGCCGGCAACGACAGCAAACGCCTGGCGCGCCAGGTGGGGGTGCGCCTGCCCATCTACCCGGTCAAGGGGTATTCCGCCACGCTGCCGCTGGAAGGCTGGCGCAATCCGCCACAAATCCCCATCATCGACGACGCCCGCAAGGTGGTAGTGACCCTGCTTGGTGGCCGCATCCGCCTGGCGGGCACCGCGGAGTTTGCCGGTTACGACGACAGCCTGCAAACCCGGCGGGCGGCGACAGTGCTGCGCCAGGCCTCGGGACGGTTTCCGAGCCTGGGGCAGCATGCCGAGCGCCATGAACCGACTTACTGGGCCGGGCTCCGGCCCATGACCATGGACGGGCCGCCAATCCTGGGGCCATCTCCCGTGCCCAACCTTTTCCTCAATGCCGGCCCCGGCCACCTCGGCTGGACGTTCGCCTGCGGCTGCTCGCGCATCGTCGCCGATGTGATCAGCGGCAAGACCCCTGAGCTGGAGCTCGAAGGCCTCGGGCTGCACCGTTTTCAGTCCTGGTAGCACGTGCGCGGCGCACCGCGCCCTGCGCCCGGCCGCCGACTCCGTGGCGGCTCGGGCGGCGCGCATCCCTGCGCGGCCCGATCGCCCGCGTTACGCTGCCGCGTTGGCCTTGCGATCGAAGGTGAAGCCCTCGCCCCGATAGTCCACCTCGATAGCATCCCCGGGGCCGAAATTGCCCTCGAGGATTTCGTGGGCCAGGCTGTTCTCCACCCGTGACTGAATCACCCGCTTCAACGGCCGCGCACCGTAGACCGGATCGAAACCGGCCTCGGAGAGCTTGCTCAGCGCCGCATCGGTAAAGCGGATCGCCATGTCCCGATCTGCCAGCCGCTCGGACAGATACCGGGTCTGGATGGCGGCGATGGCCTTGAGCTGCTCCTGCTCCAGCGCGTGGAACACCACCACGTCATCCACCCGGTTGATGAACTCCGGCCGGAAGTGGGTACCGACAATGTCCATCACGGAGGCCCGCATCCGCGCATAGTGCTCCTCGCCGGCCATGGACTGAATGATCTCCGAGCCCAGGTTTGACGTCATGACGATCACCGTGTTGCGGAAATCCACGGTGCGCCCGTGGCCGTCCGTGAGCCGACCGTCGTCCAGCACCTGGAGCAGGATGTTGAAGACGTCCGTATGGGCCTTCTCCACCTCGTCGAGCAGGATCACCGAGTACGGCTTACGCCGCACGGCCTCGGTCAGATAGCCGCCCTCTTCGTAACCCACGTAGCCCGGGGGCGCACCCACGAGGCGCGACACGGAGTGCTTTTCCATGAACTCCGACATGTCGATGCGGACCATGGCCTCTTCCGTGTCGAACAGAAACGCGGCCAGGGCCTTGCACAGCTCCGTCTTGCCCACCCCGGTGGGGCCGAGGAACAGGAAGGAACCATTGGGTCGGTTCGGGTCCGACAGCCCCGCCCGGGAGCGCCGGATGGCATCGGAGACCACCTTCACCGCCTCATGCTGGCCAATAACGCGCTCGCCCAGGGCCTCCTCCATGCGCAGCAGCTTCTCCCGCTCGCCTTCCAGCATCTTGGACACCGGGATGCCCGTCCACTTGGAGACCACTTCGGCGACCTCCTCCTCGCCCACGTGGCTGCGCAGCAACCGCTTCTCGGCGCTCATATCCGCCTGGGACGCCGCCTCCAGCTTGCGCTCGAGCTCCGGGATACGGCCATACTGCAGTTCCGACATGCGCGTGAGATCGCCGGCGCGGCGCGCTGTCTCCATCTCCTGCCGGGCCTGTTCGAGCTGCTCCTTCACCGTGGTGGTGCCTTCCACCGAGGCCTTCTCGGAGTTCCAGATCGCCTCGAGCTCGGCGTACTCGCGCTCGAGGCGTTCGACCTCTTCATCCAGCGTACTAAGCCGCTTTTTCGAGGCCTCGTCCGTTTCCTTCTTCAGGGCCTCGCGCTCGATCTTGAGCTGGATGAGCCGGCGCTCCAGTCGATCCATCTCCTCGGGCTTGGAATCGATCTCCATGCGGATACGCGAGGCCGCCTCGTCCACCAGGTCGATGGCCTTGTCCGGCAGCTGCCGATCGGTGATGTAACGGTGGGACAACGTCGCCGCGGCCACGATAGCCGGGTCAGTGATCTCCACCTTGTGGTGGACCTCGTAGCGCTCCTTGAGGCCACGCAGGATAGCGATGGTGTCCTCCACCGAGGGCTCGTCCACCAGCACCTTCTGGAAGCGCCGCTCCAGGGCCGCGTCCTTTTCAATGTTCTTGCGGTACTCGTCCAGGGTCGTCGCACCAATGCAGTGGAGCTCCCCCCGCGCCAGGGCTGGCTTGAGCATGTTGCCCGCATCCATGGAGCCTTCGGCCTTGCCGGCGCCGACGATGGTGTGGATCTCATCGATGAACAGGATGATCTGGCCTTCCTGCTTGGAGAGATCATTGAGCACCCCCTTGAGGCGCTCCTCGAACTCGCCCCGGTACTTCGCACCGGCGATCAGCGCGCCCATGTCCAGGGACAGCAGCCGCTTGTGGGCGATTCCTTCCGGGACCTCGCCGTTAATGATTCGGTTCGCCAGTCCCTCCACGATCGCCGTCTTGCCCACGCCGGGCTCGCCGATCAGTACCGGGTTATTCTTGGTCCGCCGCTGCAGCACCTGCACCGTGCGCCGAATCTCGTCGTCACGGCCGATTACCGGGTCGAGCTTGCCCTGCTCGGCGCGTTCCGTCAGGTCGATGGTGTACTTCTCCAGGGCCTGGCGCTGATCTTCGGCGTTGGGGTCGTTGACCGATTCCCCACCGCGCAGCGCCTCCACGGCCTGCTCCAGCACGGACCTGGTGGCGCCGGCCTTGCGCAGCAGCTCGCCGAGCTGCCCCTTGTCCTCCGCCGCCGCGAGCACGAACAGCTCGCTGGAGATGTACTGGTCCTGGCGTTTCTGCGCCAGCTTGTCGGTCTGGTTCAGCAACCGCGACAGGTCGTTGGAGACCTGCACATGGCCGTCACCGCCTTGCACCGAAGGCAGGCGCTCGATGGCGTTGCCCAGCTGCGAGCGCAGGTAGTTCACGTTCACGCCCGCCTGGTTGAGCAGATGGCGGACCGTGCCGCCTTCCTGGTCCAGCAGCGCCACCATGAGGTGGACGGGCTCGATGAACTGGTGATCCCGCCCCACCGCCAGGGATTGCGCATCGGCCAGGGCGTTCTGGAATTTCGTTGTCAGTCGGTCCATTCGCATGGGTAGTGTCCCTCAAAAATCGTGTGGATAGCTCTGAGAGCTGACATGGGGACGGCGGGGGGCAAAGGAAAGCCTGGGCGGCGCATAAGGTGCGCCTGTGGCGCGATTCGTTTGACGGCGCATTACGCTGGCGCTAATGACACCGTACGCCCTTCGATCAGGCCCGGTGCCATGGCAGGTCTCCACCACGTAGGGCGTGGTTAGCGCAGCGTAACCCGCCGTCAACAACATAGCGCCGCAGGCACACATCAACGCGCGAGCCAGATCACGGTGCCCATGCGGCCGGTTTTGCCGTCGCGGCGGTAGGAGAAAAATCGATCACGATCGGTGTGGGTGCAGAAACCGCCGCCGTGAATGGAGACCACCCCGAGGGCACGCAGCCGCCTGGCGGCCAGGCGGTAAATGTCGGCGTACCAACGACCCGCGCCGGCGCCACGAAAGGCCTCCGTGGCGCCCGGATCGACGTCCAGGAAGGCCTGCCGCACCTCGTCACCGACCTCGAACCGGTGCGGGCCGATGGCCGGCCCCAGCCAGGCCATCAGCCGCTCGGGTTTTGTCTGCAGCGCGGCGACGGTCGCCTCCAGCACACCGGC
>NZ_SKOG01000162.1 GCF_007120195.1 Aquisalimonas sp.
CCCCTGGTGCCGGGCTGGTTGCGCCGGTACAGGCCTGGCCTGCTGCCCGGCGATGTCGTGGCGGCCGTGGTGGTGACGATGCTCCTGGTGCCCCAGGGGCTTGCTTATGCCGCGCTCGCGGGTCTACCGCCGCAACTAGGGCTCTACGCCAGTGTCATGCCACTGGTGGTCTATGCGTTGTTCGGCTCCTCCATGGTGCTCTCCGTGGGGCCGGTGGCCGTGGCCTCAGTGATGACGGCTTCCGCGCTCTCGCCCATTGCCGAGCCGGGCAGCCCGGAGTATATCGCCGCCGCAGTGCTACTGGCCTGTCTCTCCGGTGTCATGCTGTTTGTGTTCGGGCTTCTGCGCCTGGGGAACCTCGCCCGGTTGCTGAGTCATCCGGTGGTCAACGGCTTCATCTCCGGTGCCGCGCTGCTCATCGTTATCGGCCAGCTCCGGCCGTTGCTCGGCGTCGAGGCGCAGGGGGAAACCGCGCTCGCCCTCATGGCCGGGCTGCTGCGCTCGCTCCCGGACCTGGACCCCCTGACGGCATTCATTGGTCTGGGCGTACTGGTCGTCCTGTGGCTCGCGCGTCGGTTCCTCGCCCCAGGGCTGCGGCTGCTGGGGCTCCCGCCGGCAACCGCCGCGCTCCTGAGCAAGCTGGCTCCCATGGTGGCGGTGCTCGGAGTCGCTGGACTGATTGCAGCGTTTGGCTTGGAAGGGCGGTTGCACGTGGTCGGGTCCTTGCCCGCCGGTCTACCGCAATTGGTCTGGCCCGAGTTGGATCCTTCGCTCGCCGCGCAGCTGCTGCTGCCCGCCCTGGTGATTGGCCTGATCGGCTTCGTGGAGAGTGTGGCCATCGCCCAGGCCTTTGCCCGACAGCACGGGCAACGTATTGATCCGGATGCCGAGCTGCGTGGTTTGGGCGCCGCCAACGTCGCAAGCGCGCTCTCCGGCGCCTTCCCGGTGGCCGGTGGCTTCTCGCGCACCGTGATCAACGCCGAGGGCGGGGCCCGCACGCCGTTGGCCGGCGTGATCGCCGCGCTGCTCATCGCGGGTGTGCTGGTCTTCGCCACGGGGTTATTCCGCGCCTTGCCCATCGCTGTCCTGGCGGCGGTGATCATCGTCGCGGCGGTGAGCCTCGTGGACATCGCAGCGCTGCGCCAGACCTGGCGCCATGACCGCATGGAGGGTCTGGCCTTCGCCGGCACCGCGCTCGGTGTGCTCGTTGCCGGTGTCGAAGCGGGTGTGATTTTCGGCGTCGCTCTGTCGCTCGCCACCCTCATTTGGCGGGCCAGCCACCCCCATGTAGCCGTACTCGGGCGCATCCCGGGCACGGAACACTTTCGCAACGTGCAACGGTATGGGGTCGAGACCCATGCGGCTGTGCAGATGGTGCGTATCGACGAAGTGTTGTTCTTCGGCAATGCCGATGTGGTGCAGCAACAGCTCGAGGCGCTTGTGATGCACGATCCGCACCCGGGCCACCTGGTGCTTGTTATGACCTCGGTCAGTCACGTCGACGCCACGGCGCTGGCGATGCTCCAGGAGCTCAATGAGTCGCTGGCGAAGCGGGGCATCCAGCTGCACTTGGCGGAAGTCAAGGGGCCGGTGATGGATCGCCTTCAGGGTGGGCCTTTGATGGAGCAGCTGTCAGGCGAGGTGTTCCTCTCCGCCAACGAGGCGTTCGAGGCGCTCGCCGGGATGGGTGTGAGCGTGGACGGGGATCGTATTAGGCAGTAATTTGGTGGGCGTTGAGCTGTTGAAGGAGCCTCCCATGAGCACATCCGGCCCGTTCCGCTTCGATACGCTGAGCCTGCACGCCGGGCAGCAGCCGGACCCGGCCACCGGCGCCCGGGCCACGCCCATCTACCAGACCACCTCCTACGTCTTTCGGGACAGCGACCAGGCCGCATCCCTGTTCAATGGCGAGCGCGCCGGGCACGTGTATTCGCGCATCTCCAATCCCACCAATGCGGTGCTGGAGGAGCGCATCGCCGCCCTGGAAGGCGGGGTCGGCGCCATCGCCACGGCCAGCGGCCAGGCGGCGTTGCATCTGGCGGTGGCCACACTCATGGGCGCCGGCGGCCACATCGTCGCGTCGCACTCGCTCTACGGCGGCTCGCACAACCTGCTCACCTATACACTGCCGCGGTTCGGCATCAATACCACGTTCGTGGATCCGCGCGATCCGCAAGCCTTCCGCGCCGCCATCCAGCCGCAGACCCGGCTCATCTTCGGCGAAGTGCTCGGGAATCCGGGCCTGGAGATTGTGGACATCGAGGCAGTGTCAAAGGTAGCCCATGACAACGGTCTGCCACTGCTCATTGACGCCACGTTCACCACCCCCTACCTGTGCCGTCCATTCGATCATGGCGCGGATCTGGTTTACCACTCGGCCACCAAGTTCCTGGGCGGGCATGGCGTCGCCGTGGGCGGGCTGCTGGTGGACAGCGGCCACTTCGACTGGGATGCCTCCGGCCTGTTTCCGGAGCTCACCGAGCCCTATGCGGGTTTTCACAACATGGATTTCACCGAGGAATATGGCCCCGGTGCCTTCCTGCTGCGCGCCCGCAAGGAGGGGTTGCGCGATTTCGGCGCCTGCATGAGCCCGACCACGGCGTTCCACCTGTTGCAGGGGCTGGAGACGCTGCCACTGCGCATGCAGCGCCACGTGGATAACACCCGCAAGCTGGTTGCCTTCCTGGCCCGGCACGAGGCGGTGGAGCACGTGGGCTATCCGGAACTGTCGGATAACCCCGACCACGGGCTCGCAAAGCACCTGTTTCCAAAGGGTTGCGACGCGGTGTTCAGCTTCACTATCAAGGGGGGCCGTGCGGCCGGGCGGCAGTTCACCGAGAGCCTGAATCTGTTCTCGCATCTCGCCAATGTCGGCGATGCCAAGTCGCTGGTCATCCATCCGGCCAGCACCACGCACCACC
>NZ_SKOG01000132.1 GCF_007120195.1 Aquisalimonas sp.
AGGGTGTGGATGTCGCGGAACAAGCGTTCGAACGGGTACTCCAGGCGAATGGCCGAAGCGCCTGCCACCGCGTGGACGAGCCGCACTGCCTCCGCGCACGATTCGGCGGCGAAGTTGACAGCAAGCTGCAATCGGATTTTCGCGTCCCAGGAGAGCAGCTCGCCGCCGGCCTTGGTCTCCTCGTAAGCCTCGCGGGCGGCAGCGTGCAGGGTGTCCCGACTGGCATTGACCTTGCCGGCTGCCCGCCCGACGGCATGCTGCGCGACCGCTTGATCACGCAAGGCCGTAGCGCTGAATGCGGGCGTCTTGACCTTGACTAGATCAACGATCGCGTCGACCGCCGCTGCGGCGATGCCAATCGACACCGTTGTTTCCCCCAGCACCGCGCTCAACGGCCACATTCGATAGAGGGGGCCCTCGAACCCCGGCGCAGGGGCTTGCAACGGCCCCATCCGCATCGCACGCCGGTCGGGTACGAACACGTCGGCAACGCCGATGTCCGCCGAGCCCGTTCCCCGCATGCCCAGGGTGTGCCAAGTATCGAAGATTTCGGCCTCTTCGCGGGGAATGAAGAAGCCGTAAGCAATCGGGTCCCCGGAGTCCGGATCCACGACCGGCTCTCCGCCTTGTGTTTCGAGAGCCGACAACCAGAACCAGCGGGCGTTGTGGCAACCACTGGCGTAAGGTCCACGGGACGTAACCTGCCACCCGCCGTCGACTCGGCGTGCTGAGCCGGGCGGGAAAAATGGACCGGCGATCGTCGTGGGCCCGTCGCCTAGCAGCTCCTGCGCTCCGTCCTCGGGCAACCAGGCTGCAGCGCACGCAAAGCCCTGGTTCATCACCAGGTTCCAGGCCGCTGCGGCGTCGATGCGGGCTACGGCCTCCCAGACGCGCATGGCCTCGCTCGGAGGCAGCTCGAAACCGCCGTAGGCCCGCGGCGCGAGCATTGCGAAGAGGCCCGCGTCGTACATCGAATCGAACACAACCTGTGGGAGTTTGCGCTCGGCGTCGGCCTTTGGCGCGTTGGCCTCGAGCACCGGGCGGAGACGCTCGACGCGGTCGAGAAGGTGTGCGCTCATGGAGCCTTCCATCTGTGTTGCGGTGATCTTCATCTGATGTGCGGTCATGTTCCCCTCCGGGTGTCTGAGCGTGGCGTGTGGCGGCTGCGAGCTGGGTGCTGAACGGTCGCGATCGAATCCGTCCTGGGACGGTTGCTACGCCTTCCGCCTCGTACGGCCCACTGCGTGTGGCACAGACCATGAGAGCAAAAGGGGGCAGCGTCCTCCATGAACTCGAGCTGAACTGCTGACGCCGAAATAATCCCAATCGAATGAATATGTTATGCCTCTTCTGACCCGGCATGCGGCTTTCTCCCGGAGCTGAACCGGCCGGGCTATGGGATTACTATTGCGGTATGGTCAGCGCGACATCTGAAATGCCACGGGGCGCCACGCTGCGCTTTGGTCCGTTCGAGTTTGACCCGGCCGGCGCCGAGCTGCGCAAAGCCGGGCGCAGGGTGGAGGTGCAGGAGATGCCCTTGAGGGTCCTGGCGATGCTGCTCGAGCGGCCGGGCGAGGTCGTCATGCGCGAGCAGATCTTCACGCGGCTCTGGCCCGATGATCTCTACGGCATCCTTGATGACCACCTCAACACCGCGATCCGAAAGCTGCGTCTCGCGCTTGGCGATTCCGCGCGCAGGCCACGCTATATCGAAACCGTTCCGCGCCGCGGGTACCGTTTCACCGCCCCTGTGGAGCCCGCGCAGGCGGCATCCCCACCGGCTGCCGCGCCCTCGGGGGAAAGCGGCCACGAGAGGCACTCGATGGGGTGCAGCCTGCGCGGGCTCTCGCAGCTGTTCGTGGGGCGCGAGCGCGAAATGGAGGAGCTGCGCGCCGCGCTGGATACCTGCCTGGGCGGGCGTGACCAGCTGGTGCTCGTCGCCGGCGAAGCCGGCATCGGCAAGACCCGGATCGCCGAACGCCTTGCCGAAGAGGCATCGCTGCGCGGGCTCACGGTGCTGTGGGGCCGCAGTCTTGAGGAGCGGGCCGGCCCGCCCTACTGGCCCTGGGTGCAGATACTGCGGGCACTCATCGGCGTCAGTGATGCCGAGCGGGTGCGCGAGGAGATGGGCCCCGGCGCCGCCGACATTGCGACCATCGTGCCCGAGCTTGCCAGACAGCTGGGCGTGCAGCCGGCCGAAGCACTTGATTACGCCGAGGAGAATCGCTTCCGGCTGTTTGATTCGATCGCGCGCTACCTACAGCATGTCAGCCGGCGAACACCCCTTGTGCTCGTGCTCGACAACCTGCATTGGGCGGGACCGCCTTCACTGCTGCTGCTCGCGTTTCTGGCGCAAAACCTCACCGACAGTCCAGTACTCTTTCTCGGGACCTACCGCGGGGCGGAAGTCACGCGCCAGCATCCGCTGTTCGACATCCTTGGGGTGCTGAATCGGGAATCGCTCTTTAGCCGGCTCGAGCTGCAGGGACTCGGCCGCGACGAGGTTGCAGCATTCTTCGAGGCAGTCACCGGCGCGCGAGCGCCCGGCGAACTGACCGACGCGATCCATCGGCACACCGAGGGCAATCCGTTCTTCGCCGCCGAGCTGGTGAGGCTGCTCATTACCGAGGGCGTCGTGAAGCCCGGCCAGGCAACCATTCAGGCGCCGCAGGGCCAGCCACTGGTGATCGCGATCCCGCAAGGCATTCGCGAGCTGCTGGGCAAGCGTCTCAATCACCTGTCAGCGACTTGCAACAGAGTATTGAGCGAAGCGGCGGTGATCGGCCGCGAGTTCTCACCGCGCGTGCTGCGCAGACTCCTTCACGACATCGACGACGAGACCCTGCACCGTGCGCTGGAAGAGGCGGAGAACAATGGCGTGATCACGCAGGACAGCGCCGGGTTGTGCTTCCGATTCAGTCATGCGCTCATACGCGAAACGCTGTACGACGAGCTCAGCGCCTCGCGTTGCGCCCGAATTCATGCACGCATCGGCGCCATCATCGAGCAACAGCACCATTCCGTCCGCGAACCCCACCTGGTGCAGCTCGCCTACCACTTCTCCAAGGCAGCCACCGCAGGTCATGGGGCCAAGGCGCTTGAGTACAACCTGCGTGCTGCCGTCAAGGCGGAGTGGATGCTCGCCCATGAGGAGGCCGCGGGCTATTACCAGGCGGCGCTTGAGATGGTCGAGCTTGCTGAAGCCGACGATGAACGACAATGGTGCACCGTGACGCTGGCGGTCGCGCGCTCGCTCAGCAAGGCAGGCCACATTGGCGAGGCACTGGACTGGATCGGCCGTGCGGCGGCTCTGGCACGCCGGATCGGTCATGTCGAGGGCCTCATCGAAGCCTGCCGCATTCTCGAATACATCACCTCGAAGGTGGGCGTGAGTGGCTCCGGGGCCGTGCAACTGGTGGAAGAAACGCTGAGCCTGCTCTCAAGGGAAGACAGCGCGCTCCGTGTCGAGTTGCTCAGCGCACTCGCCGTAGTGGTGGTCAACGACGGCCAGGTGCAGCGGGGCCAGGCGACGGCCGCCGAGGGCATCGCCATGGCGCGGCGTGTCGGGAACGAAAGGGCGCTGGCCATGGCATTGCGCGCATGGCTCTACGCGCGCTACCCGGGCGACGAGCTCGACGTGCGTCTTGCGGCGGCGCGCGAGGTGATCGTGCTGGCGGAGGCGCTGCGCGACTCCCAGCTCGAGTGCGACGGGCATGATCTGTGCTCCTTCTATCTAATGGAGAAGGGAGACATCGCTGCTGCGGACGCGCATCGGGCAAGATCCCGCGAGCTTGGCGAGGGCGCCCGCCGGCCATTCGATGCGCACAAGCACCTGGTCTATCGGGCCATGCGCGCGATCCTTGAGGGGCGTTACCTGGAAGGCGAGCGGCTCGCGGTGCAGGCGCTTGAGCGCGGCAGGCGGATTTGGCGCGATGCCGCCGAGGGCATCTTCGGCGTGCAGATGTTCGTCATTCGACGCGATCAGGGGCGCCTCGGTGAGCTCAGCCTCGCCGTGCGCAGCATTTCACGGGAACAGCCGGCCGATGCCGTCTGGCAGCCGGGGCTCGCACTCATCTATGTCGAGCTCGGTATGACGGAGGAGGCCCGCGCTGCGCTGGAGCGACTCGTGCGGGATGATTTCGCTGCGGTGCCGCGGGATGCGCTCTGGCCCGCTTGTCTGGCCTTCCTGGCCGAGGTGGCGGTGGAGCTCGGTGAGCAGGGCCATGCGGTAACCATCTACGATCAGCTTCAGCCCTATCGAGCCCGCGTGCTGTTTGCCGGTGCCAGCGTGGCCTGTCTCGGCGCGGGTGCGCATTATCTTGGCTTGCTGGCGCACTGCCTCGGGCAGCGGCGGGACGCGGTAGCCCATTTCGAAGCGGCAATGGCGCTCAACGAGCGCATGGGCGCCTGGCCTTGGCTGGCCCGGACCCGGGAAGCCTATGGGCGGTTGTTGCTCGAGGGCGGCCCGGGAAATGCGATCAGGGCGCGCCCGCCGCTGCAGCGCGCCCTGGCCACTGCGTGTGAACTCGGCATGAGCGGCCTGGAGGCGCGCATCCGGCAGCGCCTTACCGCAAGCCGCTGAGCAGCACCCATTGTGCCGGGGTCGCCGTCAGGCTCCCACGCCGCGCCATCGGTTCTGCTTTCTCAAGCGCTCGCCACACTCCCGGGCCCGATCCGGTCCACCTCCACGACCACGTCGGCCGGCAATCCCGCCCTTCTGGCGGCTTCGCGGATCGCTTCCGCGCTGTGTGCTTCATAGAGGCAATAGGTCTTCTTCTTGTCTGCGCTCAGAAAAGAATACAGCCAGTTGACGCCGACCTCGTCGTTGACCTCGGTAACTGCCCGGACGGCCTCGTCACTCACCTCGATCTGCTCGGCGAACTGGCGTTCGATCAGGAAAAGCGGCATGGCGACCTCCGCTTGTTGGAGACGGGCAGCAGTCAAGGGGCTCGGAGATAGCGTCCGCCATTGATAACTATAGGCGGGGAATGGCCCGTTTCCAGTCTCGGGGGCCGACGACGCGTTCGCTAAGCGGCTTCGCCGGCGCACACGGGACTTGGTCATGTGTCCCTGCCCTGTGGGGAGTAGGGGTTACCTCCGCCCCGGCATGCTCGTGGCGATGGTCCCCTGGAGAACCCTCCCGATCGGGCCCTGGGCATCGAACAAGGTGGTCTCCACCAGTCCCATGCCGTTGGTTTCCATGTGGCTGTGCGCCTCCAGGCCGAGCCATTTGCCGATGGGCGGGCGGTGCAGGTACAGCGTGACGTCGGCGTTGATGCAGCCCCGATTACGGCCGAGGTTGAGCTGACCCACGCCGTTACCAAAGTCGCACAACGTTGCGGCCATGACACTGGGGCTGGTTTGCGCGCCGTGAACTAACGGCAGGGGTAGGCGCATCCATACGCAGCCATAGCCATCGCCCTGGACACCGTCGAGCACGACCGCCTGCGCTGTGGTGTGAAAACCCTCCGGAGTGTACCGCGATCCCCAGCCCGACGCCTCTGACAGGCTGTTCGCGGTCTCATCGACGGGCGGCTGTAGACCATTGCCTTGAAATCGCCCGCGCGACGGAACATCCACCAAGGCCTGTTCCAGGTAAAGGGCAGAAGCGTGGCTGACCTCTGTGTCATCGGCTAGCAGTCGGGCTTCCAGGAGCTGCAGGCGCCGGCCAGGACGAATGGTACGGGTGGCGACGGTCAGAGGTTGTTGCGGGACCGGCCGGAGCAAATCGACGGTCAACCGCGCGAGCCGCAGATCTGTGGGGCCCAGGGCGTTTTGCATCGCGTGGGCCATCAGCCCCACCACCGGGCCGCCATGTAGATACTCAAGGCTCCAAGGCCCAAGGCTCCGGTTTGTGGGGATATAGCGATCCTGGTCACACAGGAAAAGCGCATCGGACATGGCCGTCAATTCCATTGTGTTGTTGAGTCGGTCGGTAAGACAGCAGTGGCAATGGTGGAGCGTTGTTCAACCATCCGGGCGAGATGCTGTACAGTACACTGGCATCGGGCCAGCAATTCTAAATTATGGCGCTGAAACCAGAGCCTCACGGGTGTCGGCGTGCAGCAGATAATGGTGCATTACGCTTGCGCTAACTGACTACGCCCTTCGATCGGACCCGGTGCCATGGCATGGCTTGACACGGTACCCGTAGGGCGGATTAGCGTAGCGTAATCCGCCGTCGATGACATGCAGTGAGCGGTTCTCACTCGCTGGCGAGCCGAGGACGCGCACCGAGCGCACACCATAATGACTTGGAGCCCCCATTCGCCCGTCGCTACCATGCCAGTCGGGGTCGTGAAAGGCCGCGACGCCTGTTGGGCCTCGGCGATCAACGCCTGGGTGCAGAGTGCCGCCGGGCGGCGGCAAGCGTGATGGTTCGGGGCCGCGGCATGGGGGGTCCCAATGTTTGAGCTCCAGCACCTAGACCCCGACGCGTATCGGCGGCAAACGCGCAAGAGTAGTCTGATCGTCATTGTGATCTTCGCCGTGGTGGCGATGGCGCTCGCTTCCCTCTCGGTCGCCGTGTTCGGCGAGCCCGGCGGCAACAATTTCCGATGGAACCTGGGCGGTGTGCTGGCGGGTGTGGTGGTGACAGTCGCGCTCGTTCGATTCAAGCTATGGCATCAGCCCTGGATGGCGTCAGCGGTGTACGGTTGGCAGCTGAAGCGCCACCTGATGCGAATCACCAACGTTCAGCACCAAGTGGAGGCGCGGGTGGCGGCGGGTGATCGAGACGCCATGAAGCTGCTTCGGTTCTACCACCTTGGTCTGGAGCACATGCACCGCCTGGAAGGCAACCTCACCGCACTCCATGAGTTGTTGCTGGAAAGTGAGGCGCTAAAGCGGAAGTTGGTCGAGCATGGCATCTCCACCGATCAGACCCGGCTTGACCCGGCATGGCTGGAATCGGTGAAACGCGCCTGCTCCCACTGATGTAACCCACAATGGGGCGGATCCGCATTTCGTTAATTCGCCAACGCCGCTCCCGCCGGGGGTGCCCACTACACTCCCGGCGGATTCCCTGGCATTGCCCACCCTGACCTGCCGTCAACCCTGATCCGCTAAACGGTCGTCGCGCAGCTTCCCGCATCATGTCGGCGCGAAGGAGAAGGATTTCAATCGCTCCTTAATCTCCACCTCGCCTTCGCTTCTGCAGGCTTTACGCACCGCCTGAGTCAACTTGCCCAACATACACCGCCCAGTGGTCACGTCTATTAAGACTTTCCGGAACGGGACTACCGGTTTTCCCCAATTTGGGGCTGCAGTGGTTGACGCAAGGCGGCAGCGCGCGAGGCCGTTGCCTCGTAATTGAGCACTGGGTACTCGCCATACGGTGGGTGCCCGCGTTACGGCGGTTACAGGACACTAGCCACGCATCAGCCGGCGATTCAGGGCCCAGACTGACAAGGGTGCAAACACCGCGGTAATAGCACATGCCCAGGCCAGGGACCACAACGTCGGCTCGAGCACGGGGCCGCCGACCAGCAAGCCCCGCGAGGCATCTGCAAGGTTGGAGACCGGGTTGACGTTGACGACGCCTTGTAGCCACTGCGGCATGGTGTCCACCGGGACGAAGACGTTGCTGACGAACGTGACCGGGAACAGGGCGGTAAAGCCGAACAGCTGCACGTGCTCCGGATCCCGGGCGATGACACCCACCAGAACCATGATCCAGGACACCGCCAACGCCAGGGTCAGGACCAGGGCGGCCATGGCGAGCAGGCCCGTGACCGATGTACCGAGACGGAAACCGAGCAAGAACCCGACGGCGAGCAGCAGCAGGATCGACCAAGCCTGCTTCACCAGGTCCGCCACGATTCTGCCGGCCAAAGGCGCCCAACGGGCGATTGGCAGTGCGCGAAACCGGTCGAACACGCCCTTGGTCAGGTCAGTGTTCAGGCCGTGGCCAACGTAGACGGTGACGAACACCATGTTCATGACGATGACGCCCGGGAGGATGAAGCGCAGGTATTCCCCAGTGGAGCCGGCGATGGCCCCGCCGAATACGTACAGAAAAAGCAACAGGAAGAGGATCGGCTGAATGCTGAAATCGCCCAGCTGCCAAGGATTGTGGCGAATCTGCAGCAGCGAACGCCACGCCAGCGTCCTGGTCTGCTGCAGCCCGTCCATCATTCGCCCGGTCAGGATGTCGGTCCCTGGTCTGTCGCGGTGCTGCGTCATGATGCCTTCCTGTTTTAATTAGCTGGCCTGGTCATCTGGCTCCACATGGCGCCCGGTAATGGAGAGAAACACATCGTCGAGGCTGGCGCTGCGCAGCATGAGTTCGTCGACGGTCAACCCGGTCTGATCCAGGCGCCGCACCACGGCAGGGACCAGTGCAGGGTCGCTCGCCGGCGTGGTCAGCCGCAGTCCGTCGATCGTCGGTCGGGTGCCGGTGAGTTCGAGGAGGATCTCGGTAAGCGCCCGGATATTGCTCGCCTCGCGGGCCCGTACCACCAGTGATCGAGCGCCAACCCGGGCTTTGAGTTGTTCTGGGGTGCCAGCGGCGATGACCTGGCCACGGTCGATGACCACGATTGCGTCTGCCAGATTGTCCGCCTCGTCCAGGTACTGGGTAGTCAGCAGCACGGTGGTCCCCTGTGAAACGAGGCGACGGATGAGGCTCCAGAGCTCCAGGCGGGCCCGCGGATCCAGCCCGGTCGTGGGCTCATCGAGAAACAGCATGCTCGGACGCCCCACGAGGCTGGCGGCTAGATCGAGGCGGCGGCGCATACCGCCGGAATAGTCCTTGGCGGCCCGTCCGGCCGCATCTGTCAGCCCGAACTCCGCCAGCAGCGCGTTGGCGCGCAGTCGTGCCTCGACGCGGGATTGGCCAAGGAGACGCGCGATTAATACCAGGTTTTCCCGGCCAGTGAGCTTGTCGTCTACGGATGCATATTGCCCGGTCAGTCCCACCAGCTGGCGGACCTGGTGGGGCTGCTTTTCCACGTCGTAGCCGCCCACGGTGGCATGCCCGGCGTCGGGGCGCAGCAGTGTGGCGAGGATCCGCACGATCGTGGTCTTGCCGGCTCCGTTGGGGCCGAGAAGGCCGAGTATGCTGCCGGAGCGGACATCGAGATCCACCCCGTCCAGCGCCCGGGTCACGCCGAAGGCCTTGACCAAGCCTCGTGCCTGGATTGCGTCGCTCACACTCGCTGCCCTATGTAGAGGCGATTCATGGAGAAGATTCCGGGGGAGAAGCCGTGCGATTTCAGCGGAAGGACTCCGCGATTGTCAATCGCGCTCCATGGGCGGCTGAGGCAACAGGCCGGTTGCCGTGCGGTGTGGCCCCGTGGCCGGTCCTCCTGGGTCAGGGTACGCCGTGCGGCGCGCGGGCGGGGGCGCGACGAAAAACCGCCAGCCCTCACGGAGGACTGGCGGTTCTTGCGCGACTCACCCTGCCCGGGCGGGTAGCCCGGGTTGGGGTACGGGCGATTTACTTGGCGCTGCCGGCGGCCTTGGAGGCAGCCTGCACGTTCTGCTGGGTCAGCTTCTGGGCTTCGTCAGCGAACTGGCGGTTCAGTGCGACTACCTTCTCGGCATCACCCTTGACGCGCTCGCCGAGTTCCTTGGCGACGTCCTGCTGGCTCTGGATGTAGCCCTGTACGTCCTGGGGCGCCTTGATCTCAAGCGCCTTGCGGAGCTGCTGGAGGCTCACGTCGGTATAGGCCTTGGTGGCCTCCCCCTGCGCGTTCACCAGGGCTTCCACGTGGCTGATGGTCAGCTCGGCGAAAGCGCGCGCCGGGCCGCCAAAGAAGGTTTCGAACTGCTCATTGATCTGATTTACGGTCTGGTTCGTCATGGCAACACCTTGTTGGGTTGTGAAGTAAGACAAGGATGAAGCCCTTCTCCAACCTTGTTGCGATGCATCATACCGAAGAAAATTGTGCGATGCAACATTTTTGTTCCCCGATCACGACATTCTGGCCCGGTACCTACGGCGAAGCGATTGGCTTGAACAAATGGGGGCGTTTATGCTTGCCGTGATTGCAGACGAGACAGATACCGGGAGAGACATGGCCGCATTCGGCAAGATACTGGTCGCGAATCGAGGGGAGATCGCCATTCGGGTGATGCGCGCCGCCAACGAGCTCGGCAAGCGCACCGTCGCGATCTATGCCGAGCAGGACAAGCTGGGCCTGCACCGCTTCAAGGCGGATGAGGCCTATCAGGTGGGTGCGGGGCTCGGCCCGGTGGCGGCGTATCTGTCGGTGGAGGAGGTCATTCGCGTCGCCCGTATGGCGGGGGCGGATGCCGTCCATCCCGGCTACGGCCTCCTTTCGGAGAATCCCGCGCTTGTGGACGCTTGCGCCGCGTCTGGCATTGCCTTCATCGGCCCGAAGGCCGAGACCATGCGTGCGCTCGGCGACAAGGTGAGCGCACGGCGCGTGGCGCTCGATGTTGGAGTGCCGGTGATCCCCGCCTCCGAGCTGCTGGGCGACGACATGGATGAGGTGCGCCGCTGGGCCGAAGAGATCGGCTATCCCCTCATGCTCAAGGCTTCCTGGGGCGGTGGAGGGCGCGGCATGCGGTCCATTTCCGGGCCCGAGGAGCTTGAGGCCAAGGTGCGCGAGGGCCGCCGCGAGGCCGAGGCGGCGTTCGGCAGTGGCGAGGGTTACCTGGAAAAGATGATCGAGCGCGCGCGCCATGTCGAGGTGCAGGTTCTCGGCGACATGTACGGCAACGCCTACCACCTGTTCGAGCGCGACTGTACGGTTCAGCGGCGCAATCAGAAGGTTGTGGAGCGCGCTCCGGCGCCCTATCTGACCGGGGCGCAGCGGGCCGAGGTCTGCGAGCTGGGTCTGAGAATCGCGCGGCACGTGGGCTACCAGAATGCCGGCACGGTCGAGTTCCTGCTCGATGAACAGAAGAACTTCTACCTGCTTGAAGTCAACACGCGCGTGCAGGTCGAGCACCCGGTGACCGAGGCGATCACCGGCGTCGACATCGTCCGCGCCCAGCTTCGCGTCGCCG
>NZ_SKOG01000228.1 GCF_007120195.1 Aquisalimonas sp.
ATCAAGGGGGGCCGTGCGGCCGGGCGGCAGTTCACCGAGAGCCTGAATCTGTTCTCGCATCTCGCCAATGTCGGCGATGCCAAGTCGCTGGTCATCCATCCGGCCAGCACCACGCACCACCGCATGAGCCGGGAAGATCTGGAGGCCGCCGGCATCTCCGAAGGCATGATCCGCCTGTCCGTGGGGCTGGAAGACCCGGAGGACCTCATCAACGACCTCGCGCGCGCCCTGCGCGCAAGCCAGAAGGAGGCGCGCTGATGGACGTTACGGTCAACGGCGCCAAGGCGTACGTCTATACCGGCACCCAGGCCCTGGAGCCGAATCGGCGCACGTGGCTATTCATCCACGGCGCCGGCATGGATCATTCCGTGTGGATTCTCCAAAGCCGGTATTTCGCCTTTCACCAGCAAAACGTGCTGGCGGTGGACCTGCCGGGGCACGGCCGCTCGGAAGGTGCGCCGCTCCAGTCCATCGAAGCGCAGGCGGACTGGTTCCCGGCATTGCTCGACGCCATGGAAGTCGACAAGGCGATTGTCGTGGGGCACAGCATGGGCTCGCTCGTCGCCCTGGATTTCACCGCCCGCTATCCGCAGCGTGTCCAGGCCCTGGCGCTGACGGGCACAGGCTTTCCCATGGCGGTGGCCGAGCCGCTGCTGGATGCGGCCAAAGCCAATGACCACCGGGCCGTGGAGATGATCATGCACTGGGGGCTCAGCCCGCAGTCCCACCTGGGCGGTAACCAGGCGCCGGGTTTATGGTTGCGGGGCCAGGGTGTGCGCTTGCTGGAGAGGGCGGCCCCTGGCGTGCTGTTTACCGACCTCAATGCCTGCAATGCCTATGCGGGCGGCTTGCAGCGCGCTGCGGAAATCACCTGCCCGGTGCATTTCGTCGCGGGTGATAAGGACATGATGACCCCACCCAAAGCCGCCGCCGCCCTGGCCGAGGCCGTCACCGCGCCGACCAGCTGGCAACTATTGCGGGGATGCGGGCACATGACACCCATTGAGCGCCCGAATGAGCTGCTGGATGAGTTGAGCGGGTTCGGCAGCAGGGTGCTTTGACCGACGAGCAAGGTGCGCCGTTGGCGCGATTTCTCAAAGGTGCATGACGCCTTTGGGTAATGCACCGCGTGAAGCTGTGCGCTGCGCAGTGTTGCCATGCGGGTTGCCTGCGGGCGCTGGTGTGACGGCGGATTACGCTGCGCTAATCCGCCCTACGGCGTTACGCCTTTACGCCAGCCTCGGTGCGCATCGAAAGGTGTAGGGTGCATTAGCGCCAGCGTAATGCACCGTCAAACTAGCCTGCGCCAACGGCGCACAGACGCAACATCAGTTGCGCGCCTGCGGCGCCATGTTATCGACGGCGCTACGCCTTTCGGCCAGCCTCGGCGCGCATTGAAAGGCGTAGGGTGCATTAGCGTCAGCGTAATGCACCGCGAAAAAATCGCGCCAACGGCGCACGCTATCACCGCAGGAGCTCGATGACACCGCCCACGAACCGCTCCCGGTCCCACGCCTCGCTGGGGCGCGAGAGCCCCAGGCGCACCGCCACGAGTTCTTCCGATGGCACGATCACGATCTCCTGACCCTGATAGCCCAACGCCGCGTAGGCGTCGTCGGGCAGCTTGGGCCAGGGGCGTTCTCCTGTTTCCGGGTCGCCGCGGTTGAGCCAGAAGTGGGCGCCGTAACGGCCTTTTGGAGCATGCGGCGCGGGCTGCCGCGTGAGGGCGACCCAGCCCTCGGGGAGAATCTGTTCGCCATCCCATTGCCCATCTTGCAGATAGAGCTGTCCGAATCGTGCCCAGTCCCGAGCCGTGGCGAACATGAAAGACGAGCCGAGGAACGTGCCGTAGGCGTCGGGTTCCAGCACCGCGCTGTGCATGCCCAGGGGCTCGAACAGCACTTCACGCGGGAACGCGAGCCAGTCTGCTTCGGGCTCCAGCGCCTCGCGCAGCACCCACATCAGCAGGTTGGTGGTGCCGCTGGTGTACTCCCATCGGGTGCCGGGGGCGGCCCCCATGGGCAGATCACGAACGAAGGCGGCTGCGTCGGGCTCGGCGAAGAGCATACGCAGGGAATCGCCGAGGGGGAAGACATGCTCCTCGCCGAATTCAAGCCCGCTGGTCATCTGCAGCAGGTGCTGAACCGTGACCTGCTCCCGTCCGTCGCCGGCCTCTGTCCAACCCGGTACCGTGTCGTCCAGTGCGAGCTTGCCGCGCTTGAGCACAATGCCCGCTAACGCATTGGTGACGCTTTTGGCCATGGACCAACCGGGCAGCGGTGTGTCGGCGTCGAAACCGGGGGCATAGCGTTCGGCGACGATGCGTCCCCGATGGAGAACGACGATGGCACGCGTTCCCCGCTCCCAATCGTGGACGGGCTCGCTGAAGGCGGTCTCGAGCACGGGTCCAAGGGCCAGGCGTAGTGGATCGTCGGCCGGCACTTTCATCAGATCGCGGGTCTTGTCGCTGTTCACCGCAGGCCGCTCGACAGACATCTCTTCGATGTCGGCAAGCGCAAGGGTGCAGCCGAGGCCCTCACGGTAGCGGGCTGTGCGCGTCACGGGCCCAACGCTGGCGGTTACAGTGCGGGCGCCCTCGTTGACATGGGTGGTGACGATGCCGGGGAGGTCCGAGAGGTCCGTTTCCAGAACCTCTGCCGAGTCGCGCTCGGAGATGAATACCGCCGAACACAGTGCCTTCGCCCCATATCCGGTGCCTACCGCGGCCAAATCCCGCGCCACAGGCCACCACCACAGGGCGGAGAGGCTCAACAGGCCAATAAAAAGCATCAGCAGCCAGGTGCCTGCGCTTGGTCGGTGCAATGTCGCTGCCTTTGCTGCAAGGGCATTGATCGGTGTTGCGCCTTGGGGCAACACGACACGGTTTACTCCACATCCTTCACAATCGCAGTGAGCCCTTCATACCGCTCCACCAATACCTTCTCGCCTTCCTGTAGCTCGCGCCCGTCCACATGCCGCGCGCGGAAGAAATCCCCGCGCACCACCACACCGAGACTGCCGTTACGGGCGGTCACCCTGGTCGGCGTGGTGGCCTCGCCGGCCCCGGCCTGGGTGGCCTGCCGGAACAGCCAGACGAAACCCGGCATGGCCAAAAGCCCGACCACGCCGGCGGTAATCAACTGCTCCGTCAGGGAGGCGCCGAGCAGGGCGGCCACCATCGCTGCCGAGCACATGAGCGCCCAGGCCACCAGTAACCCGCCGCCGCCGCCCATGAGCGCCACCTCCATGACCAGCAGTCCGATGCCAAGCATCAGCCAGATTGCCCAGAGCTCCATCGTTAGTATCGCCTCCAGGAAGTTTGCTTCGACAGAATACGTGTGTTGTTAGGGCAACATGCGCATAGACGCGTGCTGAGGCAAGCCTACATGGAATGGTCGCTGCCCGGAACACAATTGCGCGCCGCTCGCGATTGCCTTCTGGGGATGGGTCGTGGGGATGGGTAGGCGATTGCAGGTTCAGCCATCACCTGCGGCGCATCAATGGTGTTTTTCGCTGCCGATATCCTTCTGCATGATGGCAGACGGGCTGCCAGTGAGGGCGCGCAAGGCGTCCACGTCCTCCAGCGAGAGTTCCTTGCCGGAGACGGAGATCCAGCCGTTCTCGACGAAGCGCCGGAACAGGCGGCTCATGGTCTCCGGGGCGAGCCCGAGGTAGTTGCTCAGCTCGTGTCGGGCCATGGGCAGGCGGAACCGGGTGGCGGACAGACCCCGCCGGGCGAAACGGTGGGAGAGGCTGAGCAGAAGAATAGCCAGGCGCTCTTCGGCGCTGCGGCGCGCCATGGCGTGGAGCATCTCCTGGTCGTTGAATATCTCCTTGCTCATGATGCGAAGCAACTGCCGGTTCAGGCCAGGGATGCGCTCCGCCAAGTCTTCGAGCTCTGCAAAGGGGATCTCGCACAGGCTGGAGGTGTCCAGCGCTGAGGCCGTCGATGGGTGTTCTCGAAAGCTGATGGCGTCAAGTCCGAGCAGTTCCCCTGGCAGGTGGAAGGTGGTGATCTGCTCTTCGCCGTCTTCCTTGATCGTCATGGATTTCAATGCGCCGGTGCGTACGGCGTAAATGGCATCGAAGCGGTCGCCGGTGTTGAAGAGCACCTCCCCGCGGGCAAGCGGACGGCGGCGCTGCACGATGCGGTCGAGGGCGTCGACGTCGGGGGCGTCCAACGCGACCGGCAGGCAAAGATCGTTTAGGCTGCAGGTGCGGCACGCTTCGCGGATTCTGCGGATGCTCACGGTGTTCCTGTGTTGTTCGACCATGTCACAACTCCGTGCCCCGATTCCGATGCGCCGGTTCGGTACCAAAAAGGTGGTAGTACTTCCCGCCTAGCAGAGTATAGCAGCGTACGCGTGACTGTTCGAGCAGCACCCCCGGGTAACCCTGGATATGTTGTCAGGGTAACCACGGGCTCTCCTTTGAGCAGAGTCCAGCCATCAACACAATGCCCGCAAAGCGACCGGATTACAAAGGATCACCTGACGGTGATGCACAAGGATCAAGCCGCTGGAGGCCAGCTCATGGAGGATGCGCGAGAACGTCTCCGGTGTTACGGAAAGACGCGATGCAATCACGTGCTTCGGCGCGGGCAGCTCCACGACCTCACCGGCCACGGTCTCGGCAGCAGGCTGGGCGAGCAGGTAGCGCACCACGCGGGGGCGCGATTGCTGCAGCGACAGCTGGTCAATGTCCTCGAGCTGACTCTTAAGGCGCATGCTGAGATTGGCCAGTAGCGCCATGCAGGCTTGGGGGCTGGCGATGAGCATGGCGCGATAGGCCTCGTTGGGAATCGCCAGCAGCTCGGTGGGCTCGAGCGCCTGTGCTGTTACAGGATAGCGTTTGGCATCCATGAACATGATGGCTTCCGCAAAAACCTCCCCAGGGTGGACCAGACTGATGACTTTCTCCTGGCCGTCGGGGCTGATCCGCGCGAGCTTGATGAGGCCGGTCTTCAGCAGGAAGAAATACCCCGCCGGGTCCCCCTGATGAAAGAGGATGCGGCCGCTGTCGAGGGAGTGATGCCGCGCACGCTCGGCCAAGCGGTCCACGGCCTCGTCCGTTAGGCTCAGGAACAGGGCGTTGCGCTGCAGCGTGTCGCGAATACCTGGTTGCGTCATTGTGCCTGCATAATGTGCTCAAGAATGAAGCGCGCGACCATGCCCGGGCTGTCCAGCGACAACCGCGGGAGTGTGGTATCCATCGCCAGACCGTCCGGGGCGGCCACGGCGATTATGGCGTCGTCGTTGCGGAATAGCGGTGATGCCGAAGCGCCTGGATCCCGCAAGAGCTCGATTTTCGGGAACCGCTCGTGGCGGAAGCCTTCCACCAGCAGCAGATCGAAGCTGTCCTGCTCCAACCGTGCGATTTCCTCTGCCAGTATCGGATCGCGGGTTGCCGGGCGTTCGCGTATCAGCGCCCAGCGCTCTGCCGACGTGACCAGCACCTGGTCGGCCCCCGCCTTGCGCAGCTCATAGCTGTCCTTACCCGGATAGTCTACGTCAAAATCGTGGTGCGCATGCTTGACCAGGGCCACCCGGGTCCCCGCCTGCCGCAGGCGCGGAATCACCGCTTCGAGCAGCGTGGTCTTGCCCGTGCCGCTCCAGGCCGCGAAGCCGAGCAGTGGCCGCCGGGCGGTGTCGGGCCAGAGGTGCTGATAGGGATAGCGCTGTTGCATGGTGGCGGTGCTGGTCATGGTACCCTGGTTGCCTCACACTGTACGCGGATTACCGTGACGGCGATTGAGCCGGCATCATACCGTCTCGGGCGCACGCGATTGACGAGGATTGGAATCATGGCCCACGAATTACCCTCTGGCGCTGGCGATGTTGCGGAAGACTACCCGGAAATCTGGGACGCCTACAGTCGGCTCGGTCGCGCATGCGCTGAATCGGGGCCCCTGGATGAGCGGGATCGGCGGCTGGTGAAACTCGCCATGGCCGTGACCCTGGGAAGCGAAGGGGCAACCCATTCCCACGTCCGGCGGGCCCTGGACGAAGGCTTTACCTCGGATGAAATCCGCCAGGTTGCCCTGCTCGCCATCCCCACCCTGGGCTTTCCTTCCGCCGTCGCTTCGCTCACCTGGATCGAGGACATCCTCGAGGAAGAGGACGACGAGGACGATGTCGAGGACGACATCGACGAGGAAGACGACGAGGATGATGTCTGACCGGGCGGTTTGGGAGGCTCGCGGCGCCAGCCGTTGAACTCCCAAACCTTTCCGCCGCCGACTAACCCACCAACGGCGTTACATCCCTCGTGACCGCCACCAACACTATATAAGCAAACACCGCCAAGGCCCCAACCCAAGCCGTAATCCGAATACCGAGTGTCCGCCCGCGCTTCAGGGCGATACTCCCAAGCACGATATACACCACCAACGCCACAACCTTGGCGGTTATCCAGCCGTGGACGAACGGGTACTGGGCGATGAGCCAGGCAAGGAGCACGGCGCTGGCCAACAGCACGGTATCCACCACGTGGGGTAAGACCCGCACCCACTGGCGCTGCAGCCTGGCGGGCGCGGTCATCATCCAGATGCCCCGCAGCATGAACAGGCCCACACTGAGCAGGGCGCTGCCCTGATGGACGTGCTTGATCAGGGTGTAGTACTCGGCCATGCAACCGGTCCCTCACAGCCCGTGTTGCACGGCCCAGACCGCCGCCTCAAGGCGGGATCGAAGCTGCATCTTCTTCAGGAGATTCTTGACGTGCACCTTGGTCGTCCCCTCAGTAATCCCCAGCTTGCGGGCAATGGTCTTGTTGCTTTCGCCCCGGGCGAGATGGCGAAGAATCTCGCGCTCCCGCGCGGTAAGATTCTCAATGCGCGGCGCGTCATGCCGGCGCCCTTGCGTGAGCGCGCGTGCAAGGGTCGAGGCGAGCGCTTCGCTGATCACGGTTTCACCCTGGGCGGCACGCCGTAGATGCGCAACCAGCGCTTCGGGTTCCATGTCCTTGAGGAGATAGCCATTGGCGCCGGCGCGCAGCGATGCGGAGATATCCTCATCGCTGTCGGAAACCGTCAGCACCACCACGCAGGCGTCCGATCCTTCGTCGCGTAACGCCTTGAGCGTTTCCACCCCGCTCATGCCGCGCATGTTGAGATCCAGCAAAACAAGGTCCGGCGCCAGCTCCCGGACCATCTGCAAGGCATCCGCACCGTTACTCGCTTCACCAACCGACTCAAGGCCCGGTTCCATGGCCAGCAGCTGCGAGACGCCCCGCCGTAGGAGCGGGTGATCATCGACGATGAGCACACGGGTCGTCATGTGATGGCCTCCGCGGTGGCGGCGTCGGTATTGGGCGCGGACGGAAAACGCACCTCCAGCCGTGTCCCTTGGGGTCGGGTCGGTGTCAGGTCCAGTGTCCCTTCGAGGCTCTGGGCGCGCTCCGCCATGATGTCGATCCCGTAGTGATGGGCCTTCTCGGGGTTATCCGGCATGCCCCTGCCGTCGTCCTCTACGCACAGGCGCACCCAGCTCGCACCCTCACGCTCCAGGCTGACACTGGCGTGGCGGGCATTGGCGTGGTTCACCACATTGGCCAGTGCTTCCCGGACGATCTGCAAGACGTGGATCTCAGCATTCGAGCTGAGCGCCAGGCCGGCGTCCACAGTCTTCAGCCGAATGTCCGGGCCGCCAGCGCGTTCCCGGAACTCCCGGACCGTCGCCTCCAGCGCCGGGTGCAGGCCTGGTTCATTCATCTTCAGCCGGAACGTGTTCAGCAACTCGCGAAGATGACCATAGGCCGTGTTGAGCCCCTCGCGCAACTCGGCGACGATCGCGTCGGTGTCCTCGTTGGTGGATTGCTGTCCCAGCAGCGCCTGCAGCCGCGCGACTTGAATCTTCAGATACGAAAGCGACTGGGCCAGCGAATCGTGTAGCTCGCGTGCGATCACGGCACGCTCTTCCATGAGGGCGAGGCGCCGCTGCTGCCGTGCCTCCCGTGTGAGCGCCTGGGCAAAGGCGATCTGGTCTGCCACGGCTTCGGCGAGCCGAAACTTCCAGTTGTCCGGCAGCGAGCCCGGCGGGTACTCGAGCAGGAGCACGCCGTAACATTCGCCCTGATGCTCCAGCGGCACCGAGGCTACACCGGATCGGGTGCCGGCCTGGGTCTGGCCCGCCTGGCTGGCCAAACACGGGCGGCCTTCCGCCGTCTGGCCGAACACGGGCTCGTGCGCCGGCACTGAGCTGAAGGTCTGGAAGGCATTGTCAGTCCGGGGTTGGGCAATACACACGCTCACCGGACCGGCTCCCAGAACCACCTCCAGGCGTTGGAGAACCGGCGTGATGGTGTCGCTGTTCAGACGCCCCGGAGTCAGGTTGCGGGCCGTGTCCAGGAGCAGCTTCAAGGCCTCGTTGCTGCGGCTCAGCGCTCGCGTCTTGTGTTCAACCTCCCGCTCCAGGTTGCCATGCAGGTGCTCAAGATTGGCGGCCATGGTATTGAAACTGTGGCCAAGAACACCGATTTCGTCTGGGGCGGTATGGCGCGCCCGGGCAGAGAGGTCACCGCGGCGGAGGCGGTCGGCCGCGCGCATCAGATCCCGAAACGGAATCACTACGCCGCTGTGCAGGATGGAAATGGATGCAAGCACCAGCATTAGCGTGAAGAAGATTGCCACACCCTGGATGAGCCGCAGCCTCTGAATGCGGGTCTCCGCCTGGTGCTGCAGCGCCTGCACCATCGCGTCCACCGATTCGACGAACGCGTCCACGCGCGCAAGGTAGCGCTCCGGCCCCGGCCCTTCGGCGCCGTTCGCGGCATCGCCAAGATCCGGGCGCAGTGTCTGCTCCCATTGCCCGGTTACCTCGGCATAGGCCTCGGACACCGCGTCGCCGTCGTTACCAGCCAGCCCGCGCAGTTCCGGGCTTTCCAGAACCGCCTCGAACCGTTCCACCGACTCGGTGATGGCCTTCGGTGAGACCTCACCGCGCAGCAGTGCCGCAATCTTGTAGGACTGCATGCGCAGAGAGCCGGCCTGGTTAATGGCCGCCGCGTCGCCCCGCGCCGTCTCGGCAATCCAGATGGAGGCCACCATGCTGAACAGTGCCAGCGCGGTGATGCCGCCCAGCGCCAAGCCCAGCCGAAGCCGCAGTGACCGGGGGCGATTTCGCTGCATATCGTCGCTTTGCAGGAGGCTACCTCCAAAGAGTTCCACGTGCTTGTGCCACCCAATCTGATTCCTTCAAGAGTGTTATTAACATCATACAAAACAGCAAGCTGGCAAATCTTCAGTAACTACCTCCTAAGAGATAGTATTCGGCCATGCAGACTTCCATCCTTGCAAAAAATTGATCCGCATCAAGAATCACCGCCAATTGTGTCCCTATCTTTGCCCTCGCGACGAGAGGTGCGACGAATACAGGGGACACTATGGCGACACAGCGCTATAAGCAGTATTCCGTTCTGAGCGTGAACACCTTCGCCTTCACGATGATGTTCATGGTCTGGACCATGTTCGGCGAGATCGGGGTTCCGATCCAGGAAGAACTTGGGCTCTCCAACACCCAGTTCGGGATTCTAACCTCGCTACCGATCCTGACTGGATCCCTCGTACGCCTCCCGCTAGGGGCATGGACCGACAGATACGGCGGCCGCCCGGTGTTTTTCATTCTCATGCTCTGCGTGCTTCCGGCGGTGTGGTTGGTTCAGTTCGCGACGGAATACTGGCAGTTACTGATCATCGGTGCCTTCGTTGGCCTCGCCGGTGGTTCCTTCTCCGTCGGTATCTCCTACACCGCCAAGTGGTTCGAGCGCGATAGGCAGGGCTTTGCCATGGGCATCTTCGGCGCGGGTAACGCCGGTGCCGCGGTGACCAAGTACCTGGCGCCCACGATCATCGTGGTCATCAGCTGGCAGGCCGTTGCCAACATCTATGCGGCAATCGTCGCCATCACGGCGATCGTGTTCTGGTTTTTCACCTACACCGAGCCCCAACTGAAGGAAAAGAGTGAGGCGCCGAGCCTGCGTGAGCAGCTCAAGGTGCTGAATGACCCCAAGGTCTGGAAGTACTGCCAGTACTACTCGGTGGTCTTCGGCGGCTACGTGGGGGTCTCGCTGTATCTCACCCGCTACTACATGCTTGAGTACGGCGTTGGCATTCAGCTCGCTGCGCTCATCGCCACCATCTTCGTGCTGCCCTCAGGTGTGATTCGCGCCTTCGGCGGCTACCTCTCGGACAAGTGGGGCGCCCATACGGTGACCTGGGTGTGCATGTGGGCGAGCCTGATCAGCTTCTTTTTCATGTCCTATCCGGCCACCGACTACACCATCCACGGCGTGGGCGATCGCACCATCGAGTTCCACTTCGCCATGCCGGTGTGGCTGTTCACCACGCTGCTGTTTATCGTCGGCATCGCCTGGGGCATCGGCAAGGCATCGGTCTTCAAGTACCTCTCCGACGAATACGACAAGAACCTGGGGCTGGTCTCGGGCATGGTCGG
The DNA here is from genome assembly GCF_007120195.1 of Aquisalimonas sp. Taxonomy (GTDB): domain Bacteria; phylum Pseudomonadota; class Gammaproteobacteria; order Nitrococcales; family Aquisalimonadaceae; genus Aquisalimonas. The sequence continues at coordinate 10,452 of NZ_SKOG01000228.1, forward strand.
GCTGTTCGGCGGCCTGGGCGGGTTCCTGCTGCCGCCCATGTTCGGCGCACTGATCGACTTCACAGGGGTGACCACCAGCATCTGGATGCTCTGCTTTGGCTTCACCCTGGTCTCGGTGATCTGGATGTGGTGGACGGAGCGCCGCCAGCCGATTCTCACGCGCGACCGGTACCACCAGCCCACGGTGCGCGAGGGCGAGCAGGGCGCCTGAGCCGCCCGCCATTCAACCATGAACCGGGGCGACCGCCCCCGGCTGACCGCGCCAGCGGCATAGGAGGTAGCAATAGTGGCCTGGAACCGGGATATCGAAAAGTGGGACCCGGAGGATACGGAGCTCTGGGAACGGGAGGGCAAGTGGATTGCCAGCCGCAACCTCTGGATTTCCATTCCCTGCCTGCTGGTGGCGTTCGGCTTCTGGCAGATGTGGGGCATGGTCACCGTGCAGATGAGCAACCTTGGCTTCCCCTTTTCGGGGACGGAGCTGTTCACACTGGTGGCCATCGCCGGGCTGTCGGGCGCGACCCTGCGGATCCCGGCGTCGTTCATGATCCGCATCGCCGGCGGGCGCAACACCATCGCCTGCACCACGGCGCTGATGATCATCCCGTGCATCGGCGCCTACTTCGCCCTGCAGAACCAGGATACCCCGCTGTGGGTGTTTCAGCTCCTGGCACTGCTCTCGGGCGTGGGCGGCGGTAACTTCGCCTGCTCCATGGCGAACATTTCCACCTTTTTTCCGAAGCGCCAGCAAGGGCTTGCCCTGGGGCTGAACGCCGGCCTTGGCAACCTCGGTGTCACGGGGATGCAGATCCTGATCCCGCTGGTGATGACCGCGGCGGTCTTTGGCGCGCTCTCCGGGGCACCCATGGTGCTGGAGAGCAGCAGCGGCACCATTTTCGGGTCCATCCCGGAGGGCACCGAGACGTGGTTGCAGAACCCGGCCCTGTTCGGCGTGCTCGTGCTCGTGCCGCTGACCCTGGCCGCCTGGTTCGGCATGAACAACCTGCGCACGGTCACACCCGAGCCGGGCAACCCGCTGGTGGCGTTCGGCAAGATCATCGGGCTCTACAACCTGGCCTTTGTCACCTCGGCGATCGGGCTGTACCTGTTCCTGCCGCGCCCCGTGGGGCTCGAGCTGCTCAACATGTGGCTCGCCCTGCCGCTGATCATCCTGCTGACCCTGGGGGCCCTGCGTTTGCTGCCCGGTGCGATCCAGCCGAACATCAAGCGGCAGTTCGCCATCTTCCGGGACCGGCATACCTGGTCCATGACGGTGCTCTACATCGCCACTTTCGGCTCGTTTATCGGCTTCTCGGCCGCGTTGCCGCTGTCCATCGAAGTGATATTCGGCTCGATGACGGTGGACGGCGAGCGCGTGCCAAACCCGGATGCACCCAGCGCGCTGACCTTCGCCTGGATCGGGCCGTTCGTTGGCGCGGCAATCCGGCCGGTCGGTGGTTGGATCTCCGACAAGCTCGGCGGCTCGCTGGTTACGCAGATCATCTCCGGGGTCATGGTGGTCGCCTCGGTGGCCGTTGGCTACGTGATGATGCTCGCCTACCAGTCCGCCAACCCCACGGACTACTTCTGGCTGTTCCTGGTGCTTTTTCTGGTGATATTCGCCGCCTGCGGCGCCGGTAACGGGTCCACGTTCCGCACCGTCGGCGTGCTGTTCAGCCAGGAGCAGAAGGGCCCCGTGCTGGGCTGGACCTCCGCCATCGCCGCCTACGGCGCTTTCATCGCACCGCGGGTGATGGGTGAGCAGATCGAGGCGGGCAACCCGGAGCTCGCCATGTACGGCTTCGCCGCCTTCTACGCCGTGGGCATGGTCATCAACCACTGGTTCTACTTGCGGCGCAACGCCTACGCCAAGAATCCCTGAAGGGAGGAGACAGGATATGCAACACCAACGGAAACCCTGCAGCCGAAAATGCCGTGCACCGCGCCGCCAGGCCTGCTGAAACAGCGAGGACATCGACATGAGTTTCTTTCTCGACAGACTGACCTTCTTCCAGCGCACCCGAGAAGAGTTCGCAGACGGCCACGGCGTGGTCACGGATGAGCCGCGCCGGTGGGAGGACGCCTACCGCAGCCGCTGGCAGCACGACAAGATCGTGCGCTCCACCCATGGGGTAAACTGCACCGGCGCCTGCAGCTGGAAGATCTACGTCAAAAACGGCCTGGTGACCTGGGAGACCCAACAGACCGACTACCCGCGTACCCGGCCCGACATGCCCAACCACGAGCCCCGGGGCTGCGCCCGAGGTGCCAGCTACTCCTGGTACATCTACAGCGCCAACCGGCTCAAGCACCCCATGGTGCGCGGCCATCTCCTGCGCCTGTGGCAGGAAGCGCGCAAGGTCCACAGTGACCCGGTGGACGCCTGGGGGTCCATCGTCGAAGACCCGGAGAAGTCCCGGCAGTACAAGAGCCGCCGCGGCAAGGGCGGGCTGGTGCGCAGCACCTGGGACGAGGTCAACGAGCTGGTCGCCGCGGCGAACGTCTACACCGTCAAGCAGTACGGCCCCGACCGCGTGATCGGTTTCTCGCCGATTCCGGCCATGTCCATGGTCAGCTACGCCGCGGGCTCGCGCTACATGTCGCTGCTCGGTGGCGTGTGCATGAGCTTCTACGACTGGTACTGCGACTTGCCCCCCAGCTCGCCGCAGACCTGGGGCGAGCAGACCGACGTGCCGGAGTCCGCCGACTGGTACAACTCCGGCTTCATCATGATGTGGGGCTCGAACGTGCCGCAAACGCGCACACCGGACGCCCACTTCATGACCGAGGTGCGCTACAAGGGCACGGAGATCGTCACGGTTTGCCCCGATTACTCCGAGGCCTCCAAGTTCGCTGATCTCTGGCTGCACCCGAAGCAGGGCACGGACTCCGCCCTGGGCATGGCCCTGGGCCACGTGATTCTCAAGGAATTTCACGTGGACAACCCCAGTGACTACTTCCGGGATTACGTCCGGCAGTACACGGACTTCCCCAACCTGGTGCGCCTGGACAAGACCGACAAGGGCTACCAGGCTGGCCGTTTTCTGCGTGCCTCGGACTTCGACAACGCGCTAAAGCAGAAGAACAACCCGGACTGGAAGACCGTCGCCTGGGACGAGCGCTCCGACACGGTGGTGGTGCCCAAGGGCGCGATCGGCTTTCGCTGGGGCGAGGACGGCAAGTGGAACCTGGAGGAGAAGGAAGCCGGCGGCAAGAAGACCAAGTTGCGTCTGAGCCACCTGGACGTGCGGGATGACGTGGTCGAGGTGGGTTTTCCGTACTTCGGCGGGCTGGAGCACGAACTGGGCCGGTTCACCCCGAACCCCCAGGAAGACGTCATCTATCGCAAGGTGCCCGTGCGCAAGATTACCCTCGCAGACGGCGAGGAAGCGCTGGTGGCCTCGGTGTTCGATCTGATCACCGCCCACTATGGCGTCGACCGCGGCCTGGACTGCCCGAGGACGCCCAAGAGCTACGACGACAACCAGCCCTACACGCCGGCCTGGCAGGAGATGATTACCGGCGTTCCGCGGGACAAGGTGATCAAGGTTGCGCGGCGCTTTGCCCAGAACGCCGACAAGACCCACGGCAGGTCGATGATCATTCTCGGCGCCGGCCTGAACCACTGGTATCACATGGACATGTCGTACCGGACCATCATTAACATGCTGGTCTTCTGCGGCTGCATCGGCCAGAGCGGGGGCGGCTGGGCGCACTACGTGGGCCAGGAGAAGCTGCGCCCGCAGACCGGCTGGCAGCCGCTCGCCTTCGCCCTGGACTGGGCGCGGCCGCCGCGGCACATGAACTCCACCTCGTTTTTCTATAGCCACACCGATCAGTGGCGCTACGAGAAACTGCACGTCGCCGATATGCTCTCGCCACTGGCGAACAAGGAGGACTTCCAGGGCAGCATGATCGACTTCAACGTCCGCTCCGAGCGCATGGGCTGGCTGCCCTCGGCCCCGCAGCTTGGCGCCAACCCGCTGCAGGTGGCGAAGGACGCCGCGTCCGCGGGCAAGGACCCGAAGGACTACGTCGTCGAGCAGCTCAAGAGCGGCCGGCTCATCATGGCCTGCGAAGATCCGGATAACCCGGTCAACTTCCCGCGCAACCTGTTCGTGTGGCGCTCCAACCTGCTCGGCTCCAGCGGCAAGGGCCACGAGTATTTCCTCAAGCACCTGCTTGGCACGGCCCACGGCGTGCAGGGCAAGGATCTGGGCGAGGAGGGCGCCGAGAAGCCCCAGGAAGTCGTGTGGCGGGACAGCGAGAGTGAGCCCAAGGGCAAGCTGGACCTGCTCACCACGCTGGACTTTCGCATGTCCACCACCTGCCTGTACTCGGACGTGGTGCTGCCCACGGCCACCTGGTACGAGAAGAACGACCTCAACACCTCGGACATGCATCCGTTCATCCATCCCCTGTCCGAGGCGGTGAACCCCTGCTGGGAGTCGCGTTCGGACTGGGATATTTACAAGGGGCTGGCGAAACGCTTCTCCGAGCTGACCAGCGGCCACCTGGGCAAGGAGACGGACATCGTCACGTTGCCACTGCTCCACGACAGCCCGGCGGAGCTGGGTCAGGCCTTTGAGGTGAAAGACTGGCGCAAGGGTGAGTGCGAGCCAATCCCGGGCAAGACCATGCCGCAACTGGTGCCGGTGGAGCGCGACTACCCGAATGTCTACGCCCGGTTTACGGCGCTCGGCCCGCTGATGAAAAACATCGGCAACGGCGGCAAGGGCATCGCCTGGAATACCGAGCATGAGGTGGATTTCCTCGGCGAGCTCAACGGCGTGCACCTGAAGGAAGGCTCGGTCAACAAAGGCATGCCGAAGATCGAGACGGCGATCGACGCCGCCGAGATCATCATGAGTCTCGCACCGGAGACCAACGGCGAAGTGGCGGTGAAGGCCTGGGATGCCCTCTCCAAGCAGACCGGGCGGGATCACACCCACCTGGCGCTGCCGCGGGAGCATGACAAGGTCCGGTTCCGGGACATCGTCTCGCAGCCGCGCAAGATCATCTCGTCGCCGACCTGGTCGGGCCTGGAGTCGGAGCATGTCTCCTACAACGCGGGCTACACCAACGTCCATGAGCTCATCCCCTGGCGTACGCTCACCGGCCGTCAGCAGCTCTACCAAGACCACCCCTGGATGCGCGGCTTTGGCGAAGGCTTCGTCGCCTACAAGCCGCCGGTGAACATGCGCACCACCCAGACCATCCAGGGCGTGCGTGGCAACGGCAATGAGGAGATCGCGCTGAACTGGATCACCCCGCACCAGAAGTGGGGGATCCACAGCACCTACAGCGAGAACCTGCTGATGCTCACGCTCTCCCGCGGCGGGCCCTGCGTGTGGATCAGCGAGACCGATGCGAAGAAGGTCGGCCTCGTGGACAACGACTGGATCGAGTGCTTCAACAGTAACGGCGCCCTGGTGGCGCGGGCCGTGGTCAGCCAGCGCGTCCCCGAGGGCATGGTGATGATGTACCACGCCCAGGAGAAGCTGGTGAACACACCCGGATCGGAGATCACCGGCGAACGGGGTGGTATCCACAACTCCGTCACCCGTGCGGTCCTCAAGCCCACCCACATGATCGGCGGCTACGCCCAGCTGAGCTACGGCTTCAATTACTACGGCACGGTCGGCTCCAACCGCGACGAGTTCGTGGTGGTGCGCAAGATGGATCAGGTGAACTGGCTCGAGGGTGACGACGAAAGCATTTACGAGGCGGAGGAACAGGCATGAAGGTCCGCGCGCAAATCGGAAAAGTCCTGAATCTGGACAAATGCATCGGGTGCCATACCTGCTCGGTGACGTGCAAGAACGTCTGGACGTCCCGCGAGGGCATGGAGTACGTGTGGTTCAACAACGTGGAGACCAAACCCGGCGTCGGCTACCCGAAGGACTGGGAGAACCAGGCGCGTTGGAACGGCGGCTGGTCGGTGAAGAGCGGCAAGCTCCAGCCCAAGGCCGGCAGCAAATGGCGCATCCTGGCGAACATCTTCGCCAACCCGGACCTGCCGAGTATCGATGATTACTACGAGCCGTTCAACTACGACTATCAGCGGCTGCACAACGCCCCGGACTCCAAGCACCAGCCCGTGGCCAAGCCCTTCTCCGCACTCACCGGCTATCCCATGGACAAGATCGAGTGGGGCCCGAACTGGGAGGAGATCCTGGGCGGGGAGTTCGAGAAGCGCTCGCAGGACTACAACTTCGCCAAGGTGCAAAAGGAGATCTACGGGCAGTTCGAGAACACCTTCATGATGTACCTGCCGCGGCTGTGTGAGCACTGCCTGAACCCCTCGTGCGTCGCCTCCTGCCCGTCGGGGGCGATCTACAAGCGCGAGGAAGACGGTATCGTTCTCATCGACCAGGACAAGTGCCGCGGCTGGCGTATGTGCATCTCCGGGTGCCCGTACAAGAAGATCTACTACAACTGGCAAAGCGGCAAGTCCGAGAAGTGCACCTTCTGCTTCCCGCGCATTGAAGTGGGTGAACCCACCGTGTGCTCGGAGACCTGCGTTGGACGTATTCGCTACCTTGGCGTCATCCTCTACGATGCCGATCGCATCCACGAGGCCGCCTCCACCGCCTCCGAGCAGGATCTCTACGAGCAGCAGATGCGGGTGTTCCTGGACCCCCACGACCCGCAGGTCGTCGAAGCCGCCAAGGCCGAGGGCGTCCCGCAGCAGTGGCTCGAGGCTGCCCAGCGGTCACCGGTGTACAAGATGGCCATGGACTGGAAGGTGGCCTTCCCGCTACACCCGGAGTACCGGACGCTGCCCATGGTGTGGTACATCCCGCCGCTTTCACCCATTCAGTCCGCGGCGGACGCCGGCAATATCGACAGCGAAGGGCTCATCCCCAACGTGGGCTCGCTGCGGATCCCGGTGAAGTATCTCGCCAACATGCTCACCGCCGGTGACGAACGCCCGGTGATCAAGGCGCTCGAGCGCATGCTCGCCATGCGCAAGTTCAAGCGCAGCCAGACGGTGGACGGCGAACCGGACTACAAGGTGCTCGAGCAAGTGGGGCTTTCCGAGGAGATGGTGGAGGACATGTACCAGATCATGGCCATTGCCAACTACGAGGACCGGTTCGATATTCCCACCGCCAGCAAGGAACTCTCGGCGGAGGATCCTTACGGTGAGCGGTCCGGTTGCGGCTTCAGCTTCGGCGACGGCTGCAACGTCTCCAGCAACGGCACCACCAAGGTCGATATCTTCGGCGGTCGGCGGGCCAGCCAGCGAGCGTTTCCGGCACGTGTCGAGTTCAAGACCCGTGAGAAGGAAAAGGAGGGGCAGACATGAGGATCCTCAAGGCCATCGCGGTGCTCATGGACTACCCGGACGCCACAATCCAGCGCCACGGGGGTGAGCTCATCGAGCTTTTCGAGGCCCAGGAGCGGTTGCGCGCCGAGACACGGGAGGCCCTCACGGGCCTGGTGCGCCGGTTGCAGAGCGAGGACCTCCTCGATGTGCAGTCGGAGTATGTCGGGCTGTTTGACCGCAGCCGCTCCCTGTCCCTGCACCTGTTTGAGCATGTTCACGGCGAGTCCCGGGATCGCGGGCAGGCCATGGTCAACCTGCTCAACATCTACCGGGAACAGGGCCTGGAGGTGAGCGCCAACGAACTGCCCGATTACGTGCCGCTGTTTCTGGAGTTCTGCTCCAAGCAGCCCGAAGACGAGGTCCAGGGCTGGCTGGAGGAGATGGGGCATCTGCTCCAGCTCCTCCACGGTCGGCTGGAAGAGCGCGAGAGCGACTACCGGTGGCTGTTCAAGGCGCTGCTGGAGTTGGGCGGGATGGAGACGGCCGACGAGCTGCTCCGCCGTCAACTCCAGGAGGAGAAGCGCGACGACACCCCGGAGGCCCTGGACGCAGTCTGGGCGGAGGAGCCGGTGACCTTCGGACCCACCGACGGCGGGTGCGGCGGGGCAAAGACAAACCAGGGTCAGGCCGTACCGGTGGATTGGTCGGCGCTGAAGCGTCACAGCGGCTGACCGGGTTCCACAGGTTCAAGGAGACAGTGTCATGTACGAGTACTTCCATGATCTTGCATTTGCGGTGTTCCCCTACATCGCCGGGACCGTATTCCTGGTGGGTAGCCTGATCCGTTTCGAGAAAAGCCAGTACACCTGGAAGAGCAACACGACCCAGCTGATGTCGGGTGGGACGCGTTTTCGGTGGGGCATCAATTTGTTTCACATCGGCATCATCGTCCTGTTTTTCGGCCATCTGCTGGGGCTGCTGACACCGACAGTCGTGTACAGCACGTTTATGTCCGTGGGGGCGAAGCAATTGGTCGCAATTGTCACGGGTGGCCTTTTCGGCCTTATTACGCTGGTTGGGGTTGGGATCCTGCTGCACCGGCGCCTGACTGACCCGCGGGTGCGCAAGACCAGCTATCCCATGGACTCGTTCATCCTCATCCTGCTGGCGGCGCAGCTGATCACGGGGCTATTCACAATCCCGGTATCCATGGGGCATCTGGATGGCCAGGTAATGCAACAGATCACGGCCTGGGCGCAGGGCCTGGTGACGTTCCAGACCGGCGCGGCGGCGACCATCTATGATATCCACTGGATCTACAAGATCCACATGTTCCTGGGGATGGTGATGTTCCTGGTCTTCCCGTTCACCCGGCTCGTACACATCTGGAGCGTGCCCTACGGCTACATCTGGCGCGCCTGGCAGGTGGTCCGCGCCCGGGCGGTGTAATACGCGCGGAGCCGCATCATCGGTGGGTGGATGTCAACATCCACCTTCTCCGACCGGGAGGCCTCAGTGGCCTCCCGGGAGGTCAAAACTCGAAACTTGACGAAGGCACCGGAGGACCCCATGTCCATTCACGTCAACGGCACGGAAATCACCAGCCGGGCCATCAACATCGAGTCCGCGTATCACCAGGAGTCCGGTGCCGACCCGCGCTACGCCCAGCGCCGCGCTGCCGTGGCCCTGACGGTGCGCGAGCTGCTCAAGCAACGTGCCGAGCAGCTGGATATGCACGTTCCTGACGAGGACAAGGCCCTGGACGCGGTCATTGACGCCCTCATCGAGCAAGAGGTCCACATCCCCAAGGCGGATGAGATCACCTGCCGCCGCTGGTACGAGCAGAACCTCGAGCGCTTCCGCAGCCCCGATCTGGCCGAAGTCCGCCACATCCTCATCGCCGGTCACCCGGAGGACCTGGAAGAACGCAACCAGGCCCGCAGCACAGCGGAGGCGCTGATCGAACAGCTGCAAAGAGACCCGGGCGCCTTCCCGCGTCTTGCCAGGGAACACTCGCGTTGCCCCTCGGGGCGGGACGGCGGCCTGCTGGGGCAGGTGAGCAAAGGCGAGACGGTGCCCGAGTTCGAGGACGCCGTGTTGCGCCTGCCCGTCGGTCTGGCTGAGCAGCCCGTGAAGACCCGCTACGGCTTCCACGTCGTGGAGGTGCTCCAGCAGGTCGCCGGCGCACAGCTGCCCTTCGAAGCGGTGAGGGACCGCATCCGGGACTACCTGGAAGCGGTCTCGCGCCAGCGCGCCATCAGCCAGTATCTCCGCCTGCTCGCGGGCGAGGCGGACATCCGCGGAATCGACCTGGAGCAGTCGGAATCCCTGCTGATCCAGTAGCGAGGTTATTAAAACCAATGATGCGTATCGGAAGCTTTGACGACCTGAAAGAGGCGGGCCTGCAACAGGGCAGCCCCCAGCGGCTGCTCTTGTTGCTGCTGAAAGCCGAGCCGGACGAAGAGGCAACGCACCACCGCGGCGGAGAAGCCATTGAGGGCGGCGGCACCCTGCAGCCCGTCATGGCCACGGACCGCGAGCTCGATGCCGAGCTCCGCCTGGACGCCCTGGTGGAAGAGGCGGATCAATCCGGCCTGGCATGGGACCTCATCATGGTCTCCAGCCTGTCCGCCTCCGGTGGCCGTCTGCCCACCTCGGAGGAGGCCGAGCCCTATCTCAAGCAGATGGCGGAAGCCGTGGAAATGGGTGCGGACCTCTCGCGCTACGCCGTGTTTGACCGTGCCGGCAGCCCCGTGCAGCTGCAGACCCGCATGACGGAGTGACCATGACCGACTGCGCCGTGAACCAGACCCTGCTGCCCGTCGACGTTGCCCTGGAGCACATGCTGGCCGCTATGGTGCCGTTGACCAACGAGCATCTGGTGCCCCTGACTGATGCCCTCGGCCGGGTGCTGGCGCGCGGCGTGGTCTCGCGCGTTAGCGCGCCGCCGCACGACAACGCGGCCATGGATGGCTATGCGTTGCGCGCTGCCGATGTCCCGGAGACGGGCGGTGTGCTGCCCCTCGCGGGCACCGTCGCCGCCGGTGACCCACCAGGCACACTGGCGCCCGGGATGGCCGTGCGCATCTATACCGGCGCGCCGATCCCCCAGGGTGCGGATACCGTTGTCATGCAGGAGCGGTGTACGGCGAGCGCCGGATCCGTTGAACTCCCCGGGAATTTAAAACCCGGCAGCCATATCCGCCGCGCCGGAGAAGACCTGACCGCCGGCGTGCCGATCCTCGAGGAAGGCACCCGGCTGCAGCCACAGCACCTGGCGCTCGCCGCGGCCGGTGGGCACGGCGCACTGCCGGTGCGCCCACGCCTGCGCGTCGCCGTGCTCGTCACTGGTGACGAACTCACCGAGCCCGGCCAGACCGCCGCACCGGGACAGATCTACAACTCCAACGGCTACGCCCTGCTGGGCCTGCTGCAATCCCTGGGCTGCGACGTGATCGGCCCGCACATCGTCTCGGACGATCTCGATTCCACGCGCATCATGCTGGAGCGCGCCGCGAAGGATGCCGACATCGTGATCACCAGCGGCGGCGTCTCCGTGGGCGATGCCGACCACGTCAAGGCGGCCGTGCAGCAACTCGGCAGCCTTGACCTCTGGCGCGTCGCCATCAAGCCCGGCAAGCCCATCGCTGTGGGCCACATCAACGACACCCCGTTCCTGGGCCTGCCGGGGAACCCCGTCTCCCTGTTCGTGACCTTCTGCCTGTTCGGCCGCCCCATGATCCTCAAGCGCCAGGGAGCAACGGAGCTCCAGCCCCGAACCACCCCGGCCCGTGCGGATTTCAGCCTGGACAAGCCGGACCCGCGTACCCGCTATTTACGGGCCCGCCTCATCCACGACGCGCAGGGCCAGCGCGCGACCCTGTACCCGGACCAGGGCTCCGGCATCATCAGCTCAACTACCTGGGCCAACGCCCTGGCGCAAATCCCGCCAGACACCGCCATCACCCGGGGCGACGCCATCACCGTCTACCCCTACACCGAAGTCGTTGCGTAAGAGGGTCCGCACGGGCCGCGGAGCCGAGAAACAATTATGCGGCACGCCGTGGAGTTTGTGCTATGCGTGATAAGGAGACAACTCAAGCGGTAGCGTGCCTGTTAATGCACCATAATGCGGTTGCGCCAGAGAAACACCGAGCACCAATGCTGGCCATCGCCGCCCAGGACGACGCCAAGCCGCCCCATCAGGTGGCATCCGGCTGACTTCGTACCCCCTTCCCGCCATGGTTCAGCGCGTGCGTGTCGATATTCGCAGGTCCGTCGCATCCGCTCCTGCAATGGGGACAGAAGCTGAAGGCCTGATTCTGCGTCGATGCAGCAACATCCTTGTTACTGGCGAGGTGAGTCAGAAACGCTTACACCTCGCGCGCACCCATCTCCCGTGGATGCCGCTTCCCGTGGCAGTTGACAACTCCCAGTTCGCTACCCGAGGCGGCGCGTACGCCTACAACGTTGCCTGCGGCCGAGGGTGTGTCTATGGCAGGGTGAGGCGAGATGCTATTGAGGCTACAGTACTCGTCGTGAGTTCAGCGTGAGCGACACAGATCCGGATGCCGGGTGTGCCACGGCGTTGCCTGCTCGAAGGCCTGAGCAATGCGCAATGCCTTATCTTCGCCGAACGGCGCTGCGTAAATCATCAGGCCCACGGGCAGACCCGCCGAGGTGAAGCCGCACGGCACGGTGACCGCACAAAGGTTCAGCAGATTGCCGACGAAGCAGTTACGCAGATAACTCCCCGCATACTTCATGTAGGTGTCGAAATCCGCGTCCACGTCATCCAGGGGCTTGGCGGGAGTCATGCACGTGGGCGCCAGCAGCACGTCCGCGTTGACGAAACGCCGGACAACCCGTTCCCGCAGCGGCAGCAATGCCCGCAAAGCGTTACGGTAATCCACAGCTCTAACCTCCCCGCCGGGGCGCATGCGGTCACGCACCACCGGATCCAGATCCCCGGGTTGCTGCTCCAGGCGCGCGGCGTTGATGGCATACGCTTCGACCTGGGAAATCACGCTGGGTCGGGCCATCACCTCACGGGCCTCGGCAAAATCCACCGCGGAGACGTGGGCGCCCAGATCGCGGAAGACGCCAGCGCTGTCGCGAACCGCACGCTCCACCTCCGGGTCGAGATCCTCGAACAGGAATCCTTCCGCAAAGGCCACGCGCAGTCCCCGAGCTCCGCAGTGCAATGTGGCAAGCACATCGATGCCGCCGATGCCGTGCGTAGTCTCATCTCCCGCATCGGCACCCTGCATTGCGGTGAACATGTGGGCAGCGTCGGCCACGCTGCGGGCCAGCGCACCCACGGAGTCGAGGCTTTCACTCAGCGGATAGACGCCGTGCCGGCTGATCCGCCCGACCGTGGTCTTGAGCCCCACGATGCCGCAGAGCGCCGCCGGCGTGCGCACTGAACAAGCCGTGTCCGTGCCCGTTCCCAGGGCTGCGAGACCTGCGGCCACCGCCACCGCGGAACCGCTGCTCGACCCACCGGGAACATGATGGCGCTTCGCCCAAGGGTTACGCGGTGTACCGTGACTGTGATTGACGCCTACAGAGCCGAACGCGAACTCCACCGTGTTGGTTTTTCCGAGCAGCACCATACCGGCAGCCGCCAGCCGGCGGGTTACCGTGGCGTCCCGCGCCGCGACGTTGCCCTCGAGTGTTCGCGACCCCGCCGTGGTCGGCAGACCCGCCACGTCAAACAGATCCTTGGTGACGTAGGGAATGCCGTGGAGGGGCCCAAGGTCGATGCCGGCGCGAAGCTGCCGCTGCGCCGCCTCGGCCGCCGCCAGGGCCCGATCCGGGGCAATCAGGCGAAAGGCATTTAGGCTCGGATTCAGTGCGTGAATGCGCTTCAGGTACGCTTCGCACAAGGTCACCGGCGACAGTTCACCGGCGCGGATACGCGCCGCGAGGGTCGTGGCCGGGAGAAACGGCAGATCGTCCATGGACACGTCTCGACAACACCGGAAGGCTGCAGCATAGCAAAGGATGAGCGCCAGGGCGGATAACCTGTGGTCCTATGCAACACTCGCCACGACACGCAATCGGTGCGTTCTAACAGCGTCACTCGCGGCAATCGGGCGCCGCACAGATCGGTGGCCCCGCCGCAGGCCGGACAGGATTCATCGGGTACATCCGTGTACCCGACCACCTCGCGGCAGCCTACGGCTGTGCAAATCGGCACTCCTGCCGATTTGTCAATGGCGATGCCGAAGACCCGTTTCAGGCGTTGCCCCCAGGTCATCGCGACGCGGCGGTCGGCAGGCGTTGGCGCCTTAGCATCACCTAGTCGTGGCACGCTGACCTCCTCATCAGTGCACGCGTGCGCTTGGCGTTTCCGTGCAGGAAGCCGTAGTCGCGGACACGACAGTAACCGCTGGGTAGGACATGGATCATTCCGCTGCCAGAGGAAATCGGCCAGCGGCAATGTGCGCTGGCGCATGCGTTGTAATTTACTCTCCTGTTATTCGAACGTGACCTGCTCGGTGACGGGGTCGAACGCCACGATGCGCGCCGTGGTGGTGGGCGAGGCGTGGCCGAGCTGATCCTGAATGCCACGGAGATTGAGGCCGGCTTCCACCAGATGGGTGGCATGCCTTTGACGCCGAGAATGGATTGAGACCCCCTTGCGGATCCGGGCGTCTGCAGCGGCGCGTTTGAGGGCGCCCTTGGTGGTCCCGCGATTCATCACGTGGGTCGAGGTGTGGGTGGCCGAGTGATTGCCGGCTTCAGGGTCTCGCCGAGCAGCGAGCCAAAGCAATCTGTCACGGCTTACGGAAAACCTGCGCCAGCTTGCCATTGTCACTGAGCTTGGTCGGTAGCTCCCGGGAAGACGTTCCGGTGAGGTAGACTGGCTGTTACAGACCAAGCCGTAGATCTGCGCCTTGCTCGCTGAGGGAGTGGTGCCACCGGGAAGCGAGGACGACGCTATACACATTGGAATCGCGGCCGCACAAAGGCGCAGACTTTCTCCTCACATGGAAATGCCGCCACATCGACAACGCCGGGATGAAGTCAGCGATTGCGAAGGTAGTGGATTCACGAGGATTCGTCTTTCCGCAGATCCGTTGACCGGAACCAAGCTTCAAGTCTCGCGAAGGGGGTCAAGCACTGTGAGGAAGCCGAACCGGTGGAAATCGGTATCGCGGGTGTAGATGCGGCTGACGCCGTGCTCACGCATCAGCACGGCGATGTGAAGGTCGTGAACCTGATTGCCCCCCAGCTCCGGCAACTCCATCAACGTCTGTTCCAGGACGGCCGCGTGCCGTGCGGTCGCTTCGAGCAAAGCCATGCCCGGAGAGGCCAGCAAAGCATCCAGAAACCGCCAGCTCTCCGTGACCGACCACGGTCGCTGGAATACGCGCGGATGGCTGGTGACCCGCAGAAACTCGTAGCAAATACTCCAGGTGAGAAACACCGGCGCCGGCTGGCGCCGCCAGCGCTCCAGGTGCGCGCGACAGGCTGCATGGTAGGGGGAGTCCTGATCCGCCGCGTAGATCAGAATGTTGGTGTCGACAACGTGCACTTATCGGTCTTCCATGATCTTATAAAGCCGATCCCGGTCAGCTACATCGACTCGCATCCCGCCGCTTGCCAGGGTGGGCAGCTCCGGCAGGTGTCCGGACTCCTGCAGGGACTCGGCGAGTATTCGGCGCAGGCCGGCCTCTACAAGCGCGCCCATGGACTTGCCCTGCCGGGCCGCCTCCTCCCGCAGGCGCTGCATGACGGTGTCGTCGATATTCAACGTGGTTTTCATATGGATGACCATATAACGTGTATGGTTATATGGCAAGTTTCGTGGCAGCTGCGCTCCGCCTCGCCGGGCTGGCGCGCCGCTCGGTGTATCCGTGGAATCGAATGGGTCGGGTTCTGGGGGCGCCGCCGAAAGGCACGAGCAAAGGCCAAGTCACAGTCCCGGCGGAAATCCGAAGACAGGCGGGGTTGTTGCCGAACACGGAGGTGGAGTTTGTGGTGAAGGACGGCACAGTGATCATCCGGAAGGCCCGTGGTGACCAGCGGCGGGGCAAGCGCCTGGTGCACACCTTGCGGGGCAAGGCGGAGCGTAAACTTACCACGGACGAGATTATGGCATTGATGCGCGGTGAGGACAGCTGAACGGTAATGTCGGAGGTCCTCGTCGACAGCAACGTCATACTCGACGTTGTCACGGAAGATTCACACTGGTTCGAGTGGTCCGCCGAGCAGCTCGAAAGTCTGTCCGAAGACCCGCTGGTCATCAATCCCTTGATTTACACCGAAATCTCGGTGGGCATCGAGCGAATAGAAACCCTCGACGAGGCGTTGCTTTGCGAATATTTCCGGTGGGATTCGTTACCCTGGCAAGCGGGATTTCTCGCCGGAAAGTATTTCCAGCAGTACCGCCGGGCCAGGAGCATCCGCTTTCACCTCGTACATTGCAACAATGGGAGCAGGGGAGACGGAAACCGTCTGGTGCGGCGAGGGTACTTAGAAAGATCGCTTTCCGGCATCCAGAAGTAATCCGAGAGGGATTGACGGATGCTGGGTAAGTGCGATTCCGTATCGAGTATTCTCTGGCTTGAAGAAGAACCTGCGAACAACACCATCAACTCCGCACGAATGCGATCAATCTGCCGAACGTCAATGCGCAGATTCAGGTCGCGGCGGTCAACAACATCATTGTGGCACCCCCGGGTGGTGTAGAGCCGTTCGACCTGCAGGGGGCATCGGGCAGGGCCAGTTCGCGTGACAATATCTGGCTCTCGACGGGCTATTTCGGCCACTACCGATTGATGAGGCCTCACCTGCAACGCCGCCACTGACTGACGGCGGGGGTTCTCGGGCTCCCGCCCTCAGACCGCAACCCGGGGAACGCCGCCGAGCTTTCGGGCGTATAAATACCACGCTGGTTGTGACGCTGGGCTAAAGGATCTGGTTCATCACGGTTCTATTTCACCGGCTACTCTAAACGGAGGGGAACATGGCCACGAATCACGGCAAGAGTATCAAGGATGACGAGCAGTACGAGGCGCTGCGCGATGAGGCTGGCATGAGCAAGGAGAAGGCGGCGCGCATCGCCAACACGCCGCGCAAGACCGCTGGCAAGCGTGGCGGACGCAGGCCGCGTTACGAAGAATGGACACGCGCCGAGCTTTACCACAAGGCTCGGGAAGTCGGCATCGAGGGGCGCTCCAGAATGACCAAGGGTGAGCTCATCACGATGCTTCGCCGCCACTGATCCACCAAGCGCCGGCCGTGCCTGCGGAACCTTCCGCCCTCTTTCCGCGTAAATTAAGAGAACTTGCTGGTGGGGCACACGCCCGACCGACGTTCGGTTATCTCATGGTACCTCCCGCGCCATGCTGGTGCGTTGTGCGCCGGCTGCTGGCGTGACGGTTCGAATCACGCGACCAGGCTCTCGACGGGAGGGAACGGCAATCGGTTTTTCGCCCTTGTGCAGGAGGCCAATTCCATGGCGAACGAAGAGAAGTTTGATTCTCTCGACGACCTGTTTATCCATCAACTGGAAGATCTCTATGACGCCGAGCAGCGCATGACGCGCGCGCTTCCGAAAATGCGGGACGCTGCCAGCCACGATGAGTTGCGCGATGCATTTAGTTATCACCTGGAAGAAACGCAAAGCCAAATCCAGCGGCTAGAGACGATTTTCGAGGCGCTCGGAAAGAGCCCCCAGCGTGAGACCTGTGAAGCCATGAAAGGTTTGATTCGCGAAGGCGAGGAAATGATCAACGCCAAAGGGAATGACACCGTACGTGACGCCGCACTCATTGCCGCGGCGCAGCGTGTCGAGCACTATGAAATCGCCGCTTACGGCACTGCGCACACTATCGCGTTGCAGCTGGGGAATCGGGAAGCCGCCCAACAGCTCGACGACACGTTGCACGAGGAGAAAAACGTCGACGCCAAATTGACGGAGATTGCCCAATCCTACGTCAACCCGGCGACGTAACGATGCTCGGCACAATATCGGCGAGGATACTGCAAGGTTAAATCACCAAGCCCCGCAGCCGAGCCGATACTCGTGCACGACGCCGCGGCATGGTCGCGCACGGACCTCCTAAATTGGCGAGGCCCCATCCGCGCCGCGGCGAACGCTTACCCGGTAGCCACCGCCGGGCGACAGGCGAATCCGACGGCCAAGGTCCCATGGCCGCCTCGATTGCCTGCCACTTAGATAGGCGCCGCTGAAGCGGCGTCGCTGCGCGCCCCCACGCTTGTCCTCACTTGCCGGGATCGCCACGCAGTCTCCTGGTGGCCACGTCACAGGTGCCCACGTGGCCCTCAGTGGAGACGATGATCGCTAACCGGAAAACCGGAATCGGCCTGGGAAGGGCGCGGTCACCGGAAGGGACTCCTCCCCATTTGCAAATACGCCAATCTGTTTCCGCAACCCCATCACTTCTCCGCCTGCTTGTTCTTACAGAAAACAGCACAATCCAATCCCAGCAGTTCCCGGTGACCAGCGCTTGGCCGTGCCGGTGAGCAGTTACTGTGTTGGAGCGCAACATCACCAGCCACCGTGGCGGGTAGGGCGGAGAGGATGAGTTCTTTCGTCGGACGCTGAAACTGGCTATCGCTCGAAACACACCAGGGTCCGGCTACGAGGTGTCGAGCGGGGACAAAATGAACTGCAGCAAGCTGGCCCAACTTAGCGGATTCGGCCCAGGCCCCCATCCGCGTCTCCCAGTAGGTGACGTGGAGGGTGAAGAACAGCGCTCGCAATCGCTCCCCAGAGACAGCGCCGCGAGTGCCAGCGCGCTTGGGCGACCCGAAACACGCGACAGGCGTGCTCCTGAATCCGGCGCGCCGCAACGCGTGGGTGGCTGCAACGCGCTGTGCAGTGCTCGAAAAAACGCCGGGCGCAAGACGCTCGGCTCGGCGGGATCGAGGATGCTGCGCATCTGGAGGTCACGCGGCGCCTGTGACACCCCGTAGAGTGTGCACATTTTGGCGCAAACCACATCGTCGTGGACGACGCGCTGGAGGGCTCCCTCATCCAGCGCCTGGCTCTTGCCGAGTTCGTGAATGGACACACCCATGGCTGATTTTCTTCGTGTGCCGCCGGGGACAATTCCCCTGCTGAAGGTAAGGCATGAGCTATGCCATCGGCACAGGTCCTGAAGACACGTGTTCAGCGCTTCCGGCCGCGCCCCGTCAAGACATTGCGCGCTTTCTGGAATCGGCTGCTGGAGCGAGGCACAAAGCTACCTCCCGCAAGCGCTCCGCCCCGGATTTCCCGCCTTGCCCGGTGATGGAGTTCCTTGCCCTCGTTCAGGTCCGTTACGCGAATTATGGCGATGGTAACCACTCCTCTGAGATTCCTCGATAGTGGCCGTCACAGCAACATGAGGAACTGTGCGGCCTGTCCCAACAAATCTCGCGGGATTGTGCAACTGTTACTAACATGAGGCGGTACTCCAGAGAGTCATCGAGACGCTGATTGGTTGGGCGCAGTGGTAGGGCGCCCAATCTGAACGCAGGGCATGGTCTGTGCCTTGCTTTCGGTGACACAGTGAACGTAGAGGCGGGATTCGTTATGGACAATACAGAGCACTCAATACCCCGGCGTAATTGCAGCGGCAATCATTCGGCAGACTGGATGATCCTACAGTCCGGCACCGACCTGCTGACATTCACCTGGGAGACCAATTTGCTCTTTCTGACCAGCGGGGTTCGGATGCTTCTGTGGCCATCATGGTTGCCACAGGCAACGACCGCTCCGCGACAAGAGGCCCAGGTGATTCGCCCCTCGTTTGGACGTACCCCGAGACGTCGCTATCGCAGCGTGGCAAAGGTAATTCGATTCCCCTCCAGGCTCAGGTACGCATAGGGCGATGACGCGGGGCATAAAGGTTTGTGCCTCGCCGTTCTCCTCGACGGTGACAGCGGTGTATTCCTTTATTCGAAGTCGCTGCTCATGGCCGCGCCCGAGTCCCGGGTGTAGATGTAACACCAGGGTCCGTCACTTCCCAGATCGCCACCCTGATTCGGCTCGTAGTAACTATATCCGTGACCCACCGCTTTTCGTCCGGGCGCTGCTCCCGAACACCGTCGCAGAGATAGAATCCATCGGGGTCGAAGACGCTTGCGAGCGTCATCGCGATCTATTTGCAATGGACCGTGTTCCGGAACCCAAATGGGTCAGCCAGGAGGGCAGCGGAATTACACCTGGATTAATCTTTTTGTGTTCTTCGTGGTGCGGGCCGAGGAATTGCTGATGGGCAGATGAAGAATCGTTCATCAACCCGCTCCGTGTTCACTGGGATGCGCCGAATCGCTTTACGATGGCTCTTGTGCGCTTCATAGCAGCGGGGTTAAAAACAGAGTGTGTGGTGTCCCCGTTCGGTCGAACCGTCATGCGAACGGGGACGCGCTCTTTACCCCAGTGCAGGAGGCGGCGCATGGAGTTTCACAGAGGGCGGCTGATTGACCATATTCATCTCGAGGTCTCCGATCTTGCCCGCAGCAAGCGGTTCTATCGGGCAGTCCTCGAGGTGTTCGGCGTAACGATTGCCGGCGAAGGCGACGGCTATTTC
>NZ_SKOG01000013.1 GCF_007120195.1 Aquisalimonas sp.
ACGGCCCCTGGCGGCGTTGCGCCTCCTCGCCGTAGTCCCCGCTACGCCTCCTCGGCGCGCCTTGCCAGGAACCGTCAGGATCCACGCCAATTTTCGCAACTTATTTACGGGACAGGACACTAGTTTCGGCTACTATAGCGCGCCCGAGGCAGGTCCACCGCCTCGGGGACGGTGGACCTGCGGGAATCAGGTCACGACAGCAGAGGAGCAGTGTTGTGGTTGAGCACGGCAACCACCGTGACGAGAGCCGGCGGCGCACGCGCACACGTTTTGCGCCGAGCCCCACCGGGCTGCTGCATCTCGGCAATCTGCGCACGGCGTTGTTCAACGCCCTGTTGGCACGGCGCGATGGTGGTGATTTCGTGTTGCGCATCGAGGATACCGATGTGCAGCGTTTGCACCCCGAGTCAGTGCAGCGGCTGGGTGAAGACCTCCGCTGGCTGGGGCTGGAGTGGCAGGAGGGGCCCGAGGTGGAAGGAAGCCACGGACCATACGTGCAGTCAGCCCGTCAGGCGATCTACGCTGACTATTACGTGCAGCTCGAGGCCGCCGATCTCGCCTATCCCTGCTTTTGCACCGAACAGGAGCTGGAGCGCTCGCGCCGCGCCCAGCGGGTCGCCGGCAAGGCTCCGCGGTATGCGGGTACCTGTGCGCACCTGAGCATGGCGGAACGCCAAGCGCGCCTCGACCGTGGCCTGCAGCCCACGCTGCGCTTCCGGGTGCCGCGGGGGCGCAGCATTGCCTTCGAGGATCGGGTGCGTGGGGTCCAGCGGTTCGCCACCGACGACATCGGTGATTTCATCATCCGCCGCGCCAGCAGCGCGCCGGCGTTTTTCTTCAGCAACGCTGTGGATGATGCGCTCATGGACATTACCCATGTGCTGCGCGGCGAGGATCATCTCACCAATACGCCGCGGCAGTTGCTGCTGCTGGAAGCCCTTGGGCTGGACGCGCCGAGCTATGGGCATATCAGCATGATTGTCGGCGATGATGGCGCGCCGCTATCCAAGCGCAACGGCAGCCGCTCCGTGGGTGAGCTGCGCGAGGCCGGCTTTCTGCCCGAGGCCGTGTTGAACCACCTGGCCCGCCTCGGGCATGCCTTCGAGGACAACACGCTGCTCGGGCTGGATCGCCTGGCCAACGGCTTCGCCCTGGAGCGGCTCGGCCGGGCACCGGCCCGGTTCGACGCGGGGCAACTAACCCACTGGCAGCGTGAAGCGCTGCACGCGCTCTCGCACGAGCGCATGGCCGAATGGGTGGTATGGGCCGCCGGCGACATGCTGCCGGCGCAACAGCGCGACGCCTTTATTGCCACCGTACGGGAGAACGTGCAATTTCCGGAGGACGTACGCCGCTGGTGCCGTGTGCTGTTCCAGGGTGTGCCCGAGCCCGATGCCGAGACCCTCGGCTGGTTGACCGAGGCCGGGCCGGCGTTCTTCCAGGCGGCGGCCGAAGCCGGGGGTGATTGGCCGGCGGTGACCGCGGCGGTGAATGCGGCCACCGGCGTCAAGGGCAAGCGCCTGTTCATGCCCTTGCGTCTGGCGCTCACGGGGTTGCCCCACGGGCCGGAGCTGCCGGCGATTCACGCCCTGCTGGGCGCGACCGAGGCGCAGCGGCGTTTTCGCCTGGCCGCGCGCAGGGCCGCTGCGGCAGCAACGCAATGACATGAACGCCGCCCCACCGGGCGAGAGGTATCTGGAGACGGTTGCATGCTCGCGATCTACAACAGCCTTACGCGGTCCAAGGAAGTCTTCCGCCCCATTCGGGACGGGGAGGTCCGCATGTATGTCTGTGGCATGACCGTCTATGACTACTGTCATCTGGGCCATGCCCGGGCGCTGGTGGTCTTCGACGTCGTCGCCCGGTACTTGCGTCATCTCGGCTATCGGCTCACGTATGTGCGCAACATCACCGACATCGATGACAAGATCATCAACCGCGCCCGTGAGACCGGTATCGCCCCGACGGCGCTCACGGAGCGCTTCATCGACGCCATGCACGAGGACGAGCGCGCCCTCGGCGTGGCGCCGCCGGACGTTGAGCCCCGGGCGACGGAGTCCGTCGAGGCCATGCAGGCGCTCATCCAACGCCTGGTAAACAAAGGGCTGGCCTACCAGGGGGCCAACGGTGACGTTTACTACCGCGTCTGCGGCTTCCCGGACTACGGCAAGCTCTCCGGCAAACGCCTGGAGGACCTGCGTGCCGGTGCCCGTGTGGACGTGGAGGACGACAAGCGCCATCCCGGCGATTTCGTGTTGTGGAAACGGGCCAAGGAAGGAGAGCCCAGCTGGCCATCGCCCTGGGGCGAGGGTCGGCCCGGCTGGCACATTGAGTGCTCGGCCATGTCCGCCACCCACCTGGGTGAGCACTTCGATATTCACGGCGGCGGGCTCGATCTCCAGTTTCCCCATCACGAGAACGAGATCGCCCAGAGCGAAGGGGCCACCGGACACCGGTTCGTGAACTACTGGATGCATAATGGGCACGTGCGCGTGGACGACGAGAAAATGGCCAAGTCCCTGGGCAACTTCTTCACCGTCCGGGACATCCTGGAGCACTATCGTCCCGAGGAAGTACGCTATTTTCTGCTCTCCAGTCATTACCGCAGCCCGCTTAACTACACGGCAGATGCCTTGGAGCACGCCCGCGGTGCCGCCGAGCGGTTGTACCTGGCCCTGCGTGGGTTGGAGCCCCAGGCGCCGGGCGCATCCGGTCAGGCCTCCCGTGAGCGCTTCCGCGCCGCCATGGACGACGACTTCAACACCCCCGAGGCCTTGGCCGTTTTGTTCGAACTCGCCCGGGAGGTGAACCGCGCCCGGGAGACGGATCGTGGCGAAGCCGCCCGACTCGCCGGGCTGCTGCGCGAGCTTGGCGGCGTCCTCGGCCTGCTGCAGACCGACCCGGAGGACTACCTCCAGGGCAGTGACAGCGAGGACGTCGTCCCCGGTCTCACCGCCGCCGCGATCGATGCGCTCCTGGAGCAGCGCCAGGCCGCCCGCAGGGCGAAGGACTTTGCCACCGCCGACCGCATCCGCGACGACCTCCAGGCCCGCGGTATTGTCATCGAGGACAGCACCGGTGGCAGCACCTGGCGACGCGGCGGGTAGTGCCCTTGTCGTGACCGAGCACTTGTCGGTGACCGCCAGGGTCGGCTAGCCCGGCGCCGCGAATCATCACTTCACATGCCCGAGAAACTCCCGGAACCGCTCCGAGGGCGGGTTGGCGAACATGGCCTCGGGGCGGCCGTCATGCACGATGCGGCCATGGTCCATGAAGATGAGGCGGTGCGCCGCCGCTTCGGCGAAACGCATCTCGTGGGTGACGATGAGCATGGTCATGCCCTCGGCGGCGAGGTCCTGCATGACCTGTAACACCTCGCCGCGCAGCTCCGGGTCCAGGGCGGAGGTGGGCTCGTCGAAGAGCATGACCTTGGGGTTCACTGCCAGGGCGCGGGCAATGGCCACGCGCTGTTGCTGACCGCCGGAGAGTTCCCGCGGTAGATGTTCCGCCCAGTCCAGCAGCCCCACCCGTTCCAGCAACCGGTCGGCCGTGGCCCGGGCCTTCTTGGCGGACTGGCCGCGGACCTTGCGCGGCCCGAGCATGACGTTTTCCCGGGCGGTCATGTGCGGGAACAGGTTGAACTGCTGGAACACCATGCCGGTCTCGCGGCGGATGGCCCGGGCACTGGTACCGCGGGCACCGAGTGTCTTGCCGTCCACCTCCAGGGTGCCGGTGCTCAGGGGTTCGAGCACGTTCAGGCAGCGCAGCAGGGTGGATTTCCCTGACCCCGAGGGGCCGACGATGACCACCACCTCCCCGGCGGCCACGCTGAGGTCGATGTCTTCCAGGACCGGCGTGTCACCGAACCGCTTGCCCAGTTTGCTGCACCGGATGAGGTATGGGGTGGCAGGGCGATTCACAGGATGGTCATCCTCCGTTCGATCAGGCGCATGATCATCGCCAGGGTGAAGGTCATGATCAGGTAGAACACCGCGACGGCCGTCCAGATCTCCAGCGCCCGGCCGGTCTGGGCGGTGAGTTGTTCACCCCGCTGCGCCAGTTCCGCCACGCCAATGACCAGAAACAAGGCGGAGTCCTTGAGGCTGATGATGAACTGGTTGCCCAGGGGTGGAATCGTCCGCCGGAAGGCCAGCGGGCCGACAATGGAGGCAATGACTTGTGGGTACGACAGCCCCAGTGCCAGACCCGCATCGGTGAGCCCTTTATCGATGGACAGAACCGCCCCGCGCACAATCTCGGTGATGTAGGCGCCGGCGTTCAGCGCCAGGCACAGCGAGGCGGCAGCAAAGCCGGAGAGGGTCACGTCGATGGCCAGGGGCAGGGCGAAGTAGATGAACATGGCCTGAACCACGATGGGTGTGCCGCGGATCACCGAGACGTAGACGAACACCAGCCAGTTAATGACGGGAATGCGGAAGGCCATGATCAGGCCGCAGAGGGTGCCGATAACCAGGCCGCCGCCGATGCCAAGCAGGGTTATCTGCATGGTCATTTGGGCGCCTTGAATCATCTGCGGCATGGCGATCCAGACCACTTCCCAGCGGAAATCCATGACGGTGTCCTCTTAAACCTTGCCCTGGGCGAAAACACATTCCCGGCGCAGCGCCCGCGGGTTAACAGGCCCTGGGCGGGGTGGCGAGACGAAGCGGCTCACCGCCGCAATCCGGCGGTGAGCCGCTGGTTCCCATCAGCGCGGGCTGGGTTCTTCGCCGAACCAGCGCTCGTAGATCTCGGCGTAACGGCTGTCTTCCATCATGCCCAGCAGGCTGATATTGACGGCGTTGCGCAGTTCGCTGCCCCTGGGAAAGGCCATGGCGTAGGACTGGGCCTCCAGGTTCTCGCCCACGGCCTTCACTTCGCCGTCACCGGCGGTGTCGATGTAGTAGAGGACGTTGGGGGTGTCGTGCAGCGCGGCATCCACGCGCCCCGCGCGCAGCTCCATATAGGCCTGCTCGGCGCGGGGGAAGCGCGTGAGCTCGGTGTCCGGCAGGTTCTCCTGGGCGTAGTCGTCGCTGGTGGTGCCGGTGGTCACCGCCAGGGTCTTGCCGTCCAGGTCGTCGATGCCGCCGACCTCCTCCTCATCCGCGCGGACCATCAGCATCAGGCCGCTGTCATAGTACGCGTGGGAGAAGTCCATGGTCTCCTCGCGCTCGGAGGTGATGGTGATGGCGGCGATGGCACCGTCAACCCGACCTGTCTGCAGGGCGGTGATGATGCCGGAGAAGTTCATGGTGTTGTATTCGTACTCCCAGTCGTTTTCCTCGGCGATGGCTTCCCAGAGCTCGATTTCGAAGCCGGTCCATTCGCCATCCTCTTCGAACATGAACGGCACGAAGCCCGGAGGAATGGCAATGGTGAGGCGCTCCGCCTGGGTGGTGGTCGCGAATGCGAGGAGAATGATGCTGGTGCAAAGGGCCAAGGTGAGGTGTCGCATGGCAGTCTCTCCTTTTTCAGCGCTTGTGCGAAGGAGTCGCGGAAATCTTTACCTTTGACACTAGGGCGAGGGTCGAGGCGTGTCAAATTGGCACACGCTCTGTGTGCCATCATCCGAAGAATCCGTGCAAAAACCATTCGCGTTTCCTGCGGCGTTCTCGGAAGATCCACAGCCGACTGCCCTGGGGAGCGCGGGCCTGGTAGTAGTCCCGGGCGATATCGTGGCCGTCCCACCAGCCGGTTTCAATGCGCTCCGGCCCGCGCTCCAGGGTGAGCGGGCCATGCCAGCAGGGCAGGCCCTGCTGCTGGCCCAGGGGGGTTGGCCGGGGCAGTAGCCAGAGTGGTCGTTCTCCGGGCGGCGCCCGTGCAACGGTTTCGTTGCTGGCTCGGTGGCTCCAGGCGTATTCCGGGCGGTGGTCGGCGGCGGTGGCGAGCCCCGTGACTGCATGCTCCCCCAGGCGCGCGCCGAGGCGTTCGGTAAGGTGTTGTCGCTGGTGCTGCCGGAGCTGCGCCGGGTCGGGCAGCAGCTGTCCCGGTTCGGGAAGCAGGGGCTGGATCTGCTCGACCCGGAGGCTCAAGCCAATGACCGGTGCCGCCAGCTCCTGGCGCTCCAGCCGATGCTGGCACACGCTGAGCAGGTGTTCGGGGTCGCGGCTGGGGCGTCGCAGGCCGATCCGGAATCGGGAGGCGGTCTGGCGGGCGTGGAGCAGTTCCAGCTCCAGCGTTTGCGCGCCGCCGTCCAGGCCACGCAGAAGCCCTGTCAGCTCACCCAGAAGACGCTGCAGGGCAAAGGCAACGGCCCGGGTATCATGGGCCTGTGCCGGTAGATCCAGTTGGCGATGAAAACGCGTGGGTGGTTGATGGGCCTGGCGGGGTTCTGGGCGCTCGCCCAGCGCGTGCTCAAGCTGCAGCAGCAGCTCCCGCCCGAAACGCCGGGCAAGATCGCGGCGTGGCAGGGCCAGGCAGTCGCCCAGGGTGCGCAGACCGAGCCCGGCGAGGGCCTGATGGTGTTCTGCCGGGAGTTCCAGGACATGGCAGGGCAGACACGCCAGGCGCTCCCGGAGCGCGCAACGCTTGGAAATGGGCGTGGCATCCCCGGCCAGGGCAAGAAACCAGGACGCCGTCGGCGTGGGGGCGACGCCCTGACGATAGCGATGGCCGAGCGCGTCCAGCCCGTCGGTAATGTGCTGGCGCAGGGCGCCCAGGCCGCCGAACAGGCGCAGGCTGCCTCCGATCTCTAGCAGCAGGCCGTCGGGGGGGCGGGGGCTGACATGGGCGCTGAACTGGTAGGCCCAGTCTGCCAGGTGCCGCAGGGTGCGGGCTTCTTCCTGCCGTTGCCGGGGCGGGAGCTGTATATGCCGCGACACCGCACGGGCTTCGCTGGGGCTCATGTGCGCCTGGAGGCCGGCCCGCTTCGCGGCGTCGTTCAGAAACGGGATCCGCTGATGCTCCGTGATCGCGATCGCCGTGGCCTCGTCTGCGTAACCCAGGGCCTCCAGGGGCAATTGCGGCAGTTGAAGCGCTAACCACAGCATGCTGCGGCCTCCATACAGGCGATGTCACACCCCCCCCTGCACCGGGAGCGGCAGAGCGCAACGGGCGCAGCCGTGGCAGGTGTTGGTGCCGGGGTTATTCCAGCGGCAGATCCAGTTGGTGGCGCTCCTGTCTGGGGTGTTGGCGGTAGAGAAGCACCGGTGCTTTGTGGGTGCCCTCGGGGTGCTTACGCCCCGGGCTGGCTGCTGCCTGTCCGGACTGAGAGGTCTGCAGTGGCAGGGCCCGTACGCGGGGGTTGTTGAGGTCCAGCCGCAGCCCTTGCCGGGGTCGTCCGCCCCTTACCTTGAGCAGATCCACCCGGGTGTCTGCATCCCCCTGGCCCTGCATCAGCACGCGCAGCGCGGCCGGCGAACGTTCGGCGGCGGCCTGTTCGTTACGCAACAGCAGACCCCAGCAATGGCCGGCCTCGGCGGCCAATTGCAGGCGGCGCAGTTGCTGGTGCTCTGCCTGTCGCGGCCAGGCCAGCACAGCGGCGCAACTGCCCGAGCGCATGGTCTGTTCCAGGGCCCACAGGGTATCGCTGCCAGCGCGCGGGTGAATGAGCAGAATGCGCGATAGGTCCATCCCCTGGGCAGCCAGCGCGGGCGCGTAGGGGATGTGCGGCGGCGCCACCAGCGCGATCCAGCGACCAGCCCGGCTGAGACGGGCCAGCGCGGGCATGATCAGACGCAGCTCGCCAATGCCCGGGGCGTTGTGCAGGACCTCGGTCAGGGCGCCCATGGGCCAGCCGCCCCCCGGCAGTACGGCATCCAACTGGGCAAAACCGCTGGGCAGGCAGCCCTGGGTAGTGCGGTTGCCGCCGCGACGCCAGATCCGGTGTTCGCGCAGGAGATCATCGAGTGCGTTGTCCATGTCGGCCCTCATTATGTCCTTTGGCAGATTCGGTGGTAGGTGCAGCCCGAGCGGTCGCGGGAATGCCTCTCAAAGTGCCTCGCCGTTACGAATAAGCCCGACCCCGAGTCCTTCGATAACGAGGGGCTCCGTGCGCAGGTCGACAGTGATGGGGGTGTAGTCCGGGTTTTCGGGCAGTAGCCGGACTTGGTAGCCGTCCCGCTGGAAGCGTTTGACGGTGACGTCATCCTGGAGGCGGGCGACGACGATCTGCCCGTTGCGAACATCGGCAGTGCGGTGCACAGCCAGGAGGTCGCCCTCCAGGATGCCGGCGTCGCGCATGCTCATCCCCTGGACCGAGAGGAGGTAGTCCGCCCGGGGGCGGAATATGCCCGGGTTCACCTGGCAGCGTTCGCGCACGTGCTCCTGGGCGAAGACCGGGCTGCCGGCGGCCACCTGGCCGATCACGGGCAGGCCCGATTCCGCTTCCCCGCCGGTGTCATTCAGTAGCCGAATGCCCCGGGAGGAGCCGGCTTGCAGGCTGATGGCGCCCTTTTTCTCCAATGCCCGAAGGTGGCTCTCCGCTGCATTGGGTGAGCGGAAGCCCAAGGCGCGGGTGATATCCGCACGGGTCGGCGGAAAGC
Organism: Aquisalimonas sp.; assembly: GCF_007120195.1. Taxonomy (GTDB): domain Bacteria; phylum Pseudomonadota; class Gammaproteobacteria; order Nitrococcales; family Aquisalimonadaceae; genus Aquisalimonas. Next base: position 8,484 of record NZ_SKOG01000013.1, read on the forward strand.
CGGAATCAATAATGAATTGCCGGATGAACTGCCGGATTTCTTCCTGTCGGGCCGTGAGCTTGTGCATGAAAGTCCCTCCTCTGTTGCTGGTAATATATACAGCCTCCGGGGTTGAATGCAAGGCACGGCGATGCCAGTGCGAGTCTTCTGTTCATCACTGCGTGCACAAGCTAGTGTCCTGTAACCGAAATTCGTTGTCTTTTGCTTGTCGGTGCGCCTTCGAGGCTAGACGCCGGGCCGAAGGCGTAGCGGGCCCTACGGCGAGGACCGGCAACACCGCTCCACGGCCGGACAGGCAGCTCAAAAGACAACGAATTTCGGTTACAGGACACTAGCAATGGCGCGCAGGTATGACTCCTATGGATAGCGTACAATGCGCGCCGCTCTGGAAAACGAGCCGCATCGCCCTCACCCTGAGTGGCAAGACCATGGTCAGCGTAACCGACGATATCAGCGATCTCTTCGCCCACGGCACACCGTCCCCGGACGCGTGGCTGGATCGCGTGCTGCCTGGAGCCGGCGAAGGGGAGCGGCAGTTGTTGCGGACTGCCTGGGAGGCGGCTGTTCGGGCTTATGACGGTAATCTGCGCCGTTCCGGGGAGGCCTATTTCGAACATGCCCTGGCGGTTGCCAGCATCCTGGCGGCGCTGAAGCTGGATGCCCCAAGCATTGCCGCCGGCCTGCTCCACGACGGCCCCACTGTCTGCAGCAGAAAGCAGTGGTCTGCCATCTGTGCCACCGTCGGCGGGGAGGTGGCAAACCTGGTGGACGGCGTGGGCCGCATGGACGTCATCAGTGATCTGCACGGCCACACAGAGGAAGGCGGCGAGACGGCGAACCGGACCGAGGCCTTGCGCAAAATGCTGTTGGCCATGGCCCAGGATATTCGCGTGGTGTTTATTAAGCTCGCGGAGCGCTTGCATGATTTGCGCACCCTGCGGGCGTATCCCCAGGCCGTGCAGCAGCAGGTCGCCCAGGAGACCACGGACATCTACGCGCCACTGGCCCATCGGCTGGGGATCTGGCAGGTCAAGTGGGAGATGGAGGATCTGTGCTTCCGTCACCTTGAGCCGGACACCTACAAGCGTGTGGCGCGGCTGCTGCGGGAAAAACGCCAGGACCGGGAGCGTTATATCCGGCAGGTGACCGATCAGCTCACCGCAGCGCTGCACAGCGCGGGGATCGAGGCGGATGTGTACGGCCGCCCCAAGCACATCTACAGCATCTGGAAGAAGATGCAGCGCAAGGGGCTGGGATTCCACGAGCTTTTCGATATCCGTGCCGTGCGTGTCATGGTGCGTGATGTGGCGGCCTGCTACGCCACGCTGGGGGTGGTGCACAGTCTCTGGCGACACATCCCCAAGGAGTTCGATGACTACATCACGACGCCCAAGGAGAACGACTACCAGTCATTGCACACGGCGGTGGTCGGACCCGAGGGCAAGACCCTGGAAGTGCAGATCCGTACCTGGGACATGCACGAGCAAGCGGAGCTTGGCGTGGCGGCGCACTGGCGCTACAAGGAAGGCGCCAGCAGCCGGGACGCCCGCTTTGAAGAGAAACTCGCCTGGCTGCGTCAGCTCCTTGAGTGGGGCCGGGAAGACGGCGCAGCGGAGGACTTCATCGACCGCTTCAAGGCCGAGGTCTTCGAGGATCGCGTCTATGCCATCAGCCCCCGGGGCGATGTGCTGGACCTCCCCCGGGGCGCGACGCCGCTGGATTTTGCTTACTACATCCATAGCGATGTCGGCCACCGCTGCCGCGGCGGCAAGGTCAATGGCCGCATTGTTCCGCTGACCTATGAGCTGCGCAACGGCGATCAGGTGGAAATCCTCACCTCGCGCAGGGGTGCCCCGAGCCGTGACTGGTTGAATCCCGCCCTTGGCTACCTGCGCACGAGCCGGGCCCGTTCCCGGGTCCGCGCCTGGTTCCGGCAGCAGGATCACGCCAAAAACGTGGCCGCCGGGCGGCAGATCCTGGAGCGCGAGTTCCACCGTCTGGGCGTGCAGGATGTGAACCTGGAGCGGCTGGCGGAGAAGAGCCGCTATTCGAAGATGGACGATTTTCTCGCCGCCATCGGGCGCGGTGACGCCAGCGGTGGCTACATCGCCGGGTTGCTGAGAGACCAGGTGCTGCCTCGCCGTGACCCCGGTGATGCCCTGCCACAGGGGCCGGCTCCGGGCGGCGGAGAGCAGACCGACGAGGTCTCCATCTACGGGGTCGGGAATCTGCTGACCCGGCAGGCGGGCTGCTGCAAGCCGGCGCCCGGGGATGCGGTGGTGGGGTTCATCACCCGGGGGCAGGGTGTCACCATCCACCGGCGCGATTGCAACAACGTGCGGCGGTTGCAGGAGACATCGCCGGAGCGGCTGATCGATGTGAGCTGGAGTCGGCATGCTGAACAGAAGTATCCAGTGGACATCCAGGTGGACGCTTACGATCGCCAGGGCCTGTTGCGGGATATCACCGCCATTCTCACCAACGAGAAGGTGAACGTCACCGGCGTGAACACGACCACCGGCAGGCAGGACCACCAGGCGCGGATGACGCTCACCGTGGAGATCGGCGATGTGACCCAGATGAGCCGCCTCATGGACCGGATCGCCGCATTGCGCAATGTGCGGGATGTGCGGCGGAAGGCATGACGCGCTGGTGAAGGTGTGCGTCGTCGGCGCGCAAAACCCCTCACGATGGACACTTCATGCCGCATTACCGTAAAATGCGCGCCACTTCGCGGGGGCCTCAACACGGGTGTGTCGGAGCGGGAGGGGTCAATCCATGATTCCTCCCGCTTTTGCGTGTGTGCCCGACAGGCCAGTCGTCGATGATTGCGGCCCAGCGATAATCGGGATGTAGGGAGAGGGGGCAGTTGAGCAAGCCGGCAATTCTTGCGCTGGAAGACGGAACCCGATTCCAGGGCGAATCCATCGGTGCCGACGGCCGAAGCGTGGGCGAGGTCGTATTCAATACGGCCATGACGGGTTATCAGGAGATCTGCACGGATCCGTCCTACAGCCGGCAGCTGGTCACGCTCACGTATCCGCACGTGGGCAACACGGGCACCAACCCCGTGGACCAGGAATCGGAGGGTCCGAAGCTGGCCGGGTTGATCGTCCGCGATCTGCCACTGCGCGCGAGCAGCTGGCGCAGTGCCGTCGGGCTGAGCACCTATCTCGAGACCCGCGGCATCGTCGCCCTCGCCGGGATCGATACCCGCCGCCTGACCCGCATGCTGCGGGAGAAAGGCGCTCAGAACGGGTGCATTATGGCGGGCGACGTGAACGTTGAGGCCGCTGTCCAGGCGGCACGGGATTTTCCCGGACTCAAGGGCATGGATCTCGCCCAGAGTGCATCGACTTCGCGGCCCTACGAATGGCGCCAGGGCTCCTGGTATCTGGACCTGGGCCGCGCCGATTCTGGCGACCGTGCCGATACCGACCTGCCCTGGCACGTGGTTGCCTATGACTACGGCATCAAGCGCAACATCCTGCGCATGCTGGTCGATCACGACTGCCGGGTGACCGTGGTGCCGGCGACGACGCCGGCCGAGGAGGTTCTGGCCATGGATCCGGATGGCGTCTTTTTCTCCAACGGCCCGGGTGATCCGCAGCCCTGCGATTACGCCATCGAGGCCATCCGCTCCCTGGTGGACGCGGGTGTGCCGAGTTTTGGTATCTGCCTCGGGCATCAGCTGCTCGGGCTTGCCAGTGGGGCCCGCTCCGTGAAAATGAAGTTCGGCCACCACGGCGCCAACCACCCGGTGCAGGATCTGGACTCGGGGCGGGTGATGATCTCGAGCCAGAATCACGGGTTTGCGGTGGATGAGGCCTCACTGCCCGCGAACCTGCGCGCCACGCAGCGGTCGTTATTCGACGGCACGCTACAAGGGATCCACCGCACCGACCGACCGGCATTCGGTTTTCAGGGACACCCTGAGGCGAGCCCGGGCCCGCATGACGTGCGTCCGCTGTTCGCGCATTTCGTCGAGTTGATCCGGGAATACCGGGGCTGAGCGGGACCTCCGGCCACAGCGCGGCGGCGCCCCTGACAGCGCGCCGCGAGAGACGAGCAGGAATCCATGCCCAAGCGTACTGACATGCAGAGTATCCTGATTATCGGCGCCGGTCCCATCGTGATTGGCCAGGCCTGCGAGTTCGACTACTCCGGCGTTCAGGCATGCAAGGCCCTGAAGGAGGAGGGCTACCGGGTCATTCTGGTGAACTCCAACCCGGCGACGATCATGACCGATCCGGAGATGGCCGACGCCGTCTACATCGAACCGATCCGGTGGCAGGTGGTCTCGCGCATCATCGAAAAGGAGCGTCCGGATGCGGTGCTTCCCACCATGGGTGGGCAGACGGCACTGAATTGCGCGCTGGATCTGGATCGGCACGGGGTGCTGGAGCGCTTCGGTGTGGAGATGATCGGGGCCACCAAGGACGCCATCGACATGGCCGAGGACCGGGAGCGCTTCCGCAAGGCCATGGCGCGTATTGACCTCGAGACGCCGCGGGCGGAGGTGGCCCATTCCATGGAAGAGGCCATGGACGTGCAGGGGCGCATCGGTTTCCCCACCATCATCCGGCCATCGTTCACCCTTGGCGGCTCCGGCGGCGGGATTGCGTATAACCGCGAGGAGTTCGTCACCATTTGCGAGGGCGGGCTGGATCTTTCGCCCACCAATGAATTGCTCATCGAGGAGTCCGTGCTGGGCTGGAAGGAGTTCGAGATGGAAGTGGTCCGCGACAAGGCGGATAACTGCATCATCGTCTGCTCCATCGAGAATCTGGACCCCATGGGCGTGCACACCGGCGACTCCATCACCGTGGCACCGGCGCAGACCCTGACGGACAAGGAATACCAGATCATGCGCAACGCCTCCCTGGACGTGCTGCGCGAGATCGGCGTTGAGACGGGCGGCTCCAACGTGCAGTTCGCTGTCAATCCGGATGATGGCCGACTGGTGGTCATCGAGATGAACCCCCGGGTCTCGCGCTCTTCGGCGCTTGCCTCCAAGGCCACCGGCTTCCCGATCGCCAAGGTCGCGGCCAAGCTGGCGGTGGGCTACACCCTCGATGAGCTGCGCAACGAGATCACCGGCGGTGCCACGCCGGCGTCATTCGAGCCGAGCATCGACTACGTGGTGACCAAGGCGCCGCGGTTTACCTTCGAAAAATTCCCCCAGGCCGAGGCCACGCTGACAACGCAGATGAAATCCGTGGGCGAGGCCATGGCCATCGGGCGGACGTTCCAGGAGTCTTTCCAGAAGGCGCTGCGCAGCCTGGAGACGGGCGTGGACGGCCTCGCGCCCTGTATCATCGAGCCGGACGGCGAGGATGTGGCCACGCGGCTGCGCCATGCGCTAAAAAGGCCCCACCCCGAGCGCATCTTCTTCGTGGGTGACGCCTTCCGCGCCGGGTTCACGGTGGAGGATGTCTACCAGCTTACGGCCATTGACCCATGGTTCCTGGCGCAGATAGAAGACATCGTTCACGGCGAGCAGGTGGCGCGGGAGGCTGGCTTCAGCGCCCTGGACCGGGAAACCCTGTTCGCGCTCAAGCGGCGCGGGTTCTCCGACAGCCGCCTGGCCGACCTGGTGGGGGTGAGCGAGGCGGAGATCCGCAGCCGTCGTCATGCGCTCAATATCCGCCCGGTCTACAAGCGCGTGGATTCCTGCGCCGCTGAGTTTGCCGCCACCACGGCCTACATGTACTCCTGCTACGAGGAGGAGTGCGAGTCCGAGCCCTCGGATCGCCGCAAGATCATGGTGCTCGGCGGGGGGCCGAACCGCATCGGCCAGGGCATCGAATTCGATTACTGTTGCGTCCACGCCGCCTTTGCCATGCGCGAGGATGGCTACGAGACCATCATGGTCAACTGCAACCCGGAGACCGTGTCCACGGACTACGATACCTCTGATCGCCTGTATTTCGAGCCGCTGACGTTGGAAGACGTGCTGGAGGTCATCCACACCGAGCGGCCCGAGGGCGTGATCATCCAGTACGGCGGACAGACACCGCTGAAGCTGGCGCGGGATCTAGAAGCCGCCGGTGCGCCCATTATCGGCACCGTGCCGGATTCCATCGATCTGGCCGAGGACCGGGAGCGCTTCCAGCAGCTCATCCAGCGGCTGGGTATCCAGCAGCCGCCGAACCGGCTCGCCCGTACCGCGAAGCAGGCCTTTGACCTGGCCGCGGAGATCGGCTACCCGCTGGTGGTGCGACCGTCCTACGTGCTGGGTGGCCGCGCGATGGAGATCGTGTACGGCCCCGAGGAGCTGGAGCAGTACATGGCGGCCGCGGTGAAGGTCTCCCACAACTCCCCGGTGCTGCTGGACCGGTTCCTGGACGATGCCGTGGAGGTCGACATCGACGCGGTCTGCGACGGCGAGCAAGTGCTCATTGGCGGCATCATGGAGCATATCGAGCAGGCTGGCGTGCATTCCGGGGATTCCGCCTGCTCGCTGCCCCCTTATTCCCTCTCCCAGGCAATCCAGGACCGGCTGCGCGAGCAGGTTCGGCAACTGGCCCGTGGTTTGGGCGTGGTGGGCCTGATGAATGCCCAGTTCGCCATCAAGGGCGACGCCATCTATATTCTGGAGGTGAATCCCCGGGCGGCGCGTACGGTCCCATTTGTCTCCAAGGCCACCGGTGTGCCGCTTGCCAAGGTGGCGGCCCGTTGCATGGCCGGCATGAGCCTCGAGGAGCAGGGGCTGACTCGGGAGGTACGGCCCTCGTTTTATTCGGTGAAGGAATCCGTGTTCCCGTTTATCAAGTTCCCGGGGGTGGATCCCATTCTTGGTCCCGAGATGAAATCCACGGGCGAGGTCATGGGGATCGGTCTCGATTTCGGGGCGGCTTATGCCAAATCCCAGCTCGCGGCTGGCGTGAACCTGCCGCGTGGTGGCAGGGTTTTCATCAGCGTGCGGGATGCGGACAAGCAGGCGGTGCTCGATATCGGTCGTGCCCTTCGGGAACAGGGATTCACCTTGGTGGGTACAAGCGGCACCGCGGAGGCCCTGAGTGCGGCGGGCGTGGTCTGCGAGACGGTCAATAAGGTGCGCGAGGGGCGGCCGCACATTGTCGATGCGATCAAGAACGAGGAGATCAATTTGATCATTAATACCACCGAGGGGCGCTGGGCTATCGCCGATTCCTATTCGATCCGGCGTGAGGCCCTGCACCATAAGGTGAGTTATACCACCACCATCGCCGCTGCGCGTGCAACGGTGCTGGCCATGGAGCAGCTTGATCTGGATGAGGTGAATCGGCTGCAGACGCTGCACAGAGAGGAAACCGCATGAGTAAGGTACCCTTGACGGCTCGTGGTGCCGAAAAACTGCGCGAGGAGCTCAATCACCTCAAGTATTCGGAGCGCCCGCGTATTATCACGGCGATCGCAGAGGCACGCGCACACGGGGATCTCAAGGAAAACGCCGAGTACCATGCGGCCCGCGAGCAGCAGAGTTTCGTGGAAGGGCGCATCAAGGATATCGAGGGCAAGCTCTCCAACGCCCAAGTCATCGACGTCACGTCGATGCCCAACAACGGCCGCGTGATTTTTGGTGCCACTGTGGATCTGGTGGACCTGGAAACCGACGAGGAGATCACCTATCGGATCGTCGGCGAGGACGAGGCGGATATCAAGCAGGGGTTGTTATCGGTTCAGTCGCCGTTCGCCCGGGCCCTGATCGGCAAGGAGGCGGGCGACGTCGCCGCGGTGGATGCCCCCGGCGGCATCCGAGAGCTGGAAATTGCGGGAGTGAAGTATCTGTAGTGTGGGGTCTCACGGCAAGGCGATCGTGCGCTTCTTCTCGATGCGTGAGCGGCGGAAAATCAGCGCGACGTGACCCATGGCCTGGACGAGTGTGGCGTCACAGTCCCGGCAGATCGTCTCGACCAGCGCCTTGCGCTCGGCGCGGTTGTCGGCGAGGATTTTGACCTTGATGAGTTCATGGGCGTCCAAGGCCTGACCGATTTCGTCGAGCACGTTCGCAGTCAGACCCGCTCCCCCCATGCGAACCACTGGCTTGAGCTGGTGGCCAAGGCGCCGTAGGTGGCGTTTCTGCTGTTCATTCAGATGGATCATGGCCGATCAACCCACACAACCGAATAAGCGGGCCGGGAGTCTAGCACGGGGCAAGGAGTCGGCTCACCAGATTCTGCTTCCGGGCGTGAAGATGGATCTGGCGGTGGTTGTGCTGCTGCTGGCCTGCCTGTGGTTCATCGTCGCCGTGGCCGATCTGTCACGCGCAGGCGAAGTGGCGGCCCTGCTCGGCGGCTCGGTACTGATCTGCGGCTGGCTGGTGTGGCGGACTCAGGCGGCGATGCGCCGGATTCGGCGCTCTGCCGGGGAGGCGGGTGATGGGCAGAAGCAAAAGTAGCAGCCGCTGGCTGCAGGAGCATTTTGGCGATCAGTGGGTCAAGCAGGCCCAGAAGCATGGCTATCGCTCCCGCGCTGCATTCAAGCTGCTGGAAATCCAGGAAAAGGACCGTATTCTGCGGCCCGGGATGCGGGTCGTGGATCTGGGCGCTGCGCCGGGCGGCTGGTCCCAGGTCGCGGGTGAGATTCTGGGTGGTCATGGACAAGTCGTGGCACTGGATAGCCTGCCCATGGACGCCATTGCCGATGTCATTGTCCTGCAGGCGGATTTTACCACCGACCCGGGGTTGGCGATGTTGCAGGGTGCCGTTGGCGAGACGCCGGTGGACCTTGTAATGTCGGATATGGCCCCCAACCTCAGTGGTATGAGCGCCGTGGATCAGCCACGTGCCATGCACTTGGCGGAACTCGCACTTGAGTTCGCCAGGGAAACACTGAAACCTAAAGGTGATTTACTGGTCAAGACCTTTCAAGGGGAAGGTTTTGATGCGTTTGTGCGCGAGTTGCGCGGCGGCTTCAGCCGCGTGATGACACGCAAGCCCGCCGCATCGCGCGACCGGAGCCGGGAAGTGTATTTGTTGGCCCGGGAATCGCGCCTGTAGTACTGTTCGGGCCATGCGTCCGAGTCGCATTCATTTCCTAAGTTTTCGCCGCGCTTGGATGAGCGGGCGGAGCGCAACAGCCGAGGTGCAGCACCTTGAATGACATGGCCAAGAACCTGATTCTCTGGGTCATCATCGCGGTCGTGTTGATGTCCGTGTTCAGTAATTTCCAGGAGCGGACCACCACGACGAACAAAGTCACCTATTCCGATTTTCTCTCCCAGGTGGAGCAGGACGGTGTTCGCGATGTGACCATTAAGGGTCAGGAGATCACCGGAACCACGACGGGCGGTGAGCAGTTCAAGACCTATAGCCCCGAGAGTGACAATCGCGCTCTCATCGGCACGCTGCTCGACCACGGTGTGAATATTGATGCCGAGGAGGCCGAGGGCCGCAGCATGTTGCTGCAGATCCTCATCTCCTGGACGCCGTTCCTGCTGCTGATCGCCGTGTGGATCTACTTCATGCGCCAGATGCAGGGCGGCGGTGGCGGCCGTGGCGCCATGTCCTTCGGCAAGAGCAAGGCCAAGCTCATGACCGAGGAACAGGTCAAGGTCACGTTCGGCGACGTGGCGGGCGTTGAAGAGGCCAAGGAAGAGGTTGGCGAACTGGTCGATTTTCTGCGCGATCCGTCCAAGTTCCAGCGCCTCGGCGGCAAGATCCCCCGCGGCGTACTCATGGTCGGCTCGCCGGGTACCGGTAAGACGTTGCTGGCCCGCGCCATCGCCGGCGAGGCCAAGGTGCCCTTCTTTAGCATCTCCGGCTCGGACTTCGTGGAGATGTTCGTGGGCGTGGGGGCTTCCCGCGTGCGCGATATGTTCTCCCAGGCCAAGAAGCACGCGCCGTGCATTATCTTTATCGACGAGATCGACGCCGTCGGCCGCCAGCGCGGTGCCGGCATGGGTGGCGGCCACGACGAGCGCGAACAGACCCTGAACCAGTTGCTCGTCGAGATGGACGGCTTTGAGGGCAACGAGGGTGTCATCATCATCGCCGCCACCAACCGACCGGACGTACTGGACCCGGCGCTGCTGCGCCCGGGACGCTTTGACCGGCAGGTGACCGTGCCGCTGCCAGATGTGCGCGGGCGCGAGCAGATCCTCAAGGTGCACATGAGCAAGCTGCCGCTCACGCGGGATGTGGACCCATTCGTCCTGGCCCGTGGTACGCCCGGATTCTCCGGCGCCGATCTCGCCAACCTGGCCAATGAGGCTGCTCTGTTCGCGGCGCGTGGCAACAAGCGCGAAGTGGACATGGAAGACTTTGAGAGGGCCAAGGACAAGATCATGATGGGCGCCGAGCGGCGGTCCATGGTCATGAGCGAGGACGACAAGAAACTCACCGCCTATCATGAAGCCGGACACGCCGTCGTCGGGCTGCGCACACCGGAGCACGACCCGGTGCACAAGGTCTCCATCATTCCACGGGGTCGCGCCCTCGGCGTGACACTGTTTCTGCCGGAGGAGGATCGCACCAGCTACTCCAAGCAACGGCTGAACAGCATGATCACCTCGTTGTTCGGCGGGCGGCTCGCCGAGGAGCTGATTTTCGGTGCTGAGCGGGTGACGACGGGTGCATCCAACGACATAGAACGGGCCACGCAGATCGCCCGCAATATGGTGACCAAGTGGGGTCTTTCCGAGCGCATGGGGCCGCTTGCCTACAACGAGGAAGAGGGCGAGGTCTTCATCGGCCACCAGATGACCAAGCAAAAGCAGGTCTCAGACGAGACCGCACACGCCATCGATGAGGAGATCCGCTCCATCATCGACGCCAACTACAACAAGGCAAAGGAAATTCTTCTCGACAACATGGACAAGCTGCACGCCATGTCCGATGCGCTCATCAAGTACGAGACCATCGACAAGGGGCAAATCGACGACATCATGAACGGCCGCCCAGTCGGGCCACCGTCAGGTTGGAGTGATGATCAAGGCGGCTCGTCCTCGTCGGGCGGTCACGATGCCGATGCCGAGCCGGCCGAGGAGGCCCCGGAGCGGGGCCCTATCGGCTCGCCGGCGGGTGAGCACTGAGCTCAGGGGCGAGGAGGCCGTGTCATGGCGCTTGCGGATGCGCCCGTCCTCGACTGCGGCGGCAGGCAGTTGACGCTTGACCGGCCACGCATCATGGGTGTGCTCAATGTCACCCCGGATTCGTTTTCGGACGGGGGTGACTTCTTTTCTCCGCAAGCGGCGCTGGAGCAGGCCCGGCGCATGGTAGGACAGGGGGCGGACATCATCGATATCGGTGGCGAGTCCACGCGCCCCGGGGCCGAAGCGGTGCCTGCGGCTGAGGAACTGCGCCGTATCGGCCCGGTCCTGGAGGTGCTTTGCAGCGAACTGGATGTCCCCGTCTCCGTCGACACCTCCAAGCCCGAAGTCATGACGGCGGCCGCCAAGGCCGGCGCCGGCATGATCAATGACGTGTTCGCGCTGCGGGCCGAAGGCGCCTTGGACGCCGCAGCTGCCACGGGTTTGCCGGTCTGTGTGATGCACATGCAGGGTGTACCGCGGACCATGCAGCGCAACCCCGTCTACGGGGATGTCGTGGAGGATGTCTACGGGTTCCTTGCCGAACGCCTGGGAGTCTGCGAGCGTGCTGGTATTGGGCGTGAGCGCCTGGTGGTGGACCCGGGGTTCGGTTTCGGCAAGACACTGGTGCACAATTATCAGTTGCTGGGTGGGCTGCAGCGCTTCCAGGGCCTGGAGGTGCCGATGCTCGTGGGCCTGTCCCGCAAGTCCATGCTGGGTACGCTCCTGGACCGTCCGGCGGATCAACGCCTCCATGCAGGCACCGCCGCGGCCACCTTGGCCGCTTGGCAAGGCGCCCGATTGATCCGCGTTCACGATGTCGTCGCAACAGTGGACGCAATGGCCGTTGTGGCCGCGGCACGCGATCCGGAGGCTCTGCTAGGCTGAGAGCAGAGTTCCCGGGGCAGCGGGCCCTCCGTTAGATAGAGGGAACTGTCATGACACGCAAGTATTTTGGCACCGACGGCATCCGCGGTCGCGTCGGCGAGCCGCCTATCACCGCGGATTTCATGCTCAAGCTGGGCTGGGCGCTGGGTCGTGTACTCGCGCGGCGGGACCAGGATCTGGTGCTGATCGGCAAGGACACGCGCATTTCCGGCTACATGTTCGAGTCCGCCTTGGAGGCCGGGTTGTCCGCGGCCGGGACGGACATTCGGCTCCTTGGTCCCATGCCGACGCCGGCTATCGCCTATCTCACCAGCACCCTGGATGCGGGCGCCGGAATTGTCATCAGCGCCTCCCATAACCCCCATGAGGACAACGGCGTGAAGTTCTTCTCCCGGGATGGGGGGAAACTGGATGACACGGCCGAGGCCGCCATCGAGGCGGAACTTGAGGCGCCGTTGGAGACTGTGGCCTCCGCCGACTTGGGCAAGGTCTCGCGCATGAGTGACGCCCCCGGGCGCTATATCGAGTTCTGCAAGAGCACGATTGCCCGCGACGTGCGCTTGAATGGCCTGACGCTGGTGCTGGATTGTGCCAACGGTGCAACCTACCACGTGGGCCCGGAGGTTTTCCGCGAGCTCGGCGCCGCTGTGATCACCCTCGGCGATCAGCCCGACGGCCTCAATATCAATGTGGATTGTGGGTCCACGCAACCCGAAGCCTTGCAGCAGGCGGTACGGCGTCATGGTGCCGACGCGGGGATCGCCTTTGATGGCGACGGGGACAGACTGATTATGGTGGATGCCAATGGCGAGATCGTCGACGGTGACGAGGTGCTCTACATCATCGCCAGTGCCCGCCACGCCGCGGGGCGTCTTCGGGGGCCGGTGGTCGGCACGCTCATGAGCAACCTGGGCCTCGAGCATGCCCTGGCGGGCGAGGGTATCGCGTTTCGCCGGGCACGGGTGGGTGATCGCTACGTGCTGGAGATGCTACGCCAGGAGCATGGCCTGATCGGTGGGGAATCCTCCGGGCATGTCGTGTGTCTGGATCGAACGACCACCGGCGATGGTATCGTCTCGGCGCTGCAGGTGCTGGAGTGCATGGTGCGCAGCAAGCGCTCCCTGGACACCCTGCGCCGCGGGATGAGCAAGTATCCCCAGCACATGGTCAATGTGCCCGTGGCACGTCGTGCGGCGCCGACTGACCTGGCGAGCCTGCAAGACGACGTCGCCGCCGTTGAGCGCGAGCTGGACGGGCGAGGGCGCGTCCTGCTGCGGCCGTCAGGGACAGAGCCCGTGATCCGCGTCATGGTCGAAGGGCAGGACCGGGACCTGGTCGAGCGCTACAGCCACAGGCTTGCGGATGCTGTCGGCCGGATGTTGAGCTAGCCACGCCGTGACAAGCGCCGCGCTGTTCGGCTATGATCCGCAGCTATTTTTCTGTCGCTCGAGAATGACCGTATGAGGCGACCGCTCGTTACTGGTAACTGGAAGATGCATGGGTCCCGGTCGACGATACGGGCGCTGATGACGGCGCTGTGTCATGGTGTAAAGGACCGGGGAGCGGCTGATATTCTGGTGCTGCCTCCCGCCATTTACATCCCTGATGTGATCCGATTGGCGGATGGCACGCGCATCGCCGTGGGGGCGCAGAATGTTGGCGACCAGGATCAGGGTGCCTATACCGGAGAAATCGCGGCTGATATGCTCGCTGACTTCGGCTGCAGCCACGCCCTAGTGGGGCATTCCGAGCGACGCCTGCTTTATGGGGAGACGGACGCACTGGTCGCGGCACGGTTCGCGGCGGCGCAGCGGCATGGCCTGACGCCCATTTTCTGCGTAGGAGAAACCCTCGAGCAGCGCGACGCGGGCGAGACGGAAGCCGTTGTCGGCGCGCAGCTCGACGTCGTCGCCGCCAAAGTGGGTGCCCTCGCACTGGAACGTGCGGTCGTGGCCTATGAACCGGTCTGGGCCATTGGCACGGGGCGAGCTGCCTCGCCGGAGCAGGCGCAGGCCGTGCACGCCTTTATTAGGGCACACTTGGCGACCCATGGTGCAGGGGCTACGCGGATGCGGCTGCTCTACGGTGGCAGCGTCAAGGCGGACATGGCTGGCGAGCTGTTCGCCATGCCCGATATCGACGGAGCTCTGGTTGGTGGTGCGTCGCTCAAGGCGAATGAGTTTCTTAACATCATTGCGCGGGCCGACTAGTGTCCTGTCCCGTAAATAAGTTGCGAAAATTGGCGTGGATTCTGATGGTTCCTGGCAAGGCGCGTCGACGAGGCGTAGCGGGGACTACGGCGAGGAGGCGCAACGCCGCCAGGGGCCGTCAGGGCCGCGACAATCGTAACGTTATTTGCGGGATAGGACACTAGGCGCGGCGCGCGCGACTCGTTGCAAGAGGGCCTGGATGGCACAGATTATCCTGATCTTTCACGTCGCGATTGCCATTGCGCTGGTGGTGCTGGTGTTGCTGCAGCATGGCAAGGGCGCCGACGCAGGGGCTGCTTTCGGCAGTGGTGCGTCGAGTACGGTCTTCGGCGCCAGGGGTTCGGCCTCTTTTCTGTCTCGAATGACGGCAGTGCTGGCGGCGAGCTTCTTTATCACCAGCCTGACGCTGGCTATGCTGGCGGCCCGGGATGCCGGGCCCGGCAGTGTGCTGGATCGGGCCGGCGACGAGCCCGCGGCTCCCGTCGAAGAGGTGCCAGCTGAGGAGGAAGACGAGCCCGACGAAGCGCCGGACGCGCCGGGTGATGCCCCGGCCGCGCCGCCCGGGGACTGACATCGGCGGCCTCTGGGTATTCCCCGATGCTGGCCTGCCATGTGCTGTGACAGGGTTGGTCACGATGCCGGAGTCTGGTACCCTCACGACCTGCTCGCGGATGTGGTGGAACTGGTAGACACGCTGTCTTGAGGGGGCAGTGGCGCAAGCCGTGCCGGTTCGAGTCCGGCCATCCGCACCAACTCCCAGCTGGCCCGGTAGAGCCGGGCCCACTCTTGATTTTTTTATTTTTAATCAAATAGTTGCTATTTGACAGCTAGCCGTGGCTGCTCTACACTTCGCGCGGTAACCTCACTGTGCGGTGGTCCGAGCGCATTTTCACGCATGCGTTGTGGCTACCCTGGCCCGCGAGGAATGCAGCCGATGCTTGTAGAGTATGTACCGATCCTGCTGTTCATCCTGGTCGGGTTGGGGGTTGGCGGCTTACTGATCGTCGCCGGCTTCATTCTCGGGCCAAGACGCCCCAACGACGAGAAACTCTCACCCTACGAATGCGGCTTTGAGGCGTTCGAGGACACGCGTATGCGCTTCGACGTGCGCTACTACCTCGTCGCCATCCTGTTCATTATTTTTGACCTGGAGATCGCTTTCCTCTTCCCCTGGGCCATCGTGCTTGACGACATCGGCTTGTTCGGCTTTGCTGCTATGGGGGTTTTCCTGGTCATTCTGCTGATCGGTTTTCTCTACGAGTGGAAGAAAGGGGCGCTGGAATGGGAGTAGAAGGCGTTCTCGACAAGGGGTTTGTCACCACCTCCGCCGACAAGCTAATCAACTGGGCGCGAACCGGTTCCATGTGGCCGATGACCTTCGGTTTGGCCTGCTGTGCTGTCGAGATGATGCACTGCGGCGCCGCCCGCTATGACATGGACCGCCTGGGCGTGATTTTTCGCCCCAGCCCCCGGCAGTCGGACGTCATGATTGTGGCCGGTACCCTTTGCAACAAAATGGCTCCGGCCCTGCGCAAGGTCTATGACCAGATGTCGGACCCCAAGTGGGTCATCTCGATGGGCTCCTGCGCAAACGGTGGGGGCTACTATCATTACTCGTACGCGGTGGTGCGGGGTTGTGACCGTATCGTACCCGTGGATATCTACGTGCCCGGCTGCCCGCCAACGGCGGAAGCATTGCTCTACGGCATCGTTCAGCTGCAGAACAAGATCTGGCGCACGAATACGATTGCTCGCTAACAGCAGAGACTCCAGCTCATGGCCGACTCGCGGAAGGCATTGGCAGACGGTCTTCGGGAGGCGTTCCCGGAGCAACTCGTGGATTGTCACGAACGGCTTGGCGAAGTTACCGCCGTGTTTCGTCCGGGCGGTCTTGCGACGCTCATGCGCTCGCTGCGTGACGATTTTCGGTTCGAGCAACTCAGTGACGTCTGCGGTGTGGACTATGCTGCGTGGGGCCAGGACGAGTGGATTACGGAACAGGCCTCCGGCTCTGGCTTCTCCCGTGGTGTGCGGGGTAACAGCTTCGCCCGCCTGGGACTGACCGGCGTGTATGGCGTCGAGCCGGTAACCACCAATACGGGCGAGCGGTTTGCGGTGGCGTACCACCTGCTCTCCATCAGTCGCAATCAGCGGCTGCGCGTGCGGGTGTATTGCGAGAACGACGATTTCCCCATGGTGGATTCGGTCGTCAGTGTCTGGGCCAGTGCCAACTGGTATGAGCGCGAGGCATTCGACCTGTACGGCATCGTGTTCGACGGCCACCCCGACCTGCGGCGCATCCTCACGGATTACGGGTTCGTCGGGCACCCGTTCCGCAAGGACTTCCCGCTCATCGGTAACGTCGAAGTGCGCTATAACGAAGAGAAGGGGCGGGTGGTGTATCAGCCGGTCACCATTGAGCCGCGTGTACTGGTGCCGCGCGTCATTCGCGAGGACAACCGCTACGCCGAGCGCGGCTCTTCGCAGGAGGACGCCACGCATGGCTGATATCCAGTCCTACACCATTAACTTCGGTCCCCAGCACCCGGCCGCCCATGGGGTGCTGCGCATGGTCCTGGAGATGGAAGGCGAGGTGATCCGCCGCGCCGACCCGCATATTGGTCTGCTGCACCGTGCCACGGAAAAGCTTGCCGAGAGCAAGCCGTATAACCAGAGCATCGGTTATATGGATCGGCTCGATTACGTCTCCATGATGGCGAACGAACACGGCTATGTACTGGCCATCGAGAGGCTGCTCGATATCACGCCGCCGCGGCGGGCGCAATACATCCGCGTTATGTTCGACGAGCTCACCCGCATCCTGAATCACCTCATGTGGCTCGGGACCCACGGGCTCGACGTCGGCGCCATGACCATCTTCCTGTATTGCTTCCGCGAGCGCGAGTACCTGATGGACTGCTACGAAGCGGTCTCGGGGACGCGCATGCACGCGACGTACTACCGCCCCGGCGGGGTCTATCGCGACCTGCCCCATACCATGCCCAAGTACGAGCCCTCGCGCTTTCGTAGCGAGAAGGATCTGAAGTGGCTGAATCGGGACCGACAGGGTTCGCTACTCGACTTCATCGAGCAGTTCTGCGAGCGTTTCCCGGCCGCCGTCGATGAATACGAGACCCTCCTGACCGATAACCGTATCTGGAAACAGCGCTTGGTGGGCATCGGCGAGGTGTCCGCCGAGCGGGCCCTGCAGCTTGGTTTTACCGGCCCCATGCTGCGCGGCTCCGGCGTCGAGTGGGATCTGCGCAAGACGCACCCGTATGAGGTCTACGAGGAGCTGGATTTTGACGTGCCCATCGGCACCAACGGCGACTGTTACGACCGTTACCTGGTGCGGGTGGAGGAGATGCGCCAATCAGCGCGCATCGTCAAGCAGTGCGTGGACTGGCTGCGCCGAAATCCCGGCCCCGTCATGATCGATGATCACAAGATCGTGCCGCCGACCCGGGAGGAAATGAAAGACGACATGGAGTCGCTGATCCACCACTTCAAGCTTTTCACGGAAGGCTACTGTGTGCCCGCCGGCGAGGTCTACGCCGCCGTCGAGGCGCCCAAGGGCGAGTTTGGCGTGTACATGATCTCTGACGGTGCCAATAAGCCCTACCGCGTGAAAGTACGCCCGCCCGGGTTTACGCATCTGGCGGCGATGGATGAAATGGCCAGGGGTCACATGCTCGCCGACGTGGTGACCCTGATCGGGACCCAGGACATCGTTTTCGGGGAGATCGACCGTTGAGCGAGCAACGCCTGAGTGAACGCGTACTCACACCCGAGCAGCGCAAACACATCGACCATTGGTTGGCGAAGTTCCCGCCAGAGGGCAAACGCTCGGCGGTGATTCCGGCACTGCACGTCGCGCAGGATGGTAACGGCGGCTACCTGACCGCAGAGTTGATGGACGCGGTGGCCGATTACATTGGTGTATCGCCGGTGGCGGTCTACGAGGTCGCAACGTTCTACAGCATGTTCGACACACAGCCCGTGGGCCGGCACAAGGTCAATGTCTGCACCAATATTGCCTGCATGCTGATGGGGTCAGACGATATCGTGGCCCATTGCGAGCAGCGCTTGGGGATCAAGCTGGGCGAGACGACGCCGGACAATCGCATCACCCTGAAGGTGGAAGAGGAATGCCTGGCGGCCTGCAGTTCCGGCCCGATGATGGTGGTGGATGGTCATTACCACACCCACCTGACGCCAGAGAAGGTCGATGAAATCCTCGATAATCTGGAGTGACCCATGGTCAACGAGGTCTGCTATCAGACGCTGTCCTACGACGAGCCCTGGAGCCTTGAAACGTACCGCAAGATCGGCGGCTACGAGGCGTGGCAGAAGATTCTGAGCGAGAAGACACCCCACGCAGAGATCATTGAGACGATGAAGAAGGCGTCGCTTCGTGGCCGGGGCGGCGCGGGATTCCCGGCCGGTGTGAAGTGGAGCTTCATGCCCAGAACGGCGCCGGTGCAGAAATACCTGCTGTGCAATTCCGACGAGTCCGAGCCGGGCACCTGCAAGGACCGCGATATCCTGCGTTTCAATCCACACGCACTGATTGAGGGTATGGCCATTGCCGCCTATTCCATGGGCGCCACCGTTGGCTACAACTACCTGCGCGGTGAGTTCCATCACGAGCCTTTCGAGCGCGTCGAGCACGCCCTTGAGGAGGCGTACAGCGCCGGTCTGCTCGGCAAGGACATCCAGGGCTCGGGGGTGGATTTCGACCTCTACAACTACTACGGCGCCGGCGCCTACATCTGCGGCGAGGAGAGCGCGCTCATGGAGTCGCTGGAAGGCAAGAAGGGCCAGCCGCGCTACAAGCCGCCGTTCCCCGCGCAGTTCGGCATCTATGGCAAGCCCACGACGATCAACAATACGGAGACCCTGGCCTCCGTGCCCGCGATCATGCGCAACGGCCCCGAGTGGTTTTTGGAAATGGGCAAGCCGAACAACGGCGGCGCGAAGATTTTCTGTGTCTCCGGGCACGTGGAAAAGCCGGGCAACTTCGAGATTCCCCTGGGCACGCCGTTTCGGGATCTCCTGGACATGGCCGGCGGCGTCCGCAAAGGCCGCAAGCTCAAGGCCGTGATTCCCGGCGGCTCCTCCATGCCGGTGGTGCCGGGGGAGACCATGATGGAACTCGACATGGATTACGACAGCCTCGCCCAGGCGGGTTCGGCCCTGGGTTCCGGGGGGGTCATGGTCATGGACGAGACCACAGACATGGTCAAGGCCATCTGCCGAATCTCCAGGTTCTACTATGCTGAATCGTGTGGCCAGTGCACGCCGTGCCGTGAAGGCACGGGTTGGATGTACCGGGTGTTGCGCCGGATCGTCAACGGCCAGGGGCGGTGGGAGGATCTGGAGCTTCTGGACGCCGCTGCCGGTCAGATTGCCGGCCACACCATCTGTGCCTTCGGCGAGGCCGCGGCCTGGCCGGTGCAGAGCTTTCTCAAGCACTTCCGGCACGAGTTCGAATACTACGTCGAACACAAGCGGTCCATCGTCGACGACTCCGCAGGGGCTGCCGCATGACAGACAAGGCTGAAGCCAAGAACCCGGACACGGTCACCATCGAAGTCGACGGTGTCGAGATGGAGGCCCGCAAGGGCTCCATGCTCATCGAGGCAACGGATGACGCGGACATCCATGTGCCGCGCTTTTGTTATCACCGCAAGCTCTCGATAGCGGCCAATTGCCGCATGTGCCTGGTCGATGTGGAGAAGGCCCCCAAGCCGTTGCCGGCCTGCGCCACGCCGGTTGCCGACGGCATGAAGGTGCACACCCGCTCCGAGCGGGCGCTAAAGGCGCAGAAGGGCGTGATGGAATTCCTGCTCATCAACCACCCGCTGGATTGCCCGATCTGCGATCAGGGCGGTGAGTGCGAGCTGCAGGACCTGGCACTGGGTTACGGCCGGGGCGTTTCCCGTTTCTCCGAGCGTAAACGGGCGGTCAAGGACGAAAACCTCGGTCCGCTGATCGCCACGGAGATGACCCGCTGCATCCACTGCACGCGTTGCGTGCGATTTCTGGACGAGGTGGCTGGTTTCCGCGAGCTCGGCGGCATGGGGCGCGGTGAACATACGGAGATTTCCACGTACGTGGGGGCCGGCGTGCACTCGGAGATGTCCGGCAACATTATCGATCTCTGCCCGGTCGGCGCCCTGACGTCCAAACCCTATCGGTTTAGCGCCCGTGCGTGGGAGTTGCTGAGCCACCCCTCGATTTCACCGCATGACTGCGTGGGCTCCAACCTCCTGATCCACCACGTCCGGGGCCAGATCAAACGCGTCGTGCCGCAGGAAAATGAGGCCATCAACGAGTGCTGGCTCCCTGACCGTGATCGATTTGGTTACGAAGGCGTCTACAGCACCGAGCGTTTGCAATCGCCCCTGGTCCGGGATCGCAACGGCCACTGGCAGGTTGTGGACTGGGAGGTCGCCCTGGAGGCGGCGGCGGAACATTTGCAAGGGCTGGTGAGGCGTGAGGGCGCAGACGCCCTGGGCACGCTCATCTCACCCAACGCCACGCTGGAAGAAATGTACCTCGCGGGGCAGCTGACCCGTGCATTGGGGTCATCCAACATCGATGCCCGGCTGCGGGAAGTCGATTTCAGCGACCAGGATCGGCGATCGGTCTTCCCGGCGCTGGGTATCGAGCTGGAGGCTCTGGAAAATGTGGAGGCGGCATTGCTGGTCGGTGCCGAGCCGCGCTGGGACGCGCCCATCGTCAATCACCGGCTGCGCAAGGCCGCCAAGCGGGGCGGTGCCGTCATGGCGCTGCACTACCGGGCGCAGCAACTGAATTACGGCCTGGCCGAGGAGCGCGTCGCGGGCCCTGCAGCCATGGTGCAGGAGTTGGCGGCCGTGGCCAGAGCGCTGCTGGATCTCTCGGGGGATGAGGCCCCGGAGGGTTTCGATAACCTCCTCAACGGCCAGGGCGTCGAGGACGTCCACCGTTCCATGGCAAAGCGCCTGCGGGAATCGGCTCGCGCCGCGGTGGTGCTGGGCCCGGGCGCCCAGGCGCACCCGCGGGCGGCGGCGCTGCGCATGCTCGGCAGCCTGATTGCCAGCTTGGCCCAGGCGCGCTTTGGCGTGTTGACGGACGGGGCGAACCAGGCGGGCGCCTGGCTGGCCGGGGCCGTCCCGCATCGCCGCCTGGGTGGCGTCGCGGAACAGACGCCGGGACTCGACGCGGCGGCTATGCTGAAAGAACCCCGGCGCGGCTATCTTTTGCTTGGCGTCGAGCCGGAGTTCGATTGCTGGGACGGGGCCGCCGCCCTCGCCGCCATGAACAAGGCGCAGAGCGTGGTCTGCCTGACGCCGTTTGTCACAGAGACCATGCGGGCGTATGCCGACGTGCTGCTGCCCGTGGGCACCTTCGGCGAGACGGCGGGCACGTACGTGAATGCCGAAGGCCGTTGGCAGAGCTTCCCGGGGGTGGCGCAGCCTGTTGCCGAGGCGCGACCGGCATGGAAGGTTCTACGTGTCCTGGGTAACGTGCTGGAGCTCGACGGCTTCGACTATGATGCACCCGATGCGATCGCCGACGCCGTGGAGCGCGGCTGCAGTGATAAGAGTGCCTCGACGGCTGTGGAGTGGCAGGCCCCCGGCCAGGCCGGGCGCGAGAGCGAGGGCCTTGCCCGCATCGGTCTGGTGCCCATATACGGCGGCGATCCCTTGGTGCGCCGGGCGGAGTCGCTGCAGCAGACCTGGCAGGGTCGCGACCAGAAGGTGCGGCTCGGCCCCGGGGTGGCGGGGTCGCTCGGCGTCGAGGGTGACGGGCGCGTCCGCGTGCGCCAGGGCGAGAAGACTGTCGAGATGGTGGTCGCGATCGATGCGGCCATCGCCGACGGCGCCGTGTGGATTCCCTCGGGGGTGTCGGAGACTGCCGGACTCGGGCCCATGTTTGGCCCCGTGAGCGTCGAGCCGCTCTGAGCGCTGTGGCAAGAAGTCGAACAATGAACGCGAATTAACCGCTCTGCGGCGACGGCCGAGCGCGGAGCGATTCCGGATTCACTTGGCGCCAGTGTCGCGTCGGGGTGTGAGGGGGACCAAATAGCCCATGGCGGTATTGAGCGAAGTCATCTGGACCCTTTTCAAGATCAGCCTGATCGTCGGTCCATTGATCCTGGCGGTGGCCTATCTCACTTACGCCGAACGCAAGGTGATTGGCGCCATTCAGCTGCGTAATGGACCGAACCGGGTTGGACCCTATGGTCTCCTGCAGCCATTTGCAGATGTGTTCAAGCTGCTGTTCAAGGAAGTCATCCTTCCGACCAACGCCAACCGGTTCCTGTTCCTGGTGGCACCATTGCTGTCGATTATGCCGGCGCTGGCCGCCTGGGCCGTGATCCCGTTTGGCGAAGGCATGGTCCTCGCCGATATCAACGCAGGCCTGCTGTACATTCTCGCCATGACCTCCATGGGTGTGTATGGCGTCATCATTGCCGGCTGGGCATCGAACTCCAAGTACGCCATGCTCGGCGCCATGCGCGCGGCCGCGCAGATCGTCTCCTATGAGATCGCCATGGGTTTCGCCCTGGTCGGGGCGCTCATGGCCGCCGGTACGCTGAATATGACCGGTATCGTCCAGGCGCAAAGCGGCCCGTTCTGGCACTGGTTCTGGCTGCCGCTGCTGCCTTTGTTCATCACATACTGGATTTCCGGTGTTGCCGAGACCAACCGCGCGCCGTTCGACGTCGCCGAAGGCGAATCCGAGATCGTGGCTGGGTTCCACGTGGAATATTCGGGCGTCGCCTTCGCTGTGTTCTTCCTGGCGGAGTACGCCAACATGATCCTGATTTCCGGCCTGGCCGTGATCTTGTTCATGGGGGGCTGGTACTCGCCGTTTGAGGGCATTCCCCTGTTGGGTCCGATGTTCGACTGGGTGCCGGGTCTGGTCTGGTTCGTTCTGAAAGTGGGGATATTCCTCTACCTGTATCTGGCATTCCGGGCGACCTTCCCGCGTTACCGCTATGACCAGATCATGAAGCTCGGCTGGAAGGTGCTCATCCCGGTCACGGTGGTCTGGCTGTTCGTGCTGGCCGCGATGATTCTCACCGGCTTCGGGCCCTGGTTCGACTGATTGGATGGTGCCATGACGACAGCACGCGATTTTTTCCGCACATTCTTTCTCTGGGAGTTGCTCCTGGGGCTGAAGCTCACCGGGCGCAACCTGTTTGCGCGCAAGTTAACGGTGCAATACCCAGAGGAGCGCGCGCCGCAATCGCCGCGATTCCGCGGTCTGCACGCCCTGCGGCGCTACCCCAACGGCGAAGAGCGTTGCATCGCCTGCAAGCTGTGCGAGGCGGTGTGCCCGGCGCTCGCCATTACCATTGATTCGGAGCAGCGTGAGGACGGCACGCGGCGCACGACGCGCTACGACATCGACCTATTCAAGTGCATTTACTGCGGCTTCTGCGAAGAGTCCTGCCCGGTGGACTCCATCGTCGAGACGCGCATTTACGAGTACCACATGGAAGAGCGTGGCGAGAACATCATCACCAAGGACCAGCTCCTGGCGATTGGTGACAAGTACGAAGAGCAGCTTGCCCGCGACCGGGCCCTGGATGCGCCGTTCCGGTGACTGGATCGGCACGGGCTGGCACGGACGGAATTACGAGTCCTGGGAGCGATAACGCGTGATCGAGAAGCTACTGTTTTACGTCTTTGCCGCGATCCTGATCTTCGCGGCCACCATGGTGATTACCGCGCGCAACCCGGTGCATGCGGCGCTGTTTCTCGTGCTCGCGTTCTTCAACAGCGCGGTGCTATGGGTGATTGCGGGCGCCGAGTTTCTGGGCATCGTCCTCGTTCTGGTCTATGTCGGCGCCGTGATGGTGCTGTTCCTGTTCGTCGTCATGATGCTGGATATCAATCTGGCGAAGCTGCGTGAAGGGTTTATCCGACACCTGTATATCGGCCTGCCCATTGCCGCGGTGATTGTCGTGCAGATGATCCTGGTGGTATCGAGCGGAGCCATGGCTCCCGCCGAGATGCCGGAGGCGACCATGCCGATTCCGGACCCGGCCGAGACGGGCAACACCACCGTGATCGGCGGCGTGCTGTATACGGTCTATGTCTATCCCTTCGAGCTGGCTGCCGTGATCCTGCTGGTGGCGATTATCGCATCCATCATGCTCACCTTGCGTCGCCGGGAAGGGGTCAAGCATCAGGACATCGGCGAGCAAGTCAACGTGCGCAAGGAAGATCGCCTGCGCATGGCGCGTTCCTTCGGGGGGTCCGGCGACGGGCGCAACGACAACAAATACCCGGGCAGGTGAAGCCATGATCGAATTGTCAGAGTTTCTGGTCCTGGGAGCCATTTTGTTTTCCCTGGGCATGGCGGGCATATTTCTGAACCGGAAAAATGCCATCGTTCTGCTGATGTCCATCGAGCTGATCCTGCTGGCAGTCAATTTCAACTTCATCGCTTTTTCGACGTTTATGGGCGATGTGGCGGGGCAGGTGTTCGTGTTCTTCATTCTCACGGTGGCCGCCGCGGAGTCCGCCATCGGGCTCGCCATCCTGGTGACCCTGTTCCGTAGCAGGGATTCCATTGACGTGGCCGATCTGGACACCATGAGGGGCTGATCATGAAGATAATCTACCTCGTCATTGTCCTCGCCCCGCTGATTGGCGCCCTTGCCGCGGGACTGTTCGGGAGCCAGCTCGGGCGGGTGAGAACCCATCGCCTGACCATCGGCCTGGTGGGGCTGTCGACGCTGCTGTCGTTGTATGTGCTGGCCGGATTTATGTGGGGCGGGCGCGCGGTGTTCGACGACACCGTCTATACCTGGATGCTGACCGACCGACTCCATTTCGAGATCGGCTTCCTGGTGGACGAGCTCACGGCGATGATGATGGCGGTGGTGAGCTTCGTCTCGCTGATGGTGCACATCTACACTATTGGCTACATGGCCGACGAGGACCACAACTGGCCGTCGGACAGTCTGCTCGGCCCCAACGCCTATCAGCGGTTCTTCGCCTACATCAGCCTGTTCACCTTCTCCATGCTGATGCTGGTGATGGCGAACAACTTTCTGCAGCTGTTCTTCGCCTGGGAAGCGGTGGGTCTCGTCTCCTACCTGCTGATTGGCTTCTGGATGAACCGTCCCACGGCGGTGTTCGCGAGCCTGAAAGCGTTCCTGGTTAACCGTGTCGGCGACTTCGGCTTTCTGCTGGGTATTGCGGCGGTGGTGCTGTACTTCGGCAGCCTCAATTACGCGGAAGTCTTTGACGCGGTCGCCGCCAATCCCGATGAGACCATGAGCATTGTCGGTGGTGCCGAGTGGTCGGTGGTCACGGTGGTGGCGATCCTGCTGTTCATCGGCGCCATGGGCAAATCGGCGCAGGTGCCCTTGCATGTCTGGCTGCCGGATTCCATGGAGGGCCCGACTCCGATCTCGGCGCTGATCCACGCCGCCACCATGGTCACTGCCGGGATCTTCATGATCGCGCGCATGTCGCCGCTGTTCGAATTCTCTGAAGTGGCCCTGACATTCGTTCTGGTGATCGGCGCCATCACCGCACTGTTTATCGGGCTGATCGCCCTGGTCCAGCAGGACATCAAGCGCGTCGTCGCCTACTCGACGATCTCGCAGCTGGGTTACATGACCGTGGCCCTGGGGGCCTCCGCTTACGCGGCGGGTGTCTACCACCTCATGACCCATGCCTTCTTCAAGGCATTGCTGTTCCTCGGTGCCGGTTCGGTCATCATCGCCTTGCACCACAAACAGGACATGCGCGAGATGGGCGGGTTGAGGAAGTACATGCCCATCACGTACGTGACCATGCTGCTCGGCACCCTGGCCCTGATTGGTTTCCCTGGCTTTTCTGGGTTTTTCTCCAAGGACGCCATCATCGAGGCCGTTGCCCACTCCGACCGGGCGGGGGCGACCTTCGCCTACTGGTGCGTGCTGCTCGGCGTGTTCGTCACGGCGCTCTACAGCTTCCGTCTGCTCTTCCTGGTGTTCCACGGCCAGGAGCGCATGGATCAGCACACCCGCGAGCACGTGCACGAAAGCCCGGGCGTGGTGACTTGGCCGCTGATCCTCCTGGCCATACCGTCAGTGATCATCGGGCTGTTTACTGTTGGCCCCATGGTCTTCGGCGGCTGGTTCGGCGATAGCATCACCGTCCTACCGGAGAATGACGTGCTGGCCGCAGTTGGCTTCGAGAGCGTGCTCGGCTTCATCGCCCACGCGTTCGTCACCCCCGCCATCTACCTGGCCGCAGCTGGCTTCGGGGTGGCCTGGTATCTATACATCCAACGCCCGGATCTGCCGTCGCGGCTGCACCAGCGTTTCCAGCTGCCGTATCGAATTCTGGAGCGCAAGTACGGTTTCGACGAGTTGTATCTGAACGTGTTCGCCGGCGCCGGGCGCGGGCTGGGCACACTGCTGTGGCGAGTCGGCGACGTTCGGTTGATCGATGGCCTGATGGTCAACGGGTCCGCCCGGACCATCGGCCGCTTTGCGGCAGCCCTACGGCACGCGCAGACCGGGTATCTCTATCATTATGCGTTCGTGATGATCATCGGTCTGCTGGTGTTGCTGACCTGGTTCGTCTTCGCCATCCGCTGAGGCGACGTGCTGACAGGCTCTGGACCACGGTGGCCGCCGGCAACGCCGGCGCCCAAACCCGAACGAACTGGTAAGGGACGTAACGGATGTTGGAATCCTCCTGGCCTTTGTTGAGCGTGCTCATCTGGCTGCCCATTCTCGGGGGCGCACTGATCTTCCTGCTCGGTGACGATAAAGCGGCGTACGCGCGCTTGATCGCACTGCTGGTGAGCGGTCTGACTTTCGTGCTCAGCCTGGGGCTGATTATCGGCTTCGAGCCCGGTACAGCCGCGATGCAATTCGTGGAGAAGCGGCCCTGGGTCGAGATACTGGGGGTGAACTACTATCTCGGCGTGGACGGTATTTCCATGCCGCTGGTCGTGCTCAGCACCTTTTCCACCCTGCTCGTGGTGGTGGCGGCGGGTACGCAGATCCAGTACCGTCCGGCGCTGTACCTGGCCTGCTTTCTGCTCATGGAAGGCATCATGGTCGGGGTGTTCAGCGCCCTGGACGCGATCCTGTTCTACGTCTTCTGGGAAGCCATCCTGGTGCCCATGTTCCTGCTCATCGGCATTTGGGGCGGGGCGGAACGGATTTACGCCACCATCAAGTTCTTCCTCTACACATTCGTCGGCTCCGTGTTGATGCTTGTCGCCTTGATCTATCTGCAGTTCCAGGCCCAGAGCTTCGACATCCTCGAGATGTACGGCCTGGGGCTCCCCTTGGCGACGCAGATCTGGCTGTTCGTCGCCTTCCTGCTGGCATTCGCGATCAAGGTCCCCATGTGGCCGGTACACACCTGGTTGCCGGATGCGCACGTGCAGGCGCCCACGGGTGGTTCGGTGATCCTGGCGGCGATCTTGCTGAAAATCGGTGGCTACGGGTTCGTGCGCTTTGCGCTGCCCATCGTCCCTGAAGCGAGCATGGAACTCGATTGGCTCATGATCACCCTGTCGCTGATCGCGGTGGTCTATATCGGCTTCGTCGCCATGATGCAGCAGGACATGAAGAAGCTGATCGCCTATTCGTCCATTGCTCACATGGGCTTCGTCACCCTCGGTTTTTTCATCATTTTCGAGATCGTCGTGCGCACCGGCGGCGATGGCGCACTGCTGGCGCTCGGCGGAGGCATGGTGCAGATGATCTCCCACGGTTTCATTTCAGCCGCCATGTTCCTGTGTGTTGGCGTGCTTTATGACCGCATGCACACGCGCATGATAGGCGACTACGGCGGTGTCGCGCACCGCATGCCGGTGTTCGCGGGATTGTTTGTGCTCTTCGCCATGGCCAATGCCGGGCTGCCCGGGACGTCCGGGTTCGTGGGCGAGTTCATGGTCATTCTGGCGGCGTTCCAGGCCAACTTCTGGTACGCCTTTCTCGCCGGGCTGACGCTGATCCTGGGGGCGGCCTATACGTTGTGGATGGTCAAACGTGTTGCTTACGGCGAAGTGGCCAACGACAAGGTCGCGGCGCTGGAGGACGTGGACACCCGCGAGAAAATCGTGCTCGGGGCGCTCGCAGTCGCCGTGCTGTGGCTCGGTCTGTGGCCGGCGCCGCTGATCAACATCATGGAACCGTCCCTGGCTCACCTGCTCGAGGTGGTCGCGGACGGGCTTTAAACCAGTAATGGATACGCGTGGGGGTCGGCAACGGCCGCCGCCGGGCTTTGAGCTCAGAGGAAAGCTATGACACCAGAGACCTTCGAGACACCGAACCTGATGCTCGCCCTCCCGGAGATCTGGATGCTGGGCATGGCGTGTCTGATCCTGGTGGTGGATCTGTTCAGCTCGGA
The DNA here is from genome assembly GCF_007120195.1 of Aquisalimonas sp. GTDB lineage: Bacteria > Pseudomonadota > Gammaproteobacteria > Nitrococcales > Aquisalimonadaceae > Aquisalimonas. The sequence goes on from NZ_SKOG01000013.1 coordinate 36,968, forward strand.
CCGCGACCACACACTGGCCTACTGGCTATCCCAGGCCACCCTGCTGGGCGCGATCGTGATCACTGTGCAGACCCAATGGGGTCTGGATGTGACCACGTTTACGGAAAACTACGTGGCCGACTCCGCCGGGGTGGTGCTCAAGGTCGCGGTGCTCCTGCTCACATTCCTGGCTTTCGCCTACTCCCGGGAGTACCTGCGCGAGCGGGGCATGCTGCGCGGCGAGTTCTATCTACTCACCCTGTTCGCCACGCTGGGGATGCTCGTGACCATCTCCGCCCACAGCCTCCTGGTGCTGTACCTGGGCGTGGAGCTGATGTCCCTGTCGCTGTACGCGCTGGTCGCGATGCGCCGTAATTCTCCCGCCGCCTCGGAAGCGGCGATGAAGTACTTTGTCCTGGGGGCACTGGCGTCCGGCATGCTGCTCTACGGTATGTCCATGCTCTACGGCGCCACGGGAACACTGGAGATCACCGCCATCGCCGAGGCCGCGGCGGAAGAGAGCCGGCTGCTACTGGTGTTCGGCCTAGTGTTCACCGTGGTCGGGGTGGCGTTCAAGTTTGGTGCCGTGCCGTTTCACATGTGGGTGCCGGACGTCTATCAGGGGGCTCCCACCGTGGTGACATTGTTCATCGCCACCGCGTCCAAGGTGGCGGCCGTGGGCCTGTTTATTCGGCTGCTGAGTGAGGCCCTCGGCCCGCTGCACGGGGAGTGGCAGCACATGGTGCTGTTGCTGGCCGTGGCGTCGCTGCTGGTGGGCAATACCGTTGCGCTGGTGCAGAGCAACATCAAGCGCATGTTGGCCTATTCCACGTTCAATCATATTGGCTTCATCTTTCTCGGCTTCCTGGTCGGTACCCCGGAGGCCTACGGCGCTGCCATGTTCTACGCTGTGACCTATGCGTTTACCGTGGCAGCCGCATTCGGTGTCATCATGCTGCTCAGCCGCCAGGGTTTCGAGGCCGAAAACCTCGATGACTTCAAGGGATTGAACGAGCGCAGCCCACTGTTCGCCCTGGTGATGCTCATCCTCATGGTCTCCCTGACCGGTATCCCGGGCACCGTGGGTTTCTATGCCAAGTGGCTCGTGCTGAAATCCGTTGTGGAAGCCGGTTTCATCTGGCTTGCCGTTGTTGCCGTCATTGGTGCCGTGGTGGGGGCGTTCTACTACTTGCGGGTAGTGCGCCTGTGCTACTTCGAGAAGCCCGAAGGGGAAGGACCTCAACCCGTTGGGTCCGGCGGCTTCCAGACGGTACTCGCCGTAAACGGCCTGGCGGTGCTGCTCCTGGGCATCTTCCCGGGAGCGCTGGTCGCTGTGTGTATGGCCGCGTTCGGCTGACGAAATGGGTACTACCACAACCGCTTTCGCACAGGGCGTTGCTCTGATTTTGGCCTTCAGGCATGTCGTGTCGGCGTGATGTGCGCGGGCGCGGCCATGAGGAACCAGGGGCGTGACTGGCTCCTCGCCTTTGCGTGGATGACGGCCGTGACGCATGGCATGCGGAAGATCGCCATATAGCGCAGTGTTGGCGCACGCCAAAGCGCCTTGCATTCCCGCAACACTGGATATACCATGCGCAGCGTCGAGTGCGGGGTGGAGCAGTCTGGTAGCTCGTCGGGCTCATAACCCGAAGGTCGCAGGTTCAAATCCTGCCCCCGCTACCAACGCAAATAGACCGCTGAGTCCTTCGGCGGTCAGTTCGGCCACTAAGATTCCGTCCTCATGGACGAGGCGGATCGGCCCGGTTATCTCCTTGATCGCTTCCCTGGCTGCAGGCACATCCTCGATCTCTTCCAGTTTCGTGACCAGGCGCTTGTAGACTTCGCGCGCCCTGGGAGGGATCTGGGTCGGCTCGAAGGCTTCGATCTCCTCCAGCGCCCGCTGCGCGTCCTGGACCTTTTCCTCCGCCTCGTTCAGCGCCTGCTTCGTTGTCGGTGTGATGATCCCCGACGGATGGCCGCCATCAGGTTCTCGCGCTCCGCCTCGGCCTCACGCAGGCGGCGACGCGCCGCCGTGGGGTCCGGCTGGGACGCCTTGAGCAACTCGCGGACCTCTTCGGCAAACACCTGGTAGGCCTCTTCAGACAGAAATCCTCCTTGATGGCGACCAGCAACCGCTCCTCCACGATCCGCCGCGGCACGCGCAGGTTGTTGCCGCAGACTTCGGGCCCTCGGTCCCGGTGGCGTGAGCAGCCGTAGCGGTACCGGTCCACGACGACGAACCGGCCGCCGGACTCGGCGCAATGGAGCAGGCCGGAGAAGATGTACGACCAGCTCCGGTACGAGATCGAGAATGGTGGCGTCGAGGCCTTCTACGACTACCTGCTCAATCTGCACCTCAGCGGCTGGCACCCAAGGAAGAGCTCATCAACCTGAGCATGCCAAGCGAGGCCCGGTTCATCGAGGAGTGGCTGGAGGGGGAGCTCGGCCTGCCGATGTGCCCGTGCGCGGCGCAGGATCTCCACCGCGCCTACTACCGATGGTGTTGTTTAGCACTTTATCCCACCAGTAATTTCTTAGTTTATTGCACGCATGGAATGGGGCGACGCCAGGCCGCGAGCGAAACTTTCTTACAGACCTAACACCTGGCGGAGGTTTCGGTGGATCCCCGATCCTCGATGGCAATGGTAACGTTCTCGGCATCCATCACAGCGGTGTTGTACATGGGGTGAAAGTGGAGAGCAGAGGCGGATACGAACAAGATCAGTATCCTGAATATTATGCCCGAGTTCCCAGCGGAATAGGTCTAGCCATCCCGTTTACGGGCAGCAAACCCAACCAATTGATTGAAAAAGTATAGTCAAAGAAATCGAAAATAAGACCGATCAAAGCTAGTATCTATGTGTGGCCCTTGCGTAAGTGCGACCGTCCGTCGGCAGCTCGCCGTCCGTCGAGCGGCGCCGCACAATGACGTGGGGATCAGGTGCGCTGCTTCGCGGAGGCCCTGGATGCCTGGAGGCGTGAAACCCAGGGGGCGTCCTGAGCACACCCTCGCCGCGGCCGAGCGGGCCCGTCCCGCTCGGCACGGTGTTCAGGTAGCAGGCCTTGTACAAAAGCGCGTCGCCGATTCGCCCCCCTACGAGGCGTCGATAGGGAGCCGGTTTGGTAGCTGGAAGGCGCATTGATCGAAGAGATCAGTTAGCGTGAGATGCGGGCCTTCGACCCCGGGTTTGCGATGGTGCGGTTCGTCTGATCTGACCAACGGGGTAGCCGTCTACTTGCGCCGCGTCTTTCGGGGCTTCGGGGTACCGGTCTTCAATATCTTGTGCAGGGACAGGATACGCGGCTTATTGCCGAGCTTGGTAACCCTAGGCCGCCAGACAACCGTGCTCTTCTGACCTGCGCGTTTCGCACGCGCAACCACGGTGCCTTTCGGGGAGCTACGGGCCGTGCGCCCCGACTGCTGCGAGGGGTGGATGCCCATGGCTTTTTGCATGGCCTCTGGCAGAACCTCCTGGCCTGGGCGGAACTGGCTCAGCTCCTCCTCGGCGAGTTCCCGCACGTCACCATTTTCATCAGTCAAGGGTTCGCGGTTGGCCATAGTAATCTGCAGTGCGCTGGTTCGCTTTATGCAAGCTGATCACTCGCATTATGCTCCCGTCGCCCCGCGGCGTGAAGCAAACGTAGTGAAGTCGATCGTCAATGTAGCATACGCCGACAAAGCGTATCTCTCCATAATCCTCCCGCTCATCCAGGCGAAAGACTGCGGTGGACCAGTCCACCTCGTGCAGCCGCTCGAACGAGATTCCGTGCTTCTCGATGTTCGCCTGGTTCTTGGCCGGGTCGTAGTCGATGCGCATCGCGCGGACTCTACAACGAATTTGACCACCCTGCGACTGAGGCGTTCCAGGCCGGTGTCGTCATTGGCATGGCCGATTGACGTTCATGCGTCCCGCCGAGCGGTGGTCCATCGCCGTGGGGTGGGTGCTTCCCGCCCAGAGCCCGCTTTGCTAAATTGAGGTTCAGCCCGCTCAGGGAAGCGATGCACCGGAGTGACGGTAAGTCAGCCGCGCGCGGCGGCTGGGTATCACAACCAAGAGCGAAGAAAGGAAAGAGTGAAGGTGGCAACGTGAGAAGGTGGCAGAGCAAGGCCGGCTCGCTACCTCTGGGGCGGCTTCCAGGCCCTGCTTCCCCCCGACCCGATCCACTACGCCGAGGTGATCGCCCACAACGCCGACCGTACCAGCACCGGCGAGAGCCTGGCCGGTCAGCAGCACCGCGGGCACGGGCAGGACGTGGCCGTGGGGACCATGCCTACATTCAGAGCGGCCGCATCCTCGAGGAGGCGCCGAGTCTGCCGTTTCATGATGAGACGGTGTGAATGCGGAATGGATAGGGCCTGCTGGGCCGTGGGAAACGGGCCTGGGAGCGCTTGCTCGCAGCTAGTTGCTGTAATCGGATTGAGTGAGCAGCTGATGCATCAGCTCCGGAAGACCCTCTGACGGCATTTCACCGAGCGCGGCATCGACATCGAACTCGAACGCATTGCAGCTGATCCAATAAGCAGTTTCTCTTTCGTCGACCTCATGGGTAGCCAGATCGCAACAGATCTCAATGACATCAGGTTGCGGAGCATGCAACCGATAACCGTTGATCTACAAGAGCATGCGTCCGGCAGCATACGCCGTACGCTTGTTCCCGTTGTGGAAGGGGTGATTCTGTATGATCCGTGAAATCAATATGGCAGCGAGGAGGAACATGTCCTCCGTTTGCTCATAGTGCCTAGTGATCGCTGGCGCCTGCTGGGCACTTTCCAGCGATCCCTGGTCCATGACGCCTGTCGTTTCCTGCGGGGTATACTGCCTAATGACGACTTGGTTGATCATAACCAAGTCGTCACAGTCCAACCACCGGATACCTTCGCTGTGATGCACCAGGAGAGCCTGGACAATCAGACCTTGGAAAGCTTCCGCAGGGTGTCGTCCTCATTGTGGAGCGTGTTCACCAAAGCCTTCTGGACGATGTCGCGATGCTCGCCATTGCACGGACGGGGCCTGGCGACCTCATGCCGCTCCCGACGACGCAGCGCAAGCTTACGATAGTCATTCTGACGGAGAGCAGTCACAGGATTCACCCGCTAAAAAGCGCCATGCTCTGATGGCGCATAAATGTAAATATCAGCCTACACCTGTAAGATGGGGGCGGGTTGTGACGGTGTCAACACTTTCTTGACACCGGGCGACGCAGCCTACCGCTCGCTCGGAACGCAGTCAAATTCTGCGTGAGGTTTAGCTGCGGACGAAGATGCGCCAGTGTAACCATGAGAAAATGAATGCATAGTAGCCATCGTGCTGCGAGCACGAGCCCGCACGCCGCGAACGGCTGACTTCCCGTGTCGGTGCATCGCCTTCCTGGCGACGGCGGGCTGCTCAAAAAAGTAGCCCAGCCCGACAGGCTGCGCAACCTCCCGGGCGAAGCAGTGACGTTGCGCGGAAAAGCCGTGGCGCGCATGCTCGCCCGAAAGACCACAGGGAGAGTAAGGCCATGCGATGGACGATTCCCGCCGTTGTTCTGCTGCTCGCGAGTTCCACCCTGGACGCCGCCCCGATGCGTTGCGGGAACGACCTGGTGCGCACCGGCGACCACATTACCGGGGTCCATGACAAATGCGGGCAACCGATCCGCACGACCCGCCTGGTGAACAGGTTTGGTGCCGTGGTCGGCTGGCGCGAGATCTACGACAGCGCCCGCGGCAGCCGGAATCACCAGGTGACGTATGAGGGTGAGCGAGTGGTGCGGATTGAGCTGCTGCGGTAGGGGCTATTCTGTAAGAGGTGGTCCGGTCAGCGGGATCTTGATAGGTGTCAGTTTGCCTACGTAGCCTGCCCCCGCTACCAAACGTATTGCCGGGAAGCCCGCATGGTGCTGTAATGCGGGCTCTTTTCGGAACAAAGACTTAAGGCAGAAGTCAGCGCGCCCTCAAACGCCACGTTCAGGCCGCCGTTGTCTCTGAGCACCAGCGTCATCTACGCCAGCAGACCCGCCCATGAGCGCTGCCCCCTCTACTCTACCCGCGGTAGCGTGTCATTCAGGGTGACAGTCAACTCGGCGAGCAGGCGCCGTGGGTTTGATATAGTCAGCCCTGACACCTTATAAATGACTGCCCCGGGAGGCCTCATGAAAGCGCTGCTCAAGCGATTGCGGGATCGGTTTTCGCGGCGCCGAGGTCACGCCGACCTCGCTGACGAGGCGAGGGCGGGTGCGGCCTATGCATCGGATGACGAACCGCAACCCGTGCATTCCGGCAAACGCAACCTGAAACAGTGGTACACCAGCCATTGGGATTGGGACTACATGCCCCGAGAGGATTTCGAGCGATTAATCAGGGAAGGCGAAGAGCGGGAGCGAGGGGCCAAAAAGCGGGAGTAAGAACACGACTGGGACAGGGCCAATCTAATTGGCCATGGACATGGTGCGGACCAACGTACTGAACTCGACCGACGGCTTGATGCCTTGGCAACGAACGGGATCTCGCCCCTTTGCGCACGCTGCGCTCGCGGATATCGGGAGGCGGTCGTGAGTCTGACTGCCCGTCACCGGGGGTGTCTACCGCGCGCGGTTAGGCCGTCCGGCTACCAGCCCTTTGCAACGGGTGACTGTCGGGCCACCCGTCCCCTAATGTGTCCGGCCCCACAAAGTCGTTTGTCGCGACGGTCTCCGGCTCTCGTTGCATGGGCGTAAATTCCCGGCCTACCTGGCTGTGTTATCGTAGCGTCGGCGTCAATCGCGTTCCGCAACCGTCGCCCGGAGGGAGCCCATATGGTCCGTTCAGCTCCGAAATGGGTCGTGTGGCTTGTTGCGCTGCTCCTGACGATGCTGTCCCCTGTAGGGGCCTGGGCGGATCGGGCGATCGTCGCCGCAGCCTCGGATCTGCAATTCGCCCTGGAAGGGGTCGCGGAGCGCTTCGAGGCGGAGCATGGTCAATCGGTACGGCTGAATTTCGGCTCCAGCGGCAATTTTCGGCGGCAAATCGCCCAGGGTGCGCCGTTCGAGCTGTACCTCTCGGCCGATGAGGCGTATGTCATGGCCTTGTATGACGAGGGCCATACGGTGGAGGCGGGGGTGCTCTACGCGCTTGGGCGCCTGGTCTTCATGGCGCCGGCCGATAATCCGGCGGATGTGGTTGACGGTTCGCTGAGGCCATTGCGCGCGCGTCTAGAGGCGGGGGAGTTACGGCGCATCGCGATTGCGAACCCGGAGCACGCGCCCTACGGCGTCGCCGCCCGCGAGGCGCTGCAGACGGCTGGCATTTGGGATGACATCAAGCCCTATCTGATCTACGGCGAGAACGACTCGCAGGCCGCACGCCTCGCCCTGTCCGGTGAGGCCGATGGCGGCCTGGTGGCCTATTCGCTGGCGCTGGCGCCTGCCCTGAAACAGCGCGCCAGCCACGACCTCCTGGCCGCTGACATGCATGCCCCACTGCGTCAGCGCATGGTCTTGACCAACCGCGCCGGCGAGACAGCACGTGCGTTCTACGCCTACATGCAGGGCGAGCAGGTGCGCGCCATTCTGGCGGAGTACGGGTTCGTGGTTCCGTAGGGCGACTGAGCAGGTGGGTATGGACTGGACGGCCTTTCGGCTTTCCCTGGAACTGGCGACCTGGACGACGTTGATCCTGCTGCCGCTCGGGGTGCTGGCGGGGCGTTGGCTCGCCCACCACCGTTTCCGCGGTCGCGGATTCGTGGAGGCCGCCGTGGCGTTGCCCCTGGTCTTGCCGCCCACGGTGCTGGGGTATTACCTGCTGGTCAGCTTCAGCCCCGACATGCCCCTCGGTGGCCTATGGTTCAGTTTGACGGGACAAGGGCTTAACTTCAGCTTTCCCGGGATTGTCCTCGCCTCCATTATCTTCAACCTTCCCTTTGCCATCCAGCCGGTCCAGCGGGCCTTCGAGACCGTCCCCCTGCATCTGCGCGAGGCCGCCTGGTGCTCCGGACTCTCGGGCTGGCGCACATTCGTGCGGGTGGAACTGCCGCTGGTTTGGCCCGGTGTGATCTCGGCATTCGTGCTGACCTTCGTGCATACCATCGGTGAATTCGGGGTCGTGCTCATGGTGGGGGGTGCCATCGAGGGGGAAACGAAGACCGTCGCCATCGCGATCTATGACCGCGTTCAGGCGTTCGACGACGAGGCGGCCGGCGCCATGTCGCTGCTGCTGCTGCTGGCATCGTTTGTCGCCATCGGGCTTGTCTATGGGCTGGCGGGCAAGGGTAGATCGGTCGGTGTCCGGTGACGGCCTGAGTGTGGCGCTGCACTCGCGCCGGGGGATCGTGCTTGAGGCCGAGTTCGCCGTTGCGCCGGGAGAACTGTTGGCGCTGGTAGGCCCGTCCGGCAGCGGCAAGACGACGGTGCTGCGCACCATTGCCGGGCTGCACCGGCCGCAGATCGGGCTCATCCGATGCAACGGCGAGGCCTGGCTGGATACCGCTGGCGGGCTGTACCTTCCGCCTCAGAAGCGCCGCGTCGGCATGGTTTTCCAGGACTACGCACTGTTCCCCCATCTGACCGCCCTGGACAACCTGATTCTCGCCATGGACGGTGGTGATCGCGCGCAGCGCATCCGCCGGGCGCGGCAGCTGCTGAACCTCGTGCGCCTCGAGGGCCTGGAGCAGCGATTGCCGAGCGCCCTCTCCGGCGGGCAACAGCAACGCGTCGCAGTTGCCCGGGCGCTGGCCCGGGATCCCCGCGCCCTGCTGCTGGATGAGCCGTTTTCGGCCGTGGACATGATGACGCGCGAGCGGTTGCAGCGCGAGCTGGCGCTATTGCGTCAGGGCATCGACATCCCGGTGCTCCTGGTCACCCATGACCTGCAGGAAGCCACGGCCCTGGCGGATCGCATCTGCGTTCTTCACGACGGCAAGAGCCTGCAGACGGGGACACCGGAGGCCCTGTTTCGTCGTCCCGAGAGCCCCCGAGTGGCTCGCCTGCTCGGCCGCCAGAACGTCTTCAGTGGCGTTGTCACGCGGGCGCATGGGGGCGAATGCTTACAATGGGGCGGGCTGACGCTGGAGCTTGCCCAGGCGAGTGGTCTGCCGGATGGTGCCCGGGTCAACTGGTACATCCCCGATTCCGACATCGTCCTCCACCGGCGGGGAAGGCCCTCCCGCGGCGAGCGAGAGAATCCGGTGCGAGGGACTGTCGATGAATGCGTTGTCATGGGCGCGCAGACCTCCGTCGTTCTCCGCTGCCACCACACCGGCGACGCGCTGCGGCTGTCGGTATCCACGCATGCCGCGCGCCGTAACGGGCTGACCCCCGGCGTTGATGCCACGGTTTCCCTGCTGGGCAAGGGACTTCATGTCATGGCGCCGCGGGAGCATGCCCGCGACCCCGTGGCCAAGGGCGGTTTTTCTTGACCACAGGGCCACGTGAGGTGTATCTTTTCGGCCTCGAAAGGTCGCGGATCGCGGGTTTATAGGCCCTCCGCGGCTCAAACGGCGTTTCTTCGGCGACGTCAGAATCGGGCCGCGTGCGGCCTTTTTTTGTCGCTGAGGACCGCCCACCGGGTTCCGGCGGCATGCGCACGCAACCCAGCGGGGGAAGCCCGAATGCACGGGTGATCGTCGCTGAGCATCGGATGGGCCTCGAGGCCCATTTTTTGTTTGTACGGAAAGCACATGGAGCGGATGCAGCACACGCTGACGGCACTGATTGAGCCCGCAGTGACTGCCATGGGCTATGAACTTGTGGGCCTGGAATACCGGCCGAGCAGAAGGAACGGGCTGCTGCGGGTCTATATCGATGCCCCTGCCGGGATCACGCTCGCGGATTGTGAGGCCGTCAGTCATCAGGTCAGTGGTGTCCTGGATGTAGAGGATCCGATTCAGGGTAGCTACCGCCTGGAGATCTCGTCACCCGGCGTGGATCGCCCCCTGTTTAACGCCCTTGACTTTGAGCGCTTCGCCGGCGCCGAAGCCCGGGTGCGGTTGCATGGCCTGTGGGAAGGACGACGCAAGCTGTGTGGCATTCTGCACGGGGTGCAGGATGGCTGCGTGATGATTGAAGAGCATGGCACGCACTACGCGGTGCCGTTGGAGCGCATCGACAAGGCCAATCTGGTCCCGGATGTCTGACTGACCGGCGTGTATGACGCACGACCGGGCGTGGAGTCGCAAGAATGAGCAAAGAGGTTCTGCTGGTTGTAGAGGCCATTTCCAACGAAAAGGGCGTCGATCGGGAAGTGATTGTCGAGGCCATCGAGGCAGCCCTGGCTTCTGCTACCCGGAAGCGATTCCCGGGCGACATCGATGTTCGTGTGGACGTGGACCGGCGTACCGGCGAGTACAGCACCTTCCGGCGTTGGGAAGTGGTGGAGGACGACGCCGACGTGGAGTTTCCTGACCAGGTCATGCGGCTCTCCGAGGCACGGGAGCGGCAGCGGGATGTTCAGGTGGGCGACTATGTGGAAGAGCCCATGGAGTCGGTGGCTTTCGGGCGCATTGCAGCGCAGACGGCCAAGCAGGTCATTGTCCAGAAGGTTCGGGAAGCTGAGCGCGCCAAGGTGGTAGACGCCTATCAGGGTCGTGTCGGCGAACTGCTCACCGGCGTGGTCAAGAAGGCCGAGCGTGGCAACGTCATCATCGACCTCGGCGGCAACGCCGAGGCACTGATTCCCCGCGAAGAGATGATTCCCCGCGAGGCCTTCCGCGCCGGCGACCGGGTTCGGGGCTATTTGAAGGAGGTGCGGCCGGAAGCGCGTGGGCCGCAGCTGTTTGTCTCGAGGACCGCGCCCGAGTTTCTGATCGAGCTGTTCAAGCTGGAAGTCCCCGAGGTGGGTCAGGAACTCATCGATATCCTTGGTGCGGCGCGAGATCCGGGGTTGCGCGCGAAGATCGCCGTGCGCTCCAACGACCCGCGCATCGATCCTGTTGGCGCGTGCGTCGGTATGCGGGGCTCGCGCGTGCAGGCGGTCTCGAACGAGTTGTCCGGTGAGCGGATCGACATCATTCTCTGGAACGAGAATCCGGCGCAGTTCGTCATCAATGCCATGGCGCCGGCAGACGTGGAGTCCATTGTTGTCGACGAGGATTCCGGGAGCATGGATGTCGCCGTCGCCGGGGATCAGCTCTCCCAGGCCATCGGGCGGGGCGGCCAGAACGTGCGGCTTGCCAGCGAGCTGACCGGCTGGGAGTTGAACGTAATGACCAGCGAGGATGCCCAGGCCAAGAGCCAGGAAGAGGGTCAGAAGATTCTGGATTCCTTCATGGACACGCTCGGTGTTGATGAAGAGGTGGCCGGCATCCTGGTGCAGGAAGGCTTCTCCAGCGTCGAGGAAGTGGCCTACGTGCCGACCTCGGAAATGCTGGAGATCGAGGAATTCGATGAGGAGATGGTTGAAGAACTCCGCTCCCGGGCCCGGGACGTGCTGCTGCAGCAGATGATCGCCGGGGCTGGCGGTAATTCGGGTGCCGAACCCAGCGAAGATCTGCTCGCGATGGAGGGTATGGACGAGGAGCTTGCGCACAAGTTGGCAGCGGAAGGTGTCGTCTCCATGGAAGACCTGGCCGAGCAGGCTGTGGATGACGTGGTGGATGCGACGGGCATTGACGCCGAGCGCGCTGCGATTTTGATCATGAAAGCGCGGGAACCCTGGTTCGCCGAGCAGGAGCAAAAGGAATCCTGAAACATTGCGCAGAGGGCGCCTTGCCGGCGAGGCGAGGCGTGGAGCGCACGGGCGTGCCGAGATTGACGCACAGGATTCGGGGAGAAATGCATGTCGGAAGTGACAGTCAAGCAGTTTGCACAAACGGTGGGTACTCCGGTTGAACGACTTCTGGGCCAGCTGAGCGATGCGGGTGTCGAAGTCAGTGACGCGGATTCCGTGCTATCGGACGCCGACAAGGCAGCACTGCTCGCTTACTTGCAGAAGTCCCGTGGTGGCGAGGAAGTCCAGTCCGGGCCGCGCAAGGTGACCCTGCGCCGCAAGAGCACCAGCCAGATCAAGCTTCCGACCGGCGGTGGCGGGGCCCGCGGATCCCGAGGCGCGAGTAGTACGCGAACCGTCAATGTGGAGGTTCGCAAGAAGCGGACGTACGTCAAGCGTGAGGATGTGGAGGCACAGCGGGAGCGGCTTGAGGCCGAGCAGCGCGAGGCCGAGGAGGCCCGACGTGCGGAGGAAGCGGAGGCCCGACGCGCGGAGGAAGGCGCACAGCTAACGGAGTCGCTTGTCGAGCAGGTGGCTGAAGCAGATGTTACTGCAGCCGAATTGCAACACGCCGGCTCTGAGCAGACCGAGTCGGCGGTGGACGCGCCCGCCCAGGATGCGGAGACGCCGCCGGCCGCCGCAGACTCCGCACTCGGCGATGAACAAACACACGCGGGCGAGTCGGCCGAGGATAGTGACGCAACCGAGACGGGCGAGCCAGCGGTCTCTGCCGACGAGCCTGCGGTGGTGGACCCGGCGACCCTTGAAGCGGAGTCCAACGTCTCCGGCAAGCGCAAGAAGACCAAGAGCAAAGAGCGCACCAAGCAGGAGGACGACGAGGAAGGTCGCCGCCGGACGAAGAGCCGCAAGAGCCGCGAAGGCCGGGATGAGTTGCACGTCTCCGCAGCGCGCCCGGGCAAGCGGGCCAAGCGTAAAGAGCGTGGTGGCGGCGCCGGCAAGGTGCTTCAGCATGGCTTCGAGAAGCCGACAGCTCCCGTGGTGCGTGAAGTGGAGATTCCCGAGTCCATCACCGTCGGTGATCTCGCGCAGCGCATGAGTGTCAAGGCGGCGGTGCTGATCAAGGAAATGATGAAGCAGGGGGTCATGGCGACCATCAACCAGCCGGTGGACCAGGATACGGCCGTTCTGCTGGTCGAGGAGCTTGGTCACCGGCCCAAGGTTGTCAACGAGAACGCCCTGGAGGAAGCGGTCATCAGCGAAGCGGCCGAGCTGGAGGGCGAGCAGCGGCCGCGCCCGCCAGTGGTCACGATTATGGGGCACGTAGACCATGGCAAGACGTCGGTGCTGGACTACATTCGCCGCGCCAAAGTTGTGGATTCGGAGGCCGGTGGCATTACCCAGCATATCGGCGCCTATCACGCGGCCACCGACCGGGGTGTGGTCACCTTCCTCGATACGCCGGGCCACCAGGCCTTCACGGCCATGCGCGCCCGCGGGGCGCAGCTGACCGATGTCGTGGTTCTTGTGGTTGCGGCGGATGACGGTGTCATGCCGCAGACAGAAGAGGCCATCAAGCACGCCCGCGAGGCTCGAGTGCCTATCGTTGTGGCGGTGAACAAGATCGATAAGCCCGAGGCGGACCTGGACCGGGTCAAGCAGGAGCTAAGTAAGCACGATGTCATCTCCGAGGAGTGGGGGGGTGATACACAGTTCGTGCCTGTCTCTGCCAAGACCGGCGAAGGGCTGGAGGAGTTGCTGGAGGCGATCATTCTGCAGGCTGAGCTCCTGGAACTGACGGCTGTGGTGGACTGTCCGGCCACCGGCATTGTGGTCGAATCAAGCCTGGATAAAGGCCGTGGGCCGGTCGCGACGGTGCTGGTACAAAACGGCGAGCTGCACAAGGGTGACGTCATCCTCTCCGGGGTGGAGTACGGACGCGTCCGGGCCATGCTCGACGAGAACGGACGCCAGGTTGACAAGGCCGGCCCCTCGATACCCGTTGTGGTGTTGGGCCTGTCCGGTCTGCCGAATTCCGGCGACGACGTCATGGTGCTGAAAGATGAGCGCAAGGCCCGCGAAGTCGCTGAACTGCGTAAGGAGCGCCAGCGCGACAAGCGCCTGCAGCAGCAGAAGGCCGCGCGCATGGATGAACTGTTCACGCAGATGAAGTCCGATGAGGTCAATCAGGTCAACATTCTGCTCAAGGCGGACGTGCAGGGGAGTGCCGAGGCACTGAGCCAGTCCCTGGCGGATTTGTCCAACGACGAAGTCAAGGTCCACGTGATCCAGACCGGGGTTGGCGGCATCAACGAATCCGACGTCAACCTGGCCATTGCCTCAAACGCCATCCTCATCGGCTTTAACGTGCGCGCCGACGCAGCCGCGCGGAAGCTCATCCGGGAGGCGGAAGTGGATGTGCACTACTACAGCATCATTTATGAGGCCATTGACGAGGTCAAAAAGGCGATCAGCGGCATGCTGGAGCCGGAGGTCAAGGAAGAGATTCTCGGCCTCGCGCAGGTCCGCGACGTGTTCAAATCGTCCAAGCTCGGTGCCATTGCCGGCTGCCTTGTGGAAGAAGGCGTCGTCCGGCGCCGCTGCCCGATCCGCGTGCTGCGTGACAACGTGGTGATCTTCGAAGGCGAACTGGAGTCACTGCGCCGCTTCAAGGACGACGTCAGCGAGGTGCGCTCCGGTACGGAATGTGGTATCGGGGTGAAGAACTACAATGACGTCAAGGTTGGTGATCAGATCGAGTGCTTCGAGCGCATCGAAGTGGCGCGCAGCCTGTGATTGCGCGCCGATCACGAGGCCGCGGCGGCCCCCTCACTGCGCAGTCGCGGGGTCGATTGGTTCCGCTCCTCCGCCGGAAGAGGTGATGCATGAGAAAGGAAACGCCGCGTACCCGGCGTGTGGCGGAGCAGCTTCAGCGCGAGCTTGCCGAAACCATTCGGGATGAAATTCGCGATCCCAGGGTCGGCTCGGTCACCGTCTCCGGCGTGGAGGTGGCGCGCGATCTGGCCCATGCCCGCGTTTACATGACCGTGCTGGGCGAGGATTCGCGCACCAGTACAGAGGCGGCCGGTGTGCTCAATGGCGCCTCCGGTTTCCTGCGTCGGGAATTGAGCCGGCGCGTGCGGCTGCGGACCGTGCCGGCACTGACGTTCATTCACGATCCGTCCTTCGATCGCGCAGCGCGCCTGTCATCCCTCATCGACAGTGCCCTCGATGAGGATCAAGGCCGGAGCAGCTGAAGAAACCAGTGATCGCGAAAAGGCACCGTCGCAACGTCAACGGCATCCTGTTGCTCGACAAGCCGCCCGGGGGCACCTCCAACCAGGTGCTGCAACGGGTCAAGCACCTGTTCCAGGCCCGCAAGGCCGGGCATACCGGGAGCCTGGATCCGCTGGCGACGGGTCTGCTGCCACTGTGTTTTGGCGAGGCGACCAAGGTTTCAGGCTTCCTCCTGGATGCGGACAAGCGCTATCGGGTGACCTGTCGCCTCGGTCAAACCACAACCACCGCGGATGGTGAAGGCGAGCTGCTCGAGCAACGCCCGGTTCCGGCGCTCGAGGCCGGGCGCATCGAAGACGTTCTCGCGCGCTTCTCAGGCGAGCAGGACCAGGTGCCGCCGATGTACTCCGCGGTGAAGCATCGGGGCGAACGGCTCTATCGCCTGGCCCGCCGCGGCGAGGAAGTTGCGCGCAAGGCACGCCGGGTGCGCGTGTATGACCTGAAGCTCGCTGCCCGGGAGGGCGAGTTCCTGACACTGGATGTGCACTGCTCTAAGGGCACGTACGTCCGTACGCTGGTGGAAGGGATTGGCGAGGCGCTGGGCGCCGGGGCGCATGTGACGGCTCTCCGCAGGACGGCTCTGGGCCCATTCGTCGATCAGCCCATGGTCACGATGGACGCGGTTGAAGCGGCAAGCGAGCAGGGCAGGGACGCGCTCGATGCGTTGCTTTTGCCACCGGAGGTCGGGCTCGTGGAGTGGCCGGCCGTAACGCTTGACCCTGACAGCGCCCAATTTCTGTGTCGCGGCCAGGCGGTGTTTGTCCCCAGGGCCCCGGGTGTCGGCTGGGTCCGTATTTTTGGACCCGGGGGTTTTCTGGGCATGGGCGTGGTTCTGGGCGACGGGCGCATCGCCCCGCGGCGGCTGATGCTCGCGTGAGACCTTGCCGCGTGCAGCATGCTAAAGGAATTGTCCAGCGTCTCCTTAACTTGTCGCCATGCAGGTGCGCCGCTACAATAGCGGGCCTTCCAAAAGTAGACGGAATACCAGGAGCCATTCGATGTCGCTGACCGCGGAACAGAAAGCCGAGATCGTCAATGAGCACAAGCGCTCGGAAGGGGACACGGGGTCGCCCGAAGTCCAGGTTGCGCTGCTCACGAGTCGAATCTTGCACCTGACACAGCATTTTGCAGACCACAAGCAGGATCATCACTCCCGTCGTGGTCTACTCAAGCTGGTGAACCAGCGCCGAAAGCTGCTCGACTACCTCAACCGCAAGGACCGCGAGCGCTATCAGGCGATCGTGGCGAAGCTGGGTCTGCGCAAATAGACCGCCGGTCATGTTTTTCTGTCGTATAGAGGATCAGTCGCTGTGGAATCGGTAAAGAAGGCGTTCCAGTACGGTGAGCATTCCGTCACCCTCGAGACGGGCGCCATCGCCCGCCAGGCGACAGGTGCCGTACTGGTCAACATGTCGGACACGGTGGTCCTTGTCACTGTCGTGAGCAAGAACGAGCCAGCGGCGCAACGCGATTTTCTGCCGCTCACCGTCAATTACCAGGAGCGGACGTACGCAGCCGGCAAGATTCCGGGTGGGTTCTTCAAACGAGAAGGGCGTCCGTCAGAGAAGGAAACGCTGACATGCCGCCTGATCGACCGGCCGATCCGTCCGCTGTTTCCGGAGGGGTTCTGCAATGAGGTTCAGGTCATTGCGACCGTGATTTCAATGAACCCGGACGTGGATCCCGACATTCCGGCACTTCTTGGCACCTCTGCAGCCCTGGCCATCTCTGGCATTCCGTTCGACGGCCCCATCGGCGCTGCACGCGTGGGGTACACAGACGGCGAGTACCTGTTGAACCCGGGGTTCACTGCCCTGGAGTCGTCGGGCCTTGATCTCGTCGTCGCCGGTACGAGCGATGCCGTGCTCATGGTGGAGTCGGAAGCGCAGCAGCTTCCCGAGTCCGTAATGCTCGACGCCGTCATTTTCGGCCACGAGCAGATGCAAAAGGCGATCACCGCAATCAATGAGCTGGCCGCTGAAGCGGGCAAACCGCGTTGGGATTGGCAACCCGCGGTGAAAGACGACAACCTGGGCGCTGAGGTAACTGGTCAGTTCGAAAGCGCCCTGCGGGAAGCCTATTCGATTGCGGAAAAGCAGGAACGCAACGACCGGGTCAACGCCTTGCGTGACCAGGCTGTCGAACGTTTCGCGTCCGCCGAGGAAGACGGGGCCACGGCACACGATGTAATGGGCGCGTTCAAGGAGCTGGAGAAGAAGATTGTTCGCGGGCGCATCCTCAGCGGCGAGCCGCGAATCGACGGACGCGACAATCAGACGGTGCGGCCCATAGACATTGAGGTCGGCACGTTGCCACGCACCCACGGCTCGGCCATTTTCACCCGTGGAGAGACTCAGGCGGTGGTTGTAACAACACTGGGCACCGGGCGCGATGCGCAGATTGTTGACGCCATCGAAGGTGAACGCAAAGAGCCCTTCATGCTGCATTACAATTTTCCGCCCTATTGTGTTGGTGAAACCGGGTTCATGGCGGGTCCGAAGCGACGTGAAATCGGTCATGGGAAATTGGCCAAGCGTGGTGTGCAGGCGGTGATGCCGTCGACCGAAGAGTGCCCTTACGTGCTTCGGGTCGTCGCGGAAATCACTGAGTCGAACGGCTCCAGTTCCATGGCCTCGGTTTGCGGCACCAGCCTGTCGTTGATGGATGCGGGGGTGCCGGTCAAGGCGCCGGTGGCCGGTATCGCGATGGGTCTGATTAAGGAACAGGACGCGTTTGCCGTGCTCTCCGATATTCTCGGCGACGAGGATCACCTCGGCGACATGGATTTCAAGGTGGCAGGTACCGAAGCGGGCGTGACCGCTTTGCAAATGGATATCAAGATCAAGGGCATTACCCGGGAGATTATGCAAAAGGCCCTGGATCAGGCGAACAGCGGTCGCCTGCATATCCTCGGCGAAATGAAGAAGGCGATTAGCAAGCCCCGGGACGACATGTCCGAGTACGCGCCGCGGCTGCTCACCTTGCGCATTGACCCAGAGCGGATCCGCGACGTGATCGGCAAGGGCGGCTCCACGATCCGGCAGTTGACCGAAGAGACTGGTGCCAACATCGACATCTCCGATGAAGGCGTCGTCACCATTGCGTCCGTGGACAAGGCCGCCGGTGAGGAGGCCCGTCGGCGGGTGGAGGAGCTGACCTCCGATATCGAGGTGGGCAAGGTCTACGAAGGGCGCGTGGTGAAGCTGATGGACTTTGGCGCCTTTGTCAGCATCCTTCCCGGTAAGGATGGGCTCGTTCACATTTCCCAGATTTCCAACGAGCGGGTGACCAACGTCGCCGATAAACTCAAGGAAGGGGACATGGTCAAGGTCAAAGTGCTGGAGGTCGATCGGCAGGGCCGGGTGCGGTTGAGCATGAAAGCGGTGGGAGAAGTCAGCGCCTGACCGCGTATCAACCGTAGCAGCATCGCGAAGCCCCCGCCATCGAGCGGGGGTTGATGCGTCTGAGTCAGCGAAAACCCGCGTTATTGCGTGGCGACTGGACGCGGCGTACTATCGAAATTGCTTCGGGCAAGCGCCCCAGGACGCTCAGCAGTCTCCGTTTGGCATCTTCTCGTTGTCCGGGTTACTGAGGATCACGTCCTGAGCGCTGGCGGGTGGTCTGTGTGGTCATTCGCCCGCCCAAGTGTGTAGGCGACATTCCTCAATGTCGTGCGTAATGATAGGTGAGCTAGAGGTTCAAGTAATGGCAGAGCGAGAGACTGGCACGGTCAAGTGGTTTGATGCGGCCAAGGGTTACGGTTTTATCGCCCGCGAGGCCGGGGATGACGTGTTCGTTCACTTCCGTGCCATCCGGGGCACCGGTTACCGGACGCTAGAAGATGGCCAGCAAGTCGAATTCGGCGTGGTGCAGGGCGAAAAGGGTCTGCAGGCCGACGACGTGGTCGCGTTGGGCTGAACAACGCGCCCAAGAAAGCGTTGTACCGGCGAGCGCCGGAGTGCAAGGGGCCCCCAGAAGCTTGGGGGCCCTTTGCGGTACAGGGCAGCAGCCGGCCCCAGCTGGTCCCGCCGCGTCTCGCGTGTCAGGCGATCGTCGCCACGATGGGCTCTTTGTCCTGCCACAGGCCCTCGGCGAGCATGCGCGGGATGGCCCCGTCCAGCCAGTAGCTCACCTGCAGCGGCGGCTGTCCCTGGACGAATCCCACGTGTCCTCCATGCGGGCTCCATTCCAGCGTGACCGCCGGCGGTAGCTGCTCCACGCTCGGCAGCGTTGCCGCAGGGATAAACGGATCATCAAGCGCGTGAATCATCCGCGTGGGCACGGTGATTGCCCGCAGCCGCTGGAGTGGCGAGCACCGCGTGTAGTAGTCATCGGCATTGACGAAGCCGTGGAGCGGGCCCGTGATGCAGTCGTCGAACTGCCGCAGCGTGCGCACGCGCAGGACGGCCCGCGGGTCCAGCGGCAGCGCCTGTTGCATCTGCTTGCGGCGCACCAGCCGGCGCAGGCCGCGAACAAGGTGGCGGTCGTATATGCGCCGCGGGCCTGTGGCCAGGTAGTCGGCGCAAGGCCCGAGCTGCATCGGTGTCGACACCGTGATGGCCATATCCGCAGCGGCTTGCTCGCCAAGGCGCGCCAGCCAGTTGAGCGTGATGATGCCCCCCATAGAATAGCCGACGACTGCCAGTTGCCGGCCTGGAAGCCGGCGACAGACATGCTGGACGGTCGCCTGCAGGTCGCCGGTTTCACCGGCATGGAAGAATCGGGGTTGTCGGTTTAACTGCTCGCCGGCGCCGCGGAACTGCATGACGACACCCTGCATGCCGCGGCGAGCGAGTGCCTCCAGCAGACCCAGGACGTAGGGCGATCTCGCGCAGCCGCCCAGGCCGTGCAGCACGACCACGATCGGCCCAGGGGCGGCGGGGCCCCAGGCAAGTTGCAGTTGATCACCATCCGGCAGATCCAGGCCTTCTTGACTCAATGCCACCTGGGCCCTGGGTCGCAGCAATCCCGCCCACAGTGTCTGGGCATGGCCGTTACGTAGCCACCAAGGCGTCTTGAACCCGTTTGGCAGAATGCGTCCGGTGCTGTGCTGATCGCGCGGCATGCGGTTAACCAGTGTCCTGGGACGCACTAGGCCACATCGCAGTGTTCACCCCCAGCTTCGGGGAGGCGGACCACGAAGGTGGCACCGGCGCTCCCGCTGTTCTCGGCGTGGATGCTGCCCCAGTGCAGGTCGGCAATCCGTTTGCAAATGGCCAGG
Organism: Aquisalimonas sp.; assembly: GCF_007120195.1. Classification (GTDB taxonomy): domain Bacteria; phylum Pseudomonadota; class Gammaproteobacteria; order Nitrococcales; family Aquisalimonadaceae; genus Aquisalimonas. Next base: position 57,085 of record NZ_SKOG01000013.1, read on the forward strand.
CCGAGGCCGCTGCCTTTGGGTTTGCCCGCCTGTTGGTCGCTGATCTGGTGGAATTTGTCGAAAATCCTTTCAATCTCGTGATCGGGGATGCCCGGTCCGGAATCGGTGACTCGCAGCTCCAGCAGGTGACCGCCGTTGTCCAAGTCGACGGTTACGGGGCCCTCGCCGGGTTCCGAGAACTTCACGGCGTTGGAGAGCAGGTTGATGACCAGCTGGATCAGGCGATCGCCATCGCCCTTGATCGGGCACGGGGTCTCGGGCAGCCGCAGATCCAACGGCACATCGCGGTCGTCGAACAACTGGGAGGTGGCTGCCGCCGCTTCCTCCACCACCGTGCGCAGATCCAGGTCCTTGAGCTGCCAGTCACTCCAGCCGCTCTCGATCTTGGATAGGTCCAGCACCTGGTTGATCAGCCGGGTCAGGCGCTCGCTCTCGCGCACAATCACGTCCAGGAACTCGCGGCGCTGCTCCTGATCCATATCCGGGTTGTTCAGCAGAATCTCGCCAAAGGCGCGAACCGAGGTCAGCGGCGTGCGCAGCTCGTGGCTGACCATGGAGACGAACTCGTCCTTGAGCTGATCGAGCTCCTTGAGCCGTTCGTTCGCGGCGCGCAACTCGGTGGTCGCATGTTCCAGCTGCCGCGATTTCTGCTCCAGGCGCTGGCTGTATTCGATGGCCTGGGAGGTGGCGTCCAGGATCTCCATGACACCTTCGAAAGTGAGCGCCTCGCCCTTGACGATGGACGAGATCATGACCCGCGCCGAGGCCGAGCCGATGGTCCCGGAGAGCAGGCGTTCGGCGTGGTTGACCAGCTCCGGCGGTGCCTGCCGGGTGGCCGCCTCCGATGGGTCATCATCCGCGGGGACGTAGCCGGACAGAGCTTCTGCAGCACGTGTCTCACCCACGAAACGCGCCAGCAGCGCCTCGACGTCGCCGATGGTGGCGTTACCCTGCCAGAAGCGCGTGTCCTGCTCCGAGCGCAGGAAGACATCCACGAACAGGGTCGCCTGGATACGCTCCATGTCACTCTGGCGTGTCATCAGGGAGACGAGCACCATGCCACCGACGTTGCCCAGCATGCTCCAGAACAGCGCATGGGTGATCGGATCCAGGTCGTCCAGGCCAAAGAGGGCGTAAGGGTGCAGGAAGCTGATCCCGAAGGGCCCGCCGTCCAGGGGGGCTGCGGGTAACCAGCCGCCGGGATCCGCGAGTGAGGGTAGAAACAGTGTGTAGAGCCAGATGACAAAACCGAGGACCAGCCCGGTCAGCGCCCCGTACCGACTTGCCCCTTTCCAGTACATCCCCAGCAGGATCGCCGGTGCGAATTGCGCCACGGCGACAAAGGAAATCAATCCAATGCTCACCAGCGCATAGGTCTCGGCAATGAGGCGAAAATACGCGTAACCCAGCAGCACGATGCCGACGATGATCGCCCGGCGTAGGTAGATGATCAGCCGCCGCAGTCCGATACGCTCCATGATCGGCAGGTGACGCAGACGCAGCAGTGCGGGCATCACCAGGTCGTTACTCACCATGATCGCCAGTGCGATCGTCGCGACGATGACCATGCCTGTGGCCGCCGAGAAGCCGCCCAGGTAGACGAACATCGCCAGCAGCTCGTTGCCCTCTGCCAGCGGTAGGGCCAGCACGAAATTGTCCGGAGCCACGGAGCCGTCACCGAAGTAGAGCATCCCGGCGAGCGCAATGGGCAACACGAACAGATTGATGAGCAGCAGGTAGAGCGGGAAAAGCCAGGAGGCCGTGCGCAGGTGGTCCTCGTTGACATTCTCCACCACCATGACCTGGAACTGCCGGGGCAAAAACATGATTGCCGCCATGGAGAGCAGGGTCAGGGCCAACCAACTGCCATAGCCAGCGGCGGAGTCGCGGAATTCCAGCAACTCATGCATGTCCTCGTGGGCCCGGACTTGGCCGACGATGTCGCCCGGCCCCTCGAACAGCATGAAGGTCACGAAAATGCCCACCGCCAGGAAGGCGAGCAGCTTGACGATCGACTCGAAGGCCACGGCCACGACCATCCCTTCCAGGCGCTCCGTGGCGTCGATATTCCGGGTGCCGAACAGGATCGCGAAGATGGCGAGCAGCGAGGCCACCCAGAAGGCCTTGTCGCCCACCAGCCCGGTGGTCACCGTCGCCGCTTCCAGCCCCTCCGGAAAGGCGAGCAGGACTTCGAAGCTGGCGGAGACCGCTTTCAGTTGCAAGGCGATGTACGGCGTGATCCCCACCACCGCGATGAATGTCGCCAGCCCGCCCAGGAGCATGCTCTTGCCATAGCGCGAGGCGATCATGTCGGCGATGGATGTGATGCGGTGCTGTTTGGCGATGCGGATCATCTTGCGCAGCACCTGCCACCACAGGATTGCCATGAGTGTGGGGCCGAGGTAGATGGTGAGAAAGCTCATGCCATCCTCGGCGGCCCGGCCGACGCTGCCGTAAAATGTCCAGGCCGTGGTGTACACGGCGATGGCGAGGGTATACACGTAGGGGTTGTTGACCAGGGAGTGCCCGCTATCGGCGCGCTTGTCCGCGATATAGGCGATCGCGAACAACAGTCCCAGGTAGAGGAATGGCGTAATGATGATCAGCCACTCAGGCATGTCACCTCGGCATCAACGGCGGCGCAGGATCCAGCCCAGGAGAGCGATGACGACCCCCCAGGCGGTGAACAGGTACACAGTGAACACGGGAAGCCCGAAGATCAGCGCGTCGTCGGCGAACAGGGACAACAGGGGATAGTTGAACAGCAGGAAGGCGACGACAAACAGCGCTACCAGCCGTTCGGTGCGTCGTGAAACGCTGCCGATGCCTGATTTCTCGTTGCCCGTCGCCATGCTCAGCTCTCGCCCAGCATTTCACTGACCTTGTTGATCACATCCTGGGTGGAGAATGGCTTCGTAATGTAGTCGTCCGCGCCGAGGGACATCCCCTTCTCCCGCTCCACGTCACGTCCCTTCGCCGTCAACATGACGATGCGCATGTTCGCGCACTCCTCACGCTCCCGAAGGATTTGGCACACCTGGTAGCCGTCCTTGCGCGGCATCATCACATCCAACAACATGAGGTCAGGTTGTTGGCGCTCCACGGCTTCGAGCGCCTGTTCCCCGTCCGTTGCAGTCTCGACCTCATAGCCGCTCTTCTTCATGAGAAATTGCAGGGACAGGACAATGTTTGGCTCGTCATCAACGATTAGAATGCGTTTGGGCATCGTCTCTCCTCGCCATTATTGTTGTCTTCACCAATTACACCAGTTTAGACCGTAACCATCGGAATTGTTTTTATCTAGTATGGCGCGTGTAAGCGCCCGCGTCGCGGTGTTGAGGCGATGGCGAGCACACAATACCCCCGCCCCCGCTCCGATCAGCGCGCGCGGGGCGCCCTGACCAATGGGGTGGTCCGCGTTGGTCAGGGCTGCCCGTACCGCGGGCCTTCAGAGTTTCTTGGGATCGCTGCGGGCTCAGTCCTTGCCGATCTCAAGTTTGGCGATAGTCTCCATGTGCACCTCGTCCGGGCCGTCGGCCAGGCGCAGCGTGCGCATATGGGCAAACGCCGAGGCCAGGAACGTGTCCTGGCACACGCCCTTGGCGCCGAACGCCTGAATGGCCCGGTCGATCACGTTGCAGGCCATGTTGGGGGCCACCACCTTGATCATGGCAATCTCGCGGCGGGCGACCTTATTGCCCGCCGTGTCCATCATGTGAGCGGCATTCAGGGTCAACAGTCGAGCCTGCTCGATCTCCATGCGCGAGCGGGCGATCTCCTGGCGCAATCCACCCATGTCCGCCAGCCGCTGGCCGAAGGCGTTACGCGATTTCGCCCGGGCAACCATGGCCTCCAGGGCGCGTTCGGCCATGCCAATGGAGCGCATGCAGTGGTGGATCCGGCCCGGCCCGAGGCGCCCCTGGGCGATCTCGAAGCCGCGACCCTCGCCGAGCAGCATGTTGCTTGCCGGTACCCGGACGTTGTCATAGTAGATCTCGGCGTGCCCGTGGGGCGCATGGTCGTATCCGAAGACATGCAGCGCCCGTTCGATCTTCACACCGGGGCTGTCCAGCGGCACCAGGACCATCGACTGCTGCTTGTGCTTTGGCGCTGAGGGGTCGCTCTTGCCCATGACGATGCCGATCTTGCAGTGCTTGTCGAGCGCGCCGGATGACCACCATTTGCGGCCGTTGATCACGTACTCCTCGCCCTCGCGACGGATTTCCGTCTGGATGTTGGTGGCGTCACTGGAGGCGACGTCCGGCTCGGTCATGGAAAAGCAGGAGCGGATTTTCCCGTCCAGCAGCGGCTCCAGCCACTGTTTTTTGTGGTCTTCCGAGCCGTAGCGGGCGAGCACTTCCATGTTGCCTGTATCCGGCGCCGAGCAGTTAAACACCTCCGGGGCCATGGAGGAGCGTCCCATGACCTCGCACAGCGGGGCGTAATCCAAGTTCGATAACCCGGCGCCGTACTCGCTCTCCGGCAGGAACAAATTCCACAGCCCCTCGGCCTTCGCCTTGCGCTTGAGTTCCTCCAGCACGGGGGGCGAGGTCCAGCGGTCTCCCTCGGCGTGCTGCTGCGCGAATACCGCCTCGTTCGGGTAGATGTGCTGATCCATGAAGGCGAGGAGTTTCTCCCGGAGTTCCCTGGAACGGTCGCTGAACTCGAACATGGCCTTGGTCACCTCCGTCACTCTGGTAAAAAGAAGCCACTGCTCTGAGTCTGCAGTGGTCTCACGGGTCTCGGGCTAAAGGGTAAATCGCAGTGGTTCACCCTCGGCGCGACGCTGCATCAGTATGGTGATCGTGGCGACGAGCAGCAGCCCGGCAGAACTCAGCAGCAACACGCCGTGACTGATGCCAAGCATGCCGCCACCGGGGGCTGCCAGCGTCAACCCCGAGGCAATGAGGAGCGTGCGCGCAAACCATCCCACCGGGCCCTTTCCAACACGGCCCGCACCGAGCAGGTAGCCCTGCAGGCCAGCGGCGAGGATGATGACCCCGATCAGCGCGGTGATGACCACCGTGATCACCTCCAGCGGCGTGCCGAACAGAAGCAGCGCTGGATTGAAGACGAAGAAGAAGGGGATGAAGTAGATAATCGTCCCCAGCCGCATTGCCTCTAGGCCGGCCTGCATCGGGTTCACCTTGGCCACGGATGCCGCGACGAACGCCGCGATGGCCACAGGTGGAGTGATAAAGCTGAGCATACCCCAGTACATGATGAACATGTGCGAGGCCACGGGATGCAGGCCCGCTTGGATCAATGCCGGCGCGAGAATGACGGCAAGGAAGATATAGGCCGCCGTGACCGTCATGCCGATGCCCAGCACAAAGGCGGTGAGCGCGCCCATGATCAGCAGCATGAGCACGTTGTCACCGGCAAGGTACACCAGGTCGTTGGTCAGGGTGCCGGCCATGCCAGTGACCTGCAGGGAACCGATGATCAGGCCGATCGCGGCAAGAATGCCGCCGAGCTCGGCCAGGATCTGACCGGCGGCCGCCAGCAGCTTGAGAAACCCTTTGAGGCTCAGGCGGTGCATGGTGCACTGGTTGATCACCAGCAGCAGCGCCGTGGCGTAGAAGGGCGCCGTGGCCTCGCGCTGGAGAAACACCAACATCCAGATCAGCAGCGCGAACACGGCAATGAAATACCAGCCTTCCTTGAAGACCTTCCAGGGGCTCGGCAGCTCCTCCCTCGGCAGACCCTTGAGGTCGTGCCGTGCGGAGTAGGCGTCGATCTGCATGAACAGCCCGAAGAAGTAGAGTAGGGAGGGGATGATCGCGGCGATTACGATGGTGACATAGGACACGCCCAGGAAGTTGGCCATCACAAACGCAGTCGCGCCCATGATCGGCGGCATCAGCACGCCACCGGTGGATGCGCAGGCCTCGACTCCGGCGGCATAGCCGCGGGAGAAGCCCACGCGGCGCATGGTCGGGATCGACAATGGGCCGGTCGTGAGCACGTTGGTTACCGGGCCGCCGCTCATGGAGCCCATCAGCCCGCTTGAGAAAATGGCGACCTTGGCGGGTCCGCCCCGGAAGCGGCCAAGCAGGGCGAAGGCGATGTTGATAAAGAACTTCCCCGCCCCGGTGTGCTGCAGCGACACCCCGAAGAGCAGGAAGCCGAAGAGCAGCAAGGCGGCGACCTGGGTGGGGATGCCGAAAAGGCTTTCCTCACTCATGATGTGGAAGGCTGCCGCTTCCTCAAGTCCCATACTGACGCCCGCAATGACGTTGGGCATTCGGTCGGCGTACAGCGGGTACAGTGACAGCACCAGCACCACGACGAATATGGGCCAGCCCCCGGTGCGGCGCCCCGCCTCCAGTACCAGGGCCCAGGTCGCAAGGGCCATATAGATGCCGAACTGGGGCGCGGCGTACTCCCAGGCCTCGAGCACGATGCGCTCGGCATGGACCGCGAAATACGCAAACAGGCTGGCGGCGGTTACGGCGAGGATGATGTCGTACCAGGCAACGGTGGTTCGCGCAGCAGTGCCCGTGGCCGGAAACGAAATAAACACCATGACCAGGATCGCCCCTACGTAGATGTAGAGGTAGCGCATGTCTAGCATCACTTCGCCGATGAAAAACCCGAAGTTGAAGATCTGGTTGATCGCCAGCAAGGTGATGCCCACGGTGATGACCATGAGCAGTGCCTGCCACGGCAGGGACAGGACTCGGTAACGGGTGGCGTAGACCTCCTCGGCACGGCGTTCTTCTTCTGCGCGGGATTCGGCCTTCGTCTGCACTGGGTCAGTCATGTTCGGCATGCCTGGTTGGGTGTGAGCGAATGTCGGAAACCTGGGGCTGATCTCGATTCGGCTGCTGAGCCCAAGGCCAGGTGAAACCTCATCGAGGTCCTCCGCTGGTTATTGGTCTTGCTATGGCGGCCAAGTTCTGGACGCCCCTGGCGGCCTCCCCTCTCTGTTGGTTTTCATGCGCTGCCAGGGCCTGGCAACAGGTGCATATCGCCGGCTCCAAGGCGCTCAAGGGAGGGCGTCATCCAGCCTTACAGGAAGGCTTCGCTGGCCTCTGGTGCATCTTCGATGTGCGCCTTCCCTGAGACTTCGGCCAGTTCGTAAAGCCTCGAGCACTCCCTCGGTTACTTCGCGCAAAAATGGCATGAAGCGGCATCAACGTCAAATTTTGTGGAACCGCATTTCGCAATGCAGAATTGTCACAAGGGTGGGGCGTTGATCCTGATTGTGCTCGCCTCGCGTCACATGCCGGACCGCGAGGTAAGACTGCGGGGCGCCGGGCACCCCGCAGTATGCGTGCCTCACCAGAATGAACGCAGGGTCGGAAGATCGGCCTCTTCCAGGGCATCATACCGTGTCTGCATCCAGGCCTCCTGGAACGCGTCACGGTCCGTGGGGGCATCCTCCAGGTGACGCTCCCAGGCTTCTGCGAGCACCTCCTGGCGTTTCAGGGATTCTTCGTGGTACGCCTGCGCCTCCTCGTCCCAGAGGCCGATTTCCTCAAAGTAGCGGATCGCGCCGTCATGGAACGGGATGGGCATGCTGGTGAGATCCATACGTTCCACCTCCCAGCCTTCAGCACCCGGCGCACTGTTCTTGTAGTCTTCGTAGTGCTGGTGCATGGCCTTGGTCATGTTGTAGGCCACATCTTCGTCCTGGTCCGCCATGGAGATCAGCATGGGGTAGGGGCCGGTTACCACTTCGATCTCCTCATCGGGGTCCATACCCACGTTGCCAACGCTCTTGAACGGCACCAGCCAGGGGGCGTACTGGGAGATGCGCGCCAGGCCTTCCTCGTTGTCGTGCGGTAACTGCGGGAAGTTCAGCCCGCGGGGCGAGGCGTTGATGCGCTGAAACGGTGCGGAGTCGCAGGATCCACCCATGGCGTCGGCGCGGTCTTCGATAATCGCCTCGACAGCGCTCATGTAACCGCCGACTTCCCGCTTCTCGACGTCGTCCCAGGTCAGATCCGCGTAGGAGAGCAGGTACTCCATTCCGGCGTTCAGCGTTGGGGCGCCCTGTACCCAGGCCACACGCTTGCCCTCCATGTCCGCAACCTCGTCTATACCTGAATCGCCCGCCGCCGCAATGGTAAACGAGCAGGCATCGGAGATCGCCCACATGAGCACGCGGGTTTGCTGTGGGCCCCAGGCGGGCTCGGCAAAGTTAAACTGCGCTTCCTGTGCCGAGACGGCCTCGGTGCCGCCGGCGGAGAAGTGAGCGCGGTCACGACGCAGGGGCTCCAGGCGCGAGACGTCGTTGCGGCCGGGTATAACGCGCAGGTTCACACCGTACTCGTTTTGCAGCACCTGACCGATGCCCACGGCCTGGGAATAACCGGTCGTGCCGGTGGGATAGGCCGACCAGATGATCGTTCCGGGCAGTTCCACGTCGGCGCTGGTGAAGCCGGAGCCAAGCGCCAGGGCCAGCCCGGTGGCCGTAACGGCCGATGTCGACAGCACGTTGACTTTTCTAACCATTACTCAGTCTCCTCCACTCAACAGGGGTGGTTCGCGTGGTTCCAGTGCCCTTCGCAGTCCGTAGGCACCGTTTGAGGTTGTCGTCGCAAGGGCGTCGTTACGCCCCTGCAGCGCTTATCCAGCCTTGCTGCCTTCGGCGTCCTGCAGCTCCCGCCACAGGAGCTTGCCTGTTCCGGAGCGGGGCAGGCGCTCGACGAACTCCACGTACCGCGGCGCCTTGTAGGCCGCCATCTGCCCGCGCGCCCAGTCAATAATGGCCTGCTCGTCGGTAACCTCGGCGGCGCCCGGGCGCAGCACCACAACGGCTTTGACCGTCTCACCGCGTTTCGGGTCCGGCGTGGCGATGACGCACACCTCCTGGATATCCGGGTGGGCGTAGAGCATGGACTCCACCTCCGACGGCCACACCTTGTAGCCGGAAGCGTTGATCATGCGCTTCAGGCGATCGACCATGAAGAAGTAGCCGTTCTCGTCGTAGTAGCCCAGGTCGCCGCTGCGCAGGAAGCGCTTGCCGTCAATCTCGATGAAGGTCTCGGCGGTGGCTTGCGGGTTATTCCAGTACTCGCGCATGATCTGCGGGCCGTGCATGATGATCTCACCCACTTCACCGGGACCCTTTTCCTCCAGGGTGTCGGGATCGATGATGCGGCTGTCGACGTCGAATACAGGGATCCCCAGGCACTGCGCCCGTGGTGCCTGGGGCGGGTTGACGTGGGTCTGGGCGATCGTCTCGGACATGCCGTAGCCTTCAATGTAGGACAGTCCAGTCAGCTTTTGGAGCTTCTCGGCAATTGCCGTAGGCATGGCGGCGCCGCCGCCGCCCACCGCCTGGAGCGTGGACAGGTCGTAGCGCTCCAACTCCGGGTTGTTGAGAAAATCAACGGCCATTGTGGTGATGTTGCGCCAGTGGCTGACGCCGTAGTGCTGGATCAGCTCCGCGGCCGTCGTGCGGTCCCAGCGGGTCATCACCACCGAGGTTGCGCCTGCCGACAGGGGGCCGTTCATGGAGCTTTGCATGCCCGTGACGTGGAAGAAGGGCAGTGTCGCCAGGTTGACGTGGTCGGCCTGCATGGGGTTCCAGAGCACCCCGCCCTGAGCCGTGGCCATCACCGAGCGGTGGGTATGCACACAACCCTTGGGACGGCCCGTGCTGCCTGACGTGTAGGGGATGACGGCCATGTCCTCCGGCCTCACGCGCACCGGGTCCAGCGTCATGCCCTCGCCCTCAGCCAGCGCCGTCGTCCAGGCGATCGCGCCGTCGCCCGGTGGGGTCTCTTCGGGCACCCGGACCACGTCAGGCAAACTGAGGCCCAAATCCGCGGTGGCGTAGGCGGCGTAGGCGGCGACCGCGACGCGGTCCAACTCGCCGTCGATAAGCAGCGGCCGCAGGTTGGGGTAGAGTTCCTGAGCGCACAGGGCGACGCGGGCACCGCTGTCATGGACGTAGTGCGTGAGCTCCGCCGTCAGGTTCATGGGGTTGGCGGGCACGACAACGGCACCGGCCGTGAGAATCCCATAATAGCCGATGATGTACTGAGGGCTGTTTTGCATGTACAAGA
>NZ_SKOG01000185.1 GCF_007120195.1 Aquisalimonas sp.
CAGCAGAATAGGAGGTGACCATGGCGCGGCGGGATGAATATCTGGAGAAGTTCAAGGCGCAGCTGGATCAGTGGAATGCCGATTTGGCGCGACTGGAGGCAAAGGCCGAGGAAGCGCAGGCGGATGCACGGCTGCGTTACGAGGCGGAGATCGAAGAGCTCCGGCAGCGTCGCGAAGAGGCGCGTGAGCGTATGAAAGAGCTGGAGCATGCCGGTGAGGATGCCTGGGATGATTTTCGTAAGCGCGCTGAGAAGGCGTGGACGGATCTGGACGAGGGTTTTCGCAAGGCCTGGTCGCACTTTCGCTAGTCTTCGCGGGTGCCACTTCGCCAATCACCCAGGAGATCATTGATGGCGGAAATCTCGTTGCGCGGCACGACGGTGCGTACGGCTGGGGAGCTCCCGGCGGTCGGAACCAGGGCTCCGGCTTTCAGGCTCACCCGCACGGACCTCTCGGAACTCTCCCAGGAGGACTTGAGGGGGAAGAAGTTCGTGCTGAACATCTTCCCCAGCGTGGATACACCGACGTGTGCCAAATCCGTTCGGCGGTTCAACGAGGATGCCGCCAAGCGGGCGGATGTGGTCGTATTATGTGTGTCGGCCGACCTCCCCTTCGCGCAGTCGCGCTTCTGTGGCGCGGAAGGACTGGACGATGTGGAGCCCGTGTCGACGTTCCGGCATCCGGAGTTCGGCCACGACTACGGGGTCGCGATGGTGAGCGGGCGGCTGGCCGGCCTGCTGGCCCGTGCGGTTGTTATTGTCGATGAGGACGGGCAGGTGATCTATACGGAACAGGTGCCGGAGATCGGGCAGCAGCCGGATTACGACAAGGCCCTGGCGCAGCTCTGAGGCGGTACGTGCACGGGCGTTTAAGGTCGTCGTGGAGGCCCGCCGGCGCCGCCGGCGGGCCTTGTCGTTTCGAGGTGTCGTCACCGACAATCGCGTATCATCACAGGGCCGTTCCGTTCCGGAGTCGCCGTCCCATGGCGTCGTACATATCCGGAACCTCGCTTGCATGCAGGAGATACCTGGCAGTCATGACCGAGAATCGAGATATCCGCGAGCAGCACGAAGATACCGACGAACATCGGCTGATGCTGCGCAATTTGCGCGTGGACGACTACGATGACATCCGCGAAATCATGGAGGAAGTCTATCCGTCCATGGGGCCGTGGACGCGCAAGCAGTTCAATGCCCAGCTCAACCGGTTCCCGGAAGGCCAGATCTGCATCGAAGACAACGGCAAGGTCGTCGCGGCGGCATTGACCCTCATGGTCGATTACCGCCGCTTCGGGGATCGGCATTCCTATGACCAGATTACCGGCAATGGTTATTTCACCACGCATGACCCCAACGGCGATGTCCTCTACGGGGTGGACGTGTTCGTCAGTCCGCGCTATTCGGGCATGCGCCTCGGTCGCCGCCTCTACGATGCCCGCAAGGAGCTGTGCCGGAAACTGAACTGCCGCTCCATTGTCGCCGGCGGGCGCATTCCCGGGTACACGCAGTACGCGGAGGAAATGTCGCCGGAGGAGTACATCGAGCTGGTGAAACGCCAGGAGGTGTACGACCCGATTCTGAGCTTCCAGCTGGCCAATGACTTCCACGTGCGCCGCGTGATCACCAACTACCTCCCCGAGGATCGGGACTCCAAGGCCTATGCCACGCTGGTCCAGTGGAACAACATCTTCTACGAGGAAGAGGACGAGAGGTCGCTGCTCGGCGGTGACAAGACCGTGGTGCGTGTGGGCGCGGTGCAGTGGCAGATGCGCTCCATGCACTCCGTGGAAGAGCTCATGCAGCAGGTGGAGTTCTTCGTCGATGCGCTGGCGGGGTACAACGCGGACTTCATTATGCTTCCGGAGTTCTTCAACGCCCCGCTGCTGTCGAATTTCAATCAGGACAACCCGGCCGAGGCGATTCGCGGTCTGTCGCAGTATACGGAGGAGATCCGCGAGGAAATGCTGTCCCTGGCGGTGAGCTACAACATCAACATCATCGGCGGCAGCATGCCGGTCTACGGCGACAAGGAGCTCAACAACGTCTCCTTCCTGTTCCGGCGTGACGGCAGCTGGGATACGCAGCACAAGCTGCACATCACGCCGGACGAGCGCAGCTACTGGGGACTGCGCGGCGGTGACGGGCTGCGCGTGTTCGACACGGACGTGGGCAAGATTGGCATCCTGGTGTGCTATGACGTTCAATTCCCGGAGCTCAGCCGGGTGCTGATGGAGCAGGGCATGCGCATCTTGTTCGTACCCTACTGGGTGGACACCAAGAATGGCTATCAGCGCGTGCGCCACTGCGCCCAGGCCCGGGCCATTGAGAACGAGTGCTATGTTGCCATCACCGGTAGTGTGGGCAACCTGCCGAACGTTGAGAACGTGGACATCCAGTACTCCCAGTCCGGCGTGTTTTCGCCGTCGGATTTCGCCTTCCCCCATGACGCCGTGGTGTCGGAGGCGACGCCGAACACCGAGATGACGCTCATCGTCGACCTGGATCTGGAGAAGCTGCGCGAGATGCGCTACCAGGGCTCCGTGCGCAACTACCAAGATCGGCGGTTGGACCTCTATCAGGTGCAGTGGATCGGTCAGGACACGACCCGATCCGAGTAATCCCGGCGCGGTTGTTGTAGCGACCTCTCCGGTGTCGTGGGGGATCAGGACACTAGAACTTCTCTGAACGCAATACCTCGACATCCTGCAGGTAGAGGACCATGGCAAAATCGTCGAAATACTTCTTGTGCAACGTCTCGGCGATCTGTCGGGCGACGTCCTCTTCGCAGATGACCTCGAGCCGGATGTTGCCGACCTGCTCAAAATCCGCCGAGCGCACGCCCCGTCGGCCCTGCCCTCGCGCCTCGGTCAGGGTGTAGCCGCGTGCGCCGTGGTCCATGACACACTGCACAAGCTGGCGCTCCAGGGCTTGCTCCGTGATCACGGTCAGCAGCTTGCGCTTCATGCCCCACCTCCTACACCGGGGTAGACGACACTCAATACACCATAGTACAGCGGGATGCCGACAAGCACATTGAATGGAAATGTCACGGCCAGCGAGGCTGTCAGCGACAGGCCGGGATTGGCTTCCGGGACCGACAGGCGCATGGCCGCTGGCGCGGCGATGTACGAGGCACTGGCACCCAGCACACTCAACAATAGGGCACCGCCCAGGGTCAGGTCTAAGCCCCAGGCAAACACGGCGCCGACTATGGCGCCCAGCAGCGGAAACAGCAGGGCGAAGCCAATCAGGAACACGCCGTGACGGCGCAGGGCACCGGCCTGGGTCGCGGCGACCAGCCCCATTTCCAGCAGGAACAGCGCCAGCACGCCCTTGAACGCGTCGAAAAATAATGGTTCAAAGGGCTCCAGCCGCTCGGGGCCCATCAGCACGCCGATGAGCAGCCCCCCCAGCAGCAGCACGACGCCCTTGCCGAGAAAGACCTCATGCATGACTGAGGCCCAGCCGACGCTGGGGCGCAGGCCCCGCACCAGAACGATACCGAGGAGAATGGCCGGGACCTCGAGCACCACCACGAAGGCGGCGGCGTAGGCCTCATAATCGACGCCCAGGGTATCCAGGAAGGCGATTGCGACGGCATAGGTTCCCACGCTCACCGAGCCGTAATGGGCGGCGATGGCGGCGGCGTCCGCACGCGGCAGTCGGGGCGAAAGGCGCAGGATCGCGAAACCCATGAGACCCACGACGATGCCCATGGCGGCGACGACGCCCAGCTTGGGTAGGATGCGCGCCAAGTCCGCCCCCGCCAGCTCTACCCCCCCTTTCAGGCCGATAGACAGCAGCAGGATGACCGTAAGGAGTTCGTAGACCGCAGCGGGGAGGCGCATTTCGGCGCGCATCAGGCCAGCGCCGAGGCCCAGCAGGAAAAACAGGATGACCGGATCGAGTTCCAAGGGGATCTCCTTGTCACTGACGCGCGGCCGCTGATCGTAGCACAAGGCCCGCGCCGGCCCCAGTGCAGGACCTTCCTCAGTGCGCCAGCCGTTGGAGGCGCGTGCCAGCGCCATGGAAAAGCGCCCCTTTTCGCCGGAGTGAGGGTGTACCGGTCCACCAGGGTCCGTATTCCGGGATGCTGCCGTTGGCAAGACAGCGTCGGCTGTGGTCTGATGGGGCTCTATGGCCGTTGGTGCGGTCGCGGCGACTGCGCCCGGGCGGCGAGCGGAGAACAACCACGTGGAGGGCTTTCATTGCGTATTTCTGCCGAGACATCCTGCCTGCTGGTCGTTGACATCCAGGACAAGCTGGCACCGGCGATCCACGAGAGCGAACAGGTTATCGAAAACGCCGCTTGGCTGATCCGTGTCGCGCGCGAGGTGGATTTGCCCGTGCGCCTGACGGAGCAGTACCCGCAGGGGCTGGGGGCGACGGTGGCGCAGGTTCGTTCCCAGGTCGTGGACGAGGAGGTGCTGGAGAAGGTGCATTTCTCCTGCATGGATTCAGACCCGATTCGCCGTCACTTGGCGGCCGTTGGGCGGCGACAAATCGTGGTTGCCGGAACCGAGGCCCATGTGTGCGTGTTGCAGAGCGCCCTGGGCTTGGTGGCGGACGGCTACGAAGTGTTTGTCGTGGCGGATGCCATCTCCAGCCGTAAGCCCCGGGATGTCGACGTGGCCATTGAGCGCATGCGCGACGCCGGCGTGCGCATCGTGACGCGGGAGATGGTGGCGTTCGAATGGCTGAACCGCGCGGATACCGAACTCTTCCGTCGGGTGCAGCAGCGCTTTATCCGCTGAGTCACCGCCCCATCGGGAGCACGGTATTGCGTCTCAATTAATGGGGCGCAGCATTGGAGCGATGCCGCGCCCCAGTCACCGAACTCGCCCGCGCTCAGTGTGCGTGTCCGTGTTCCTTTTCTTCATCGGTGGCCTCGCGGACATCCACCACCTTGACGTCGAAGTTCAGTGGAACCCCGGCCATGGGGTGGTTGGCGTCGACCGTGATCTCGTCGCCGTCGATGCCGGTGATGGTGACGATCTGCTCGCCGCCTTCCGCCTGAGCCTGGAACTGCATGCCGACCTGGAGTTCGTCCACCCCCTGGAACAGGCTGCGCGGGACAACCTGGGTCAGGTCATCGCGGCGTTCCCCGTAGGCTTCTTCCGGGGGAATGTGCACGCTCACTTCCTCACCCAGATTCTTGCCTTCCAGGGCTTTCTCCAGACCAGGGATAATGTTCCCGGAGCCGTGCAGGTACGCAAGTGGCTCCTTGCCCTCGGACGTATCCAGGACGCTGCCCTCTTCGTCCTTTAGTGTGTAGTCGATGGCAACGACCTTGTCCTTAGCAATCTGCATGAGGGAAACCTCTGATAATGAATTGAACGCATTATGATACCGGTGGGCGCTGGACCAGGTAAAGGATTGTCCTTGCCTGCCAAGGGGTTCTGTGTGGTCGCGGCGTCGGACGCCGCGCCCCCTTGTCAGCGGTGCCGCGCCAAGAGCTCCTGCAACGCCTCAATGTACTGGCGCTCATCCGGCATGCTGCCGCTGCGCTGGGCATTCCACAATGCCTCCGCCAGCGGTTCCATCATGCGGTGTTCCGCTTCCAGGTGATCCCCGAGGCGGCGCGCGAGGTGCTGGTGCACCGCACGCACGCCGGGCGGTCGGTCCGTGGAGACCTGTTCGCGCAGCGCCAAGTGCAGCCCCATGTGCAGGAACGGGTTGGTGCGCCCGTCCTCCGGTTGCCAGTCCGCGTTCGCCACCGTGTCCCGGTCCTCCAGCAGGGCGTGGTATTCCGGGTGCTCGGCCACCACCTCGCCGATCATCGACTCGAGCGGTGAGAGCGGCTCGCCGTTGCGATGCTTGCGCCATGCCTCCACGTATTGCTGGCGGAGGGTGCTGCGGTCATTGGCGAACATCACGTCTCCGTGTTCCAAGGACAGGAACCCAACCGGTTCCGTCACAGTATCCCGGCGGTCATTGGGGCGGTCAAACACCGCCTGCGCCCACGTCGGCCGCCCGGCGCGCAGCGCTTGACCTCCATTCCAGAGGGCCCAGGCGCGGGCCGGAGGTGCCGGGGGCAAACCACGGACGGAGTTGCTCGAGCCGGGCCCCCCGCGCCGACAATGCGCTCGCCCTTGCGAAACCCAGCAATCTGTCCTTGGGACTCCGGGGAGAGGCCGATCAGCTCCAGCGCCTCGCGGTTGCTCACCCTGCAGGTGTCGAGCACGCGCATCACCTCCCGGGTCGCCTCTTTACGCAGCGCCTTGTCCTGCCACCGGGCGAGCTCGCGCTCCGTCTTCTCCCGGCGCGCCTTCGCACTCGGCGCGGCGCTTGTCGTCGGCCGGTTGGCAACAATGTCTTCGTTCATCAGAACCTGTATCGCGGCTCGCTTGCGTGCATGCAAAAATTCCGCTTTCCTGTGGAATATCGTACCACCCGGTCATCGCCCACAATGCCCCGCTGTACCTGGATCGGCCTCCGACGCACACGCGACTTCGTCCTCGCACTCGCCGCCTATGACGCCTCCGGGCCGTGGGTTGTGTGTAACGATATAGGGTGCCGGTTAGCCGGCATTCCTACTGCGAGATACGGCTCTCGGCGCGTATGTTTAACCTGCGAGGCGAAAGGCAAGATGAGCGCTCCGGGCGAGCGGGTCGAGAACCAGGTTCCAAGCGCTCTCCGGCATCCCCATCCGCCACGGCAGCATCATCCAACGCTTCCAGCTTCAGCGTTCAGAGGGCCTGGTCCATGCCTTGAGATCGGAGCTTGCGCCAGAGTGTGCTACGGCTGATGCCGAGTCGTTTGCATGCCGCGGTTCGGTTGCCTTTGCATTGCGCGAGGACGAACTTGATGCGGGCAAGTTCCTCGGCACCGGTTTCGGGCCGGGTTCGTGGTGGGGCCAGGGAATCGGCGGCGGGGTCGAACAGCTCGGGCAGCAGGCGTTGGAGATGAGCGGGATCCACTTCTCCCTTGTCGAATTCACTGTAGTATATGGCCAAACGTTCGATCAGGTTCTCCAATTCGCGAACGTTGCCGGGCCAGTGGTAGGCAACGAAATAGGGCATGACCTGAGGCAGGATCAGCCCGGATGCGCGGGGGGCACCCAGGCGGCGCAGGGCCTTGTCCAGGGAAAGGGTCGCAATGGCCCACACATCCTCGGTACGGACACGCAGGGGCGGAACGTCCAGGCGCAGGATATTGAGCCGGTAATATAGATCCTGTCGGAACTCCCCAGCCTGAACCGCCGCAGCCAGATCACGATGGGTTGAGGCGACTACGCGGACGTCTACAGGCGTTGGCTGGGTTGCTCCAAGCCTGATCACTTCATGCTCCTGGAGTACGCGCAGCAGTCGCGTTTGCAGGGTCAGTGGCATCTCGCCGATTTCGTCTAGAAAAATGGTGCCGGTATGGGCAGTCTCGAACATGCCGGGCTTGCCACCACGACGGGAACCGGTAAAGGCGCCTTCCTCGAAGCCGAACAATTCGCTCTCCAGCAGGGATTCCGGAAACGCGCCGCAGTTGAGGGCCACGAAGGCATGCCCGCGACGTCGGCTGGCATTATGGATACCCTGGGCAAGCAATTCCTTGCCGGTCCCACTCTCGCCGATGACCAGCACGGTCGCATCCGTGGCAGCGTATTTTGCGGCAAGTTCCCTGGCATGGTGGATGGGAGGGGAGTCGCCAATGATCTGCTCAAGCTCGTATTTGGCTGCAAATTGCCTGGGTTTCTCAGTGGACCTCAGGCTGCGGTCCACGCGTTGAATCGTGGCCGAATCCTGCAAGGTCATGACCGCGCCGACTTGCACCCCCTGCTCGCGGATGGGAATCCGGTTGGTGACCAGGGTCCTGCTGCCAATGCGGTGTATTCCCTCCAATTCGGCCTTGCCCTGCTCAAGGGTCTCCTTCAGCCCGAGATTGAAAGCAACCTCACTCAGCCGTCTTCCAATCACATGCTCAGCCTGCACGCCGAGCAGCCGCTCCATGGCGGGATTGAACGACTGCACCCGTTCCTCCATATCCACGGCAACCACACCCTCAGTGAGCTGTTGCAGGATGGTATCCAGTCGCTCCCGCCGGGCTACCTCGGCGCGGCCAACCCGGGCAATCTCGATGGCGTTGTCCAGAGCCTCTCCCACGGAGCCATGTGAGTAGAGGAAAACACCGGCGAGGCCGGCCTGCTCGGCAAGATCGGTGATGAGGCCAGGGCCGATGATGACCTTAACGCCGCTCGCGGCCAGGTCGGTGACACAGTCCTGCGCGTCGGCTGCAGACTCGTAGGCGAATTGTTCAACCTGCAGCCCGAAACGCTGCTGGAACTGTTGCAGCTCCGGGTGCGTGGTGCCATGGGTGACGATGGCAATGCGACTGGATAGCTTCCTTGCCGTGGCCAGCGCCTTCAGCACATCAAATCCGGTCAGCTTGACCAGGGCGATGGGGAGACTTAGGTGCCTTCTGAGAAAGGCGCCATTGGAACCCGCGGCAACCAGGGCGTCCACGGCATGCTCGCGCTGTCGCCGGTGCACCTCTTCAAGGGCGTCCTCAAAGCCCTTTTCGATGATGCGTATGTCCACCTGCTCAGCGTAGCTGGGCACGATCTCGCGGAATACCTCCTTCAGCCTGCTGAACCCCACCGCCAGGATGATCGGCTTGTGGTTGCTCCTGGACGATTGATTTTGCATCTGGACCCTCGGTGTGAGTCAAGATAATTGTTTCAATATGTGTGTCAGTATAAATCAGTGAAACGTTTTGTGAAACATTTACGACATGTTCTCGAAACACTTAAACACGAAAAGAGGCTTTTAATATCAACGTCTTGCCACGGATTGTTGGTGATTTCCGCGTGTTGGCCCGGTGCTTGCAATACACCCTGATGAAAACTATTGAAACGCATGCGGCCCTGGCTGGGCCCGCACTCAAACAGGAAAAAGCGCCATGGGAAACAAGACATCTTCGCCTGGGCAACGCTTCCGCGCTGCCGTTAACGCCGAGCGGCCGCTTCAGGTCATGGGCGCCATAAACGCCTATCACGCCCTGATGGCGACGCAGGTTGGCTACAACGCCCTCTATCTCTCCGGTGGCGGTGTCGCCGCCGGTTCCTTGGGGCTGCCCGATCTGGGGATTACCACCCTGGATGATGTGCTAACGGACGTGAACCGCATCACCGACGCCGTGGACACGCCGCTGCTGGTGGACGCCGATACCGGCTTTGGCGGTGCCTTCAATATCGCGCGCACGATCAAGTCTCTGATCAAGCACGAAGCAGCCGCCTGTCACATTGAAGATCAGGTGCAGACCAAGCGCTGTGGCCACCGCCCCGGCAAGGCCATCGTCTCTCAGCAGGAAATGGTTGATCGGATCAAGGCCGCGGTGGATGCGCGCACGGACCCGGACTTCGTGATCATGGCGCGCACGGATGCCCTGGCCGTGGAGGGCCTGGAGGCGGCGGTTGACCGTGCCTGCGCCTATGTGGAGGCCGGTGCCGATATGCTTTTCCCGGAAGCCATGACGGAACTGGGCATGTACCAGACCTTCACCCGGGCGGTCCAGGTTCCGGTGCTGGCTAACATCACCGAGTTCGGCGCCACACCGCTTTTCAGCCGCGAGGAACTGGGTGCCGCCGGCGTGGGGCTGGTGCTGTACCCGCTGTCCGCGTTCAGGGCCATGAATGCCGCGGCCCTGAAGGTCTATCAGACCGTGCGCGCCGAGGGCACCCAGGAGAGCGTGGTGCCGCTGATGCAGACCCGTGCAGAGCTCTACGACTTCCTCAACTATCACGCCTTCGAGGAAAAACTCGATCAACTGTTCAGCCAGGAGAAGCAAGCATGAGTGACGCTGCCACCACCCCCAAGCCCAAGAAATCCGTTGCCCTCTCCGGCGTTTCCGCCGGCAACACGGCCCTGTGCACCGTTGGCCGCACCGGTAATGATTTGCATTACCGCGGCTATGACATTCTGGATCTGGCCGAAGCCTGCGAATTTGAGGAGATCGCCTACCTGCTGGTGCATGGCAAGCTGCCGAACCAGGCCGAGCTCAGCAGTTACAAGACCAACCTCAAGCGCCTGCGTGGCCTGCCGACCCCGGTCAAGACTGCGCTGGAGCAGTTGCCCGCCTCCGCCCACCCCATGGACGTGCTGCGCACCGGCGTCTCGCTGCTTGGCTGCACGCTGCCGGAGAAGGACGACCACAATGTTGCCGGGGCCCGCATGATTGCCGACCGCCTCATGGCCTCCCTGGGCTCCGTGCTGCTGTACTGGTATCACTTCAGCCACAACGGCCGGCGCATCGAGGTGGAGACGGACGACGACTCCATCGGCGGCCACTTCCTGCACCTGCTCCACGGTGAAAAGCCGTCGGAGTCCTGGGTGCAGGCCATGCACACCTCGCTGACGCTCTACGCCGAGCACGAGTTCAATGCCTCCACCTTTGCCGCGCGGGTCATCGCCGGTACCGGTGCGGACATGTATTCGGCCATCACCGGCGCCATCGGCGCACTGCGCGGACCCAAGCACGGCGGCGCCAACGAGGTGGCCTTCGATACCCAGCAGCGTTACGTCAGCGCCGATGAGGCGCAAGCCGACATCCAGCGGCGGGTGGCGAACAAGGAGGTGATCATCGGTTTCGGTCACCCCGTCTATACCATCAGTGACCCGCGTAACCAGATGATCAAGAATGTGGCCCGCAAGCTGTCGGAGGAAAACGGCAACACCAAGATGTTTGAGATTGCCGATCGCATCGAGGGCGTGATGCTGGAGTCGAGGAACATGTTCGCCAACCTGGACTGGTTCTCGGCGGTAGCCTACAACGCGATGAACATTCCCACCGCGATGTTTACACCCATTTTCGTGATTTCGCGCACCTCCGGCTGGGCGGCCCATGTCCTGGAACAGCGCCAGGACAACAAGATCATCCGGCCCAACGCCAACTACGTGGGCCCCGAGAA
>NZ_SKOG01000233.1 GCF_007120195.1 Aquisalimonas sp.
AGGCCGTCCGGCCCGAAGGGTGGCCGCAGGGATGCGGCCACCGAGCGCCAGCACATGGATGTGCTGTCCCTCGGCCAGGCCGGAGGGACGGATCCGGGCGGAGCTCCGGAGCCCACACCGAGCCTCCTCCGACAACAAACGACCCCGCCGTAAGCCTCCTGGTCATGCGAGAGACAACGTCAAACCAACGGCGCCGCCAAGGCGCGCACCACGGGGGCGATTCCCCCCCCCCCCCTCATTCCTGCTGGCGGGGTTTGCGCTGGCGTACCCGGTGCGGCTGGATCTCCGCGGTTTTTACACGGTTCTCCTGGGTCTGCACGATGGTGACCGGAAAGCCGTTGATAAGCAGGCTGGTGCCGGGTTCGGGGATGGATTGCAGGTGCTCGAGGATCAGCCCGTTTAGCGTCTTGGGCCCGTTCGTCGGCAGTTCCCAGTCGAGCGCGCGGTTGAGCTCGCGGACGCTGATATTACCCTGGGCCAGATAGCCCCCGGATTCCAGCGGGCGCAGATAGCGGGAGTGGGCGGCCGGGTCTGTGGTAAATTCGCCAACGATCTCCTCGAGGATGTCCTCCAGGGCCACCAGCCCCATGATGTCGCCGTACTCGTCCACCACCATGCCGATGCGCCGGCGCTGGCGCTGGAAGTTCACCAGCTGGGTGTGCAATTGGGTTCCCTCGGGAATGAAATAAGGCGCTTCCACGAGATCGAGCAGCTGTTGCCTGTCCAGGCGCCGCTCCGTGAGGTCCGCGACCAATCGGCGCAGGTGGAGGATGCCGTGGATGTCGTCGATGCTCTGGCGGAACACCGGCAGGCGGGTGTGCTGGCTGTTGTTGAGTTGGGCGACGATGTCCTCCCAGTCATCCGTGATGTCGATGCCCATGATTTCGTTGCGCGGGACCATGATGTCCTCCACCGTCGCCTTCTCCAGGTCGAGGATGTTGAGCAGCATTTTCTGGTGGCGCCGCGGGATCAGCGAGCCCGCTTCGTTAACCACAGTGCGCAGCTCCTCCTGGCTGAGGCTGCCGGTCCCGGTATTGCGCGGGTCCACCCCGACAAGGCGCAGCAGGCCATTGGCCACGGCGTTGACTGCCCACACCAGGGGGTAGAGGACGCGCAGCAGCAGGGTCAGCGGCCAGGAGGCCGGGAAGGCGATGCGCTCCGGGTGCAGCGCTGCCAGTGTCTTGGGGGCGACCTCGGCGAAGATCAGGATGACCAGCGTCAGGAGCAGGGAGGCCGCGCCGATCGCGCCTTCGCCGTAGAGCCGTAAGGCGATGATCGTGGCCAGGGAGGCGGCCAGAATATTGACGAAATTGTTGCCCAGCAGGATGACGCCGAGCACCCGGTCCGGGCGCTCCAGCAGGCGCGTTGCCACACGCGCCGAGCGCCAGCCGGTGCGCGCCAGATGGCGCAGGCGATAGCGGTTGAGGCTCATCAGCGCGGTCTCGGAGCTGGAGAAGAACGCCGAGAGCACGATGAGCAGGGCGAGTATGCCGAACAGCGTACCCAGGGGAAGGTCGCTCACGGGTGACGCCTCGCGGTATGCTGCAATGGAGTCATGATGGGATCAGCCGCGGCCCAGGATGAGTTCCAGCACGAATTTGGTGCCGAAATACGCGATCAACAATGTCGCGAAGCCGCCCAGGGTCCAGCGGATCGCCGTGGGACCCCGCCAACCGTAGTGCCAGCGGCCGAAGAGCAGGGTGGCAAACAGCAGCCAGGCCGCGATGGAGAACGCGGTCTTGTGAACGAGGTGCTGGCTGAAAATGTCCTGCAGATACGCTGCCCCGGACGCCAGGGCCAGAGTGAGCAGGATGAAGCCCAGCCACAGGATCTGAAACAGGAGCTGTTCCATTTCCCGAAGCGGTGGCAGGGCGCGCACGATACCGCCCGGCTGGCGGTGACGCAGGCGGTGGTCCTGCCAGGCCAGCACCAGTGACTGCACCACGGCGATGCTGAGCACACTGAATGCCAGCACTGAGCTGATGACGTGGACCTCCAGCCCCGCGGGGAAACGGGTGATCGTGGCGGCGTCGCTACCGAGCGCCTGGTTGGTGATCTGCAGCAGCGCCGCGACCGGCAGAATGAAGACCATCAGGTTCTCCACCGGGCGGCGCAACGCGCCCAGCAGGACGATGAGCACCATGAGCGCGGCAACCAGCGATGCGGCGTTGAAAAAGCCGAGGTCGAGCCCATGGGCGGCACCCATCGTCTGCCACAGGGCGAAGGCATGGACGATAACGCCGAGCCAGCCGGCGGCAAGCAGCAGATGGCGCCACGGTACACGCTCCGGCCCGGAGACATGGCGCCACGCAAAGCCGGCGCCGGCCAGCAGGTAGAGGGCGGCGGAAAGCAGGGTTGGAATGATCTGATCCATCATGCAGTGCTGGAAACCCGTGGCAGGGATGGTGCCGGATACGGCGCCCTGCAGAGGAGAGGATCATCGCATAGATCCGTACTCCGGCAAAGGCGAGCGCCGGGGCGGGTGCGCTCGCATGGAGGGGTGCACGGGCATGGCACGCAGCGCAGGTTCAGTGGCCTTGGTGTCTGTGGCGAGATTGATTGGCGAGCGGCCAGGCGTTACCTTGCTCTATCCCCAGGGTGCGTATGTCCCACGGATGACAGCGAGGCGAGAGGCCACGGCATGTTTCAGAATCTGAGCGAGCGCCTGGATGGCGTGATGAAGCGCCTGCGCGGGCAGGGGCGGCTCACCGAGGAGAATGTCCAGGACAGCCTGCGCGAAGTGCGTATGGCGCTTCTGGAAGCAGACGTCGCGCTCCCTGTCGTGCGCGATTTCATTCGCGACGTCAAGGAGCGTGCGCTGGGCGAGGAGGTCAAGCGCAGCCTGACGCCTGGTCAGGCCTTCGTCAAAATCGTCAAGGACGAGCTGGTGCGGGTGATGGGCGAGGCGAACGACAGCCTCGATCTCAGCGTGCGCCCCCCGGCGGTGGTGATGGTCGCTGGCCTGCAGGGCGCGGGTAAGACCACCAGTGTTGCCAAGCTGGCGCTGTACCTGCGCGAGCGCGAAAAGAAAAAGGTCTTGCTCGTCAGTTGCGACGTGTATCGGCCAGCCGCCATTGATCAGCTGCAGACCCTGGCGGCGGAAGTGAAAGTGGACTTCTTCCCGTCGAATACCCGCCAGAGGCCCATCGACATCGGCCGCGCCGCGGTGGCCCACGCGCGCAAGCAGTTCCACGATGTGGTCCTGGTGGACACCGCCGGCCGATTGCATGTGGACGAGGGCATGATGGCCGAGGTGGGCGAGCTCCATCGGGCCGTCGAGCCGGTGGAGACGCTGTTCGTGGTGGACAGCATGACCGGCCAGGACGCCGTGAATACGGCCAAGGCATTCAACGACGCCCTGCCGCTCACCGGCGTGATCCTGACCAAGACCGATGGTGATGCCCGCGGCGGCGCGGCGCTGTCCCTTCGGCACATCACCGGCAAGCCCATCAAGTTTCTGGGCACGGGCGAGAAGACCAAGGCACTGGAGCCGTTCCACCCGGACCGGGTCGCTTCCCGAATCCTGGGCATGGGCGACATGCTGAGCCTGGTGGAAGAGGTGGAGCAGGGTGTCGACAAGGCCCAGGCCGACAAGCTGGCGAATAAGCTGAAGAAGGGCAAGGGTTTCGACCTTGAGGACTTTCGCGATCAGATGGCCCAGCTCGGCAAGATGGGTGGGATCGGCAGCCTCATGGAGAAGATTCCGGGCATGGGCGGCATGGCGGATAAGGTCAAGGGGCAGGTCGATGACAAGGACGTGCGCCGTCTGGTGGCCATCATCAATTCCATGACACCTGCCGAACGCCGCCGCCCGGACATTATCAGCGGCTCCCGCAAGCGCCGTATCGCCAACGGCTCCGGCACCCAGGTCCAGGACGTCAATAAGCTGCTCAAGCAGTTCAAGCAGATGCAGAAGATGATGAAACAGATGAAGAAAAAGGGCGGCATGCAGCGAATGATGCGCCAATTGGGCGGCGGCGGGATGCCCCCGGGCGGAGGCTTCCCGATGCAGTAGTGGAGCAAGCCGCGGAGGTGCGCCGCGGCTAGTGTTCCTCCCCCGGCCCCAGCACCCTCCTGCGCAGATAGCGAATTCCCAGAAAGGCGCTGACCAGCACGAAGGGCACCATTGCCCCCATGACCAGATCCACGTTGAACTCCACACCCACACTGTGGACGCCGTGGAGCATGTAGTAGATCAGCCCGGAGCCGTAATAGCTCATGACCAGAACCGACAGACCTTCCACCGTTTGCTGCAGGCGCAGCTGCAGGTCCGTGCGGCGGTTCATGGAAGCGAGCAAGTCCCGGTTCTGGGCTTCCAGCGCAATGTCCACGCGCGTGCGCAGCAAATCTGCGGCGCGGGCGATGCGTCGGGCCAGCGCCTCCTGGCGGTAGGCGACGGATTCGCAGGTGCGCATGGCCGGGCGGAACCGTCGCACCATAAACTCGCCGATGGTCTGGAATTCGGGGATGCGTTCCTCGCGCAGGTTTTCGATGCGCCGGTGGACCAGCCCATCATAGGCCTGCGAGGCGCTGAGGCGGAAACTGTTGCCGGCTGTGTTGCGTTCAAGATCCGCCGACAGCGCGGAGATCTCCTTTAGCAGCGTCTGCTCGTTCTCCAGGCTGTCGCTGCGGGTGATGCGCTGCGTGATCCCTTCCAGGCCTTGTTCCAGTTCGGTGAGCAGCGTCGTGGTCCCTTTGGCCATGGGGAAGCCCAGCATCGCCATCAGCCGGTAGGTCTCGATCTCCAGCAGGCGTTGGATCAAGCGGCCTGCGCGGTGCGGCCCCAATCCCTGATCCTGGACCAGAATGCGGCCATAGCCGTCGCCGTGAAGCCGGAAATCCGTATAGGTCCGGGCAGCGCCGTCGGCCACCTCACTGCCGGCGACGTTTTCCGTTGCAAAGATTTCGGTGATGGCGTGCACCGGTCGAACAGGTGCGCCCTGACCCTCCAGTGTGAGATGGACAGCGACGATCAGCTCGCCGGGCAGGGTGCGCAGCCATTGTTGCGGGACCGCCGCCACTGCCGGTTCGGCGAACGGCGCTGTCGACTCGGGCGGTCCACCGCGCACGAAAAACGTGTAGGTGGAGAACTCCGTGTGCCGTTCCCAGCGCAAGCGGCAGGACCCCAGGTCCACGCTGTGGTGGGTGGCATCAGAGGCCGGGGCTGGCTTCTCCAAGGCTTCGCAGAGGGCGCGAACCCGCTGCCGATCCGCCGTGCCGTCGTCGCTCAGCATGGCCAGGTGCGTGGCACGCAGCGGTGTGTGGAGACTTTCGAATGGCCGGGAGTGGACCTCTGCGGCGATTTGCTGTCGCTGGTCGTGTTCGCGGAAGTGGACGATGGTCCCCGCGACGGTGTCATCGTTCATTGGTTTTTCCCGATTATTGTGCCCCAGTACGGTCATGGTCCGACAGTGAGCCGGCAACAGCAAGGGCTGGCCGGCAAGGCTGGAAGTTCAGCCCTCGAAGGCGCTGACCGCGCCTGAATAGAGCAGGCGTAGTGCCAGGAGCGTGAGGATTGCGGTGAGAATGCCGTGGAAACGCCGGTCGCTGAGGCGCTCCAGGGTCGCCCGCCCGAGTAGCGTGCCCAAAAGACCCATGGCCAGCATGGCGAGCAGAAATGGCAGATAAGGGCCGAAGGCGAAGCCGAGCAGGCCGAAAACGCCGATTTTCAAGCCGTGCTGGATTAACATACAGGTCGAGAACGTACCGACGTGGACCCGGCGCTCCAGCGCCATGGCGCGCAGGAAGGCGGCGACGAACGGCCCGGTTGCGCCGACGAACAGGGTTAGCAGGCTGGTCACCGCGCCGCCCAGTGCAACCCGAACGCGAGAGCCATGGTGTAGCGCGGGCATCGGGCCCCAACAGGACCACAGGATGAAGACACCCAGGCCCAGCTCCATCCAGGCCTGGGGCAGGCGAACCAGCAACTGCGATCCGGCCAGGGCGCCCACCAGCCCCCCCGCGGTGAATGCGAGCACCACGGGCCAGTGGATATACCGCCAGGTGAGAGCGGCACGACCGGCATTGGAGCCCGCCTGAATGACCCCATGCAGGGGAATGACCGCTGTGACCGGCAAGAACAGGGTCATAAGCCCCATGAGCAGCACGCCCCCGCCGGCGCCGAAGGCGGCGGTGATAAACGAGGTCATCAGGCTGCTCAGCAGCAGTAGCGCCGTCGCCCAGCCGGACAGTGCCGCCGGCGTCAGTTGTGTCCAAAGCTCCGCAAACACCCTCCACTCCCGCGGCGGACCGTGCCCGTAGGGTACCCGAGTTCGCCAGTATGGGCCGTTCGCCTGGTTCCGAGCCCGGTCGGGCGGTGCTTGTTCCGCCCTGTCCGTGCGCATAGACTCGCGGGTCATGAGCACCGGAAACCCGTTTGATCCCGCTAATTTCACCCGCCGTGTCCCGGAGGGCGATGATCGCCGGCGACTGGTCTGTGACGATTGCGGCTTCATCCAGTACGAAAACCCAAAGATTGTCGTCGGCGCCGTGGCCTACTGGGAGGATCGAATTCTCCTGTGCCGGCGTGCCATCGAGCCCCGGGTGGGCTACTGGACACTCCCTGCCGGCTATCTGGAGCTGGGCGAGGATGTGGAGGTCGGCGCACGGCGCGAGGCCTGGGAAGAGGCGCGGGCGGAGCTGCAGATCGAACAGCTCCTGGCCGTCTACACGATCCAGCGCATCAGCCAGGTTCAGCTCATTTACCGCGCCCGGCTGAGGTCGCCACAGGTGGCGGCCGGGCCGGAGTCGCAGGCGGTGGCGCTGTTCCGCCGTGACGAGATCCCTCGCGACGAGCTGGCCTTCCCCACGGTGCATTGGGCGCTGGCGCATTTCGAGGCGACACACGGCCGGGCGGGGTTTGCGCCGTTGCGCAATCCCGAGGGGGGATCCGGGAGTCTCCTCGGTGGTCTGTAATTCCTTGCCACCCATGCCATCAGGGTGGCGCAGACAGCGATCCACTCAAGGAGATACACCTCAAGGAGGGCGGGATGCACTGTTCCCAATGCGGGGCGCGTAATAGCCGTGATGCGCGGTTCTGCGATGCGTGTGGCAGGCCGATGGATCCGCAGGAGCGCCGTCTGGTGGCCGAGGAGATGGGCCGTGTTGCCGATGGACCGGCGGGTATGGCGGGCTACGGTGGGTTCTGGCGGCGTGTCGGCGCCGCGCTTCTGGACGGACTGATCTTGTTCCTACCACTATCGGTGCTGCAGATGCTGCTTGCCCCCGGCACCCTGGAGCCGAGTGTGCAGGGGCAGCCTGATATGGCGCATCAGTGGACCTGGTGGGACGGGGTCGCCATGCTTGCCGCCTGGTTGTACTGGGCGGGCATGCATAGCTCGCCGTATCAGGCGACGCTGGGCAAGATGGCGCTGGGGATGAAGGTAACGGACCTGGAGGGTGGGCGTATTTCCTTTGCCCGGGCCACGGGACGGCATCTCGCCGAGTTTCTCTCGGCCATTTTGCTGATGATCGGCTACCTGATGGTGGCCTTTACCAGGCGCAAGCAGGGGTTGCACGACATCATCGCGGGGACGCTGGTGGTGCGCTCTCCCTAATGCTGGTTCGGCGGAATCGCTGACGGGGCTTCCGCTGCCGGGCCGGCGTGCAGGCGCCAACCGCGTTCGCTGGCCGGCCCGGCGCTCTCCCCGTTGGATACACCGCTGTGGGGTGGTATGACGTTGCGCAATGAGTCCGTCCCGATCGATGAGTTGCCGGCGCTGGAGGAGGCGTCGCTGACACCCGTCTCGCGACGGTTTGCTCCGTACCGGGTGTTCAGTACGCTGGCGTTCTGGGTCCCGCTGGCGTTAATCGTTGGTTTGGCGCCGTTGGGCGCGGATGTGTCGATGCTCCTCCGTGCAGCGCTCGGGGTGCTGGTGCTGGCGGCAGGGGTCGGCTCGGCGACGCTGGCCTGGGTGGAGGCGCGGCGGCGAGCGTTCGGCCTGCGCCAAGAGGATCTGATCCATGTCAGCGGGCTGCTGGTGCGCCGGACCACCGTGTTGCCGGTGTGCCGTATCCAGCACGTGGAGACCGCCACCGGTCCACTTGAGCGGGCTTTCGGGCTGATGCGACTGACCTGTTTTACGGCCGGCGGCAGCAGCGCCGACCTGGTGCTGGCGGGACTGCGGCCGCAGACGGCGGAGCAGGTGCGCCAGTATCTACTCCAACGCGTCCGTGAGCGGGATGCATCGGCTCCTCCCCCGGAAGCGGACGCGCCGAGTTGAGTGGCGCGGTGGATCAAGGTTGGCAGCGGCTGTCGCCCTGGTCGATGGTGTTCCTGTTTGTCCGCGGGGTGGTGCGCTTCGCCCGTGAGAATATCCCCGTGCTCGTGGGGGCCGGCGCCGGGGTGGCGGTGATCGAGCGTATCGGTCTCACCGAAGTGATTATGGCCGTCTCCGCGCTGTTGCTCCTGGGTGTGCTGCTGAGTGTTGTCTATTACCGGCGCTTCCGGTTTCGACTCGACGGCGATGTGCTGCTCGTGCAAAAGGGGCTTTTGGAGCGCACGGAGCTGAAGGTCTCCGCCGGCCGGGTGCAGCACATCAGCCTGGAGCAGCCGGTCTACATGCGACCCTTCGGGGTGGTCCGATTCAGTGCCGATACGCCTGGCGGGGTCACGGCGGAGTTCGAACTCCCGGGCATTCGCCGCTCCCAGGCGGAGTCACTGCGCCAGGCCCTGAGCACCAGGGCCACCCCTGCGCCGGCCGATGACGGCATGGACGCGGCCGGGGAGGCGCCGCCGGCGCCGGAGACACTGTTTCGCATCGGCCCCCGCGGGTTGACCCTGCACGGCCTGGCGAGCAATTCGATCTATGTGATCGCTGCGTTTCTCGCTCCCGTGCTGCAACCGCTGGAGCGGCTGGGTCGGCGCCACCTGCAGGATCTCGACGAGGTGGCCTGGGTGCAGGTGTTCGTCGAAGCGCCTTGGCTCGCGGGTGGTTTGTTCCTGCTGGCGCTGGTGGTGGTGCTCATGGGCATTGCGGTGGTCGTGGCCTGGTTGCGCTTCTTCGGGTTCACGCTGGTGCGCGATGGTGAGCGCTTTGTGCAGTACAGTGGCCTGTTCAATCGCCAGGAGCAGGTGCTCTCGGCGCGAAAGCTGCAGTCCATAGAATGGGTGCAGACCGCCCTTGGGCGCGTGCTGCGTCGGGGTTATCTGGTCTGTCGCCAGTACGGTGGGTTACCCCGGGCTGCCGATCACGCCGGGCACAGCTTTCTTATTCCGGGGCTGAGCTTGGTCGAAGGGCCGGAGCTTGCCCGCGCCTTCTGGCCTGCACTGGATCTGCGTGGTACCTACCATCGGGTGCATCCCTACTACCGGCGGGCGGTGGCACTGCGCTTTGCCGTGGTGCTGCTGGGCCTGGTGGGCGCGATTGCCGCGATAACGGCACAACCCTGGTGGCTGCTGGCGGTGGGTGTGGTATTGCCGCTGGCCTGGGGGCTCGGCCATCTGCGCTGGCTGGCCGTGGGCTGGCGGACGGACGGCGACTATGCGTTCGTGCGCACGGGCCTGATCGGGCGGCGTACCGCGGCTTTCCCGCGGGGGAACGCCCAGACCGTGCAGGTCCAGCAGAGCTGGTTCCAGAAGCGCCGCGGGCTTGCGACGTTGCGCGTGAATCTGGCGAGCGGGCCCGAGCGCATCCCCTGGATTCCTCTGGATCAGGCCCTGGCGCTGGCTAATGATACGCTGTTCCGCGTCGAAGCCCCGGCAGCCGCGGCCGCCGGCAAGCGCGAGCATCCGTTGGGATCCGCCTGACCGGCCCATGCATGAACCGCCGAGAGCCTGATATGCCCGTCTCCCCACGCTATACCCCGGATCCCCGCCATGATCGCCTCGGTGCCGCGTTCTACGATGCGGTCGAGCCGGCCGTGTTTCCCGAGCACATGCTGCGCTACCGCAATCAGCGCTGGGCGCAGCGCGTTGGCCTGGAGACACTCACCGATGACGAGTGGTGCGAGCATTTCGGTCGTTTCGTGCCATTGCCTGAGAACCTGCCGACGCCGTTGGCGCTGCGTTATCACGGCCATCAATTCCAGACCTACAACCCCGAGCTCGGTGACGGGCGGGGGTTTCTGTTTGCTCAGCTCCGCGACGCGGAGGATGACCGGCTGCTGGATCTGGCAACCAAGGGCTCCGGTCGCACCCCGTGGTCACGCGGTGCCGACGGTCGGTTGACCCTCAAGGGCGGCGTGCGCGAAGTCCTGGCCACCGAAATGCTGGAGGCGCTGGGGTGCTACACCTCGAAGAGCCTGAGCCTGATCGAGACGGGGGAGGCGCTGCTGCGCCATGACGAGCCGTCACCAACGCGCGCGTCGGTGCTGGTGCGCCTTAGCCACAGCCATATCCGCATCGGCACCTTTCAGCGCCTGGAACTGTTGGGTGAGCACCAGGCGCTGCGGCGTCTGGTGGACCACACCATCGAGCATTACTGGCCGGAAGCGGCGGCGGACGCCGATCCGGTGGCCGGCCTGCTGTCGTGTGTCGTTCGTGCTGTCGCCGAGATGACCGCGGAGTGGTGGACGGCTGGATTTGTGCACGGTGTGCTCAATTCCGACAATGTGGTGCTCACCGGTGAAAGCTTCGACTACGGCCCCTGGCGGTTTCTGCTGCACCTCGATCCCTCCTTCACCGCGGCCTATTTCGATCACATGGGCCTGTTCGCCTTCGGCCGTCAGCCCAGCGCCATGATCTGGAACCTGCAGCAGCTGGCCCGCGCCCTGGGCCCACTGGGCCAAGCGGCCTCACTGCAACGGCGCGTGGGCGAGTTCGAAGGGTGGTTCGATCGTGCGGTGGTCACGCGGACCTTTGCCCGGCTCGGTCTGCAGCCCCCTTCGGACGCGGGCGGGGCGCGCGCGCTGGCTGCACGGTTCTACGAGGCGATGGAGGACAGCC
>NZ_SKOG01000139.1 GCF_007120195.1 Aquisalimonas sp.
GACGGACCAGGCCCTGCTGGCCACCGACCGCATGGGCCGCATACCGCTGTTCTACACGGTGAGGGACCACTGTCTGGTGTTCGGTTCCTCGCTGGATGCCGTCATCACCCACCCCGTTGTTGATGCGCGTCTGAACGCCCAGGCCGTCTACCACTACGTCTATTTTCACGCCGTCCCCAGCCCGGACTCCATCTACGAAGATATCGCCCGCCTGCGCCCCGCACACGCCGTCGACTGGCAGGACGGCGCAGTCACGGTGCGCCAGTGGTGGACACCCCACTTCCAGCCGGACCGGACCGCGACGCCGGGGGACCTGGCGGACGACCTGCGCGCCGCCCTCGCGGCAGCCGTCGGTGATGCTGCGGCAGAGCATCACACGGCTGCATTCCTGAGCGGCGGCCTCGACAGCTCGACGGTCGCCGGCATGCTGGCCCGTCACCATGGCGGCCGGGCACAGGCCTACGCCATCGGTTTCGACGCCCCAGGGTATGACGAGATCGCCTACGCGCGCTCGGCCCGGGATCACTTCGGGCTGGACCTGCGCGAGTACTACGTCACCCCTGAAGATGTGGCGAACACCGTCCCGCGCATCGCCGCGGCGTACGATCAACCCTTCGGCAACTCCTCTGCCGTGCCTGCCTATCACTGCGCGCGCCGGGCCGCCGAAGACGGCATCGACCGGATGCTCGCCGGTGACGGTGGTGATGAACTCTTCGGCGGCAACCCGCCCTACGGACGCCAGCAGATTTTCGAGCTCTACGCCCGCCTGCCGGCCTCGCTGCGTCGCCGTGTCATCGAGCCGCTGGCATCCAGCCCGCTGGGTGGGCTGCCCGGGGCCCGCAAGCTACGCAGTTACATCCAGCAGGCCCGCATTCCGCTGCCGGAGCGACTGCAGAGCTATAACTTCCTGCACCGCCACGACCCAGCGGAGATCTTCGACGCCGGGTTTCTCGAGCATGTCGACCCCGAACTCCCCCTGGACCGTCAGCGCGCCGTCTACGCCAGCCCCGAGCACGGCACCGCGCTGCAGCGGATGATGTACCTGGACTGGCAGTACGTCCTGGCCGACAACGATCTCTGCAAGGTCAGCCGCACTGTGGCGCTGGCCGGAATCGACGTGGAATTCCCCATGTTGGACGAGCGCGTCGTCGCGCTGTCCTGCCGCATTCCGCCGGAGCTGCAGGTGCGCAGGGCGCAGCTCCGATGCTTTTACAAGGACGCCATGCGGGGGTTTCTGCCGGACGCCATCCTGCAGAAGAAAAAGCACGGCTTCGGACTGCCGTTCGGTGTCTGGATGCGTGACACCCCGGCACTCCAGGAACTGGCCGGCGATGCCCTGGCCAGCCTGCGCAGGCACGGGTGGTTCCGGGAGGATTTTCTCGATCGCCTCATGGACCTCCACCGCGGCGAGCATGCGGCCTACTACGGCGAGCTGGTCTGGGTGCTGATGATGCTCGGCCTATGGCTCGACACACGCGCGCAGTCCAGCCGGCTCTCCCTGCAGGCCTCTATGTCCTGAAGACGCTCCTGTACGCCATTGTGACGAGTCCTGCTCGCTCCCTGGCCGAGTCACTCAGCGTCACAGGGTGATGGTGATTCCCGGGTCATGAGGCCGAATATGCCCCTTGCAACCGGAGTGGATCGGCTGCCACTCGAACGCAGAATAATCGAATACAGGTTCGACACGAAAGGCTAGTCATGATACAACACAAAAAGCTAGCAAGTGCTATGCATTATAAGCTAAATATAGATCAGCACAATAAGCGAACAAGAGTGCGCCCGAAATGGCAACCCCGCAGGAGAAACTCGCCCGCGCTTTGGAAGCGCTGAGAAAGCTACAGGACACGAACCGGACCGCCATCCGGTCCGGCGATCTCACGCGAACAGACCGCGAGCGACTTCTCAAAGGCGGGTTTCTCCAGGAGGTCATGAAGGGCTGGTACATTCCGGCCCGTCCCGATGATTTGGCCGGTGATAGCACGCCATGGTATGCCTCCTTCTGGGGGTTTTGCGCGGACTATCTGCACCAACGCTTCGGCAATGAATGGTGCCTTTCCCCGGAGCAGTCCATTGCGCTGCAGGTTGGCAACCGTGCCGTGCCCGATCAACTCTTGGTCCGCGCGCCGAAGGGTCGTAACAAACCGACCGAGCTTCTCTATGGCACATCGCTTTTCGATATTCGGGCCAGCCTGCCGCCCGACAGCAACACGATCTTGATGGATGGCTTGCGCCTCTTCTCGCTGGAGGCCGCCTTGGTGGCCTGCGCGCCCGGCTTTTTCTCTGCTAACCCGACCGATGCGCGCGCCGCGCTGTCGCTGGTACGCGATTCCTCGGACCTCCTGTCGCGACTTCTCGAGGGCGGGCATACGACGATCGCCGGCCGGCTTGCAGGCGCGTTCCGCAATATGGGGCGCGACCGAGTAGCTGATGAGATTATCCGGACAATGCGGGCTGCCGATTATGATGTCCGCGAAAGCGATCCGTTCGCAGATCGCATTCCCGTCACTTTCGCGGTGCGGCCGGCATCTCCCGTGGTCAACCGTATTCGCATCATGTGGCAGGAGATGCGCGAGCCAATCATTGAACGATTTCCCGCCGCACCGGGACGGCCCAATGACCCGGAGGCCTATCTCCGGCATGTCGAGGAAATCTTTGTCGCCGATGCCTACCACTCCTTGTCAATCGAAGGCTATCGCGTCAGCCCGCAGCTGATCCGCCACGTGCGCCAGGGCGACTGGAATCCGGACGAAGATGAAAATGACCGAGAGCACCGCAATGGGCTCGCCGCTCGCGGCTACTGGCAGGCCTATCAGGTCGTACGGGACAGCCTGGAGCGCGTTTTCACCGGCGAGATCCCGGGACAGGTCGCGGATCACGATCATCCCACCTGGTATCGCGAGATGTTTGCGCCAAGCGTCACGGCCGGACTGCTACCGCGAGCCGACTTGGCCGGTTATCGCAACGGCCCAGTCTATATCCGCCGCTCCATGCACGTCCCGCCGGACCACGAGGCTGTCCGCGACGCCATGTCGGCGTTCTTCGAGTTGCTGTGTGAGGAAACCGACCCGGCCGTTCGCGTGGTGCTCGGGCATTTCATCTTCGTCTATATCCATCCGTACATGGATGGTAACGGCCGGATCGGCCGCTTTCTCATGAATGTTATGCTGGCTGCCGGCGGGTACCCTTGGACCATTGTTCCACTGGAAGAACGCGAGACCTATATGGCCGCGCTGGAAGACGCGAGCGTGCGGCAGAATATCATTCCTTTCGCCAATTTCCTTGGCCAGCTTGTTGAAACGGGGATCCAGGGAAGCGAGAAGATGTAAACAACCCCTGACTAAAGTCAGAGGCTTTTTATTATGGTGAGTCTAAGCGACCCCCACATCAGGACGATTTACGGCGTCCCTGGAAGAGACGGCGGTCTCTCCCAACCGGGCCAGGTTCGATGCCGCGTTGACATCCGCGTGCGCCCGGTTTCCACACGTGCAACTCAGGGTGTGCTTGTTGCGGCTGGCGAGCTGACCGCAAGCAGCGCAGGTCTGGGAACTGTACGCCGGGTTGACGTAGACCACCCGGAGACCCGCCGCTTCGGCTTTGTAGGCGATCATCACTTGGAGCTGCGCCCACGCCCAGCGGTGGAGGCGGGAGCGCAGACGCTTGCCCGCCTGGATCCGCTTGCGGATGTGGGTCAGCTTCTCCAGGGCGATAACACCCGCCCCGCACGCCAGCGCCTCCGCAATGATGGCCTTGCTCACTTCGTGGTTCACTTGGGTGACATGGCGGCGTTCGCGGCCGGAGACTCGTTTCAGCAATTGTTTTGCCGATTGCGAGCCGTTGCGTTGAAGCCGTCCACGAAGGGCAAGGAACCGGTCGCGGTCGTAGCGGAGTTTCCCGCCACCGAACACCTTCCCGGTGCTGGTGGCGGCGATGTTGTTCTCGCCCGAATCCACGCCGAGGACGCCACCCGCGCGGGGCGCCTCGGCCGGGACGTCGAGAACCAGGTTGAAGAACCATCCCTTGTTCTTCTGGACGAGTTTGGCTTCCTTGGGCGTACCGCGCTCCAGGTACTCCCGTTGAAAGCCCCCCAGCGCCATGGGGGCTCGGATGCGACCGTCCAGGGTGTAGAGCGACAGGGTGTCGCCCTGGATGCTGTAGGTCCGTTTGTCAAAGTGGACCGCGCCCCGGTCGCCGAAGACGACCTCCGGAAGCGGCCCCTCAAGCGGCAAACGCTTGTTGGCCTTCAGGGTCTTGTACGCCCCGACTACTGCCCGCATCACATTGCACGCCATCTGGGAGCCCAGGCGGGTCTTCTCGCGCACCGGGTAGTAGGCAAGATGGTGAAGCTGTACGCGGTTGGTGCAGCGCTTCTCCGAGGCATGCCCCATCGCCAGATTGCACCCTCGCGCAAACTCCGAGGCCAGGACCGACAGGGCCTCGGACTGCTCCGGGGTGGTGGTCAGCTTGATGGAGACGGTGCGCTGCATCTATCGTCGCCCCTTGATGGGCTCGGTGCGCTCGATGGAGCGCTGAATCGTCTCGGCGCTGACGTCGCCCGCCGTGCCAACGTCGTACGACGGCGGCCACAGGTGACCGCCCCAAAGCCGCTTTTTGAGCGCCGGGAATTGGCGGAACAGGTGCCTCGCCGTGGTGCCCTTCAGGATTTTTACCGCAACGGCCACCGCAACGGCCGGTGGAATACTCAAAAACAGGTGGATGTGCTCCGGCTGGATCTCCTTGGAGACGACCGGCCATTCGCGTTCCGCGCAAATCACCTCCAGCGCCTGCTCGACTGCGCTCGCCACCTTGCCGGTCAATACGTCGCGTCGATACTTTGGGCACCAGACCACATGGTAGGCCGTCTGGTAGACGCAGTTGCGGTTGGAAACGACATTAACCATTCACCACATGGTAGCGAACACGGCTTGCTTCGCAAGCCCGCAATTCCTCTCCCGACTGAAGTCGGAAGTTTCCTTGCGGAGGGTCTATGAGTCAGTTCACCGTGCCTAATTCATCACGAGCCGGTAGCCGCCCGCCGTCGGCGTGTTCCGGCAGTCCTACGTGCGTGCTCCGGCGCGGCGGAGGGCTGTCGAGGCGAATTACGGGCAGACAAAGGCCATGCTGCGGTGCAGCATCCCTCTGGTCCACCGACACCCAGCCCTACACGGGCCTATAGGCTGATCGCCGGCCGGATCCAGCTTGGCCTGTGCGCCTTGTCACCGATTGCCGCGTCGCCGTCTCATGGAGCCGCTGGCATCCAGCCCGCTGGGTGGGCTGCCCGGGGCCCGCAAGGTACGCAGCTACATCCAGCAAGCCCGCATTCCGCTGCCCGACCGCCTGCAAAGCTATAACTTCCTGCACCGCCACGACCCGGCGGAGATCTTCGACGCCGGATTTCTCGCGCATGTCGACCCCGACCTCCCCTGGACCGACAGCGCGCCGTCTACGCCAGCCCCGAGCACGGCACCGCACTGCACTGCACTGCACTGCACTGCACTGCACTGCACAGGATCATGCTGGCCGACAACGACCTCTGCAAGGTCAGCCGTACCGTGGCGTTGGCCGGAATCGACGTGGAATTCCCCATGCTGGACGACCGCGTCGTCGCGCTCTCCTGCCGCATTCCGCCGGAGCGCCCGCATGAGCGCCGCGACGAAGACCACACAGACCGCAGCTCCAATCCCTGTGACCACCTACTGCGCAAGCCACGGCTCCGCCCCAATTAGCGCAGATGGGTCAGAAACCGTTAGCGGTGACGTGACACCCCGGCACTCCAGGAACTGGCCGGGGATGCCCTGGCCAGCCTACGCAAGCACGGGTGGTTCCGGCAGGATTTTATCGATCGCCTCATAGACCTCCACCGCGGCGAGCACGCGGCCTACTACGGCGAGCTGGTCTGGGTGCTGATGATGCTCGGCCTATGGCTCGACACACGCGCGCAGTCCAGCCGGCTTCCGCTGCAGGCCTCCGTGTCCTGAACGCACTGTGTCACCGGGTTGTTGTGGCGAGCCCTACGCGCTCGCCGAGACACTCGGCGTCACAGCATGATAGTGATTCCGAGACGATCGGCAATTGCGAAGACTTGGCTTTCGATGTCGGGCCGCGTAAGCGGCGCTGGGCCTTCAGCGAGGGTGAAGCAGGTCCCTCTTCATGGCTGTAGTGACCCTCTCGGGATCGGTGTCGAGTAACTCAACCGGTCTGTAACCTCCTAGATAGCCATGCCTGGATGCGAACCAGAGAGCCATCGACCAGCCCGAGACTTCCTCGCCACCGATCGACAAGACCTCTCGGACCACATCCCGGGGACGCCCGTTTGAGTCGAATTGAAAGCCCGGGTAGTAAAGCTCTCCGTTGATCTCAACGGAAAATATGCGCCCTTGCTTGCGCAGTCTCGTCGCCGTTGCGTGAATGTTGCTGGCTCGATTTCCAGTGACTTCGTGCACTTGGCGCCCATCAAGCACATCGTAGCCATCAAGAAAGGCTTGGCGGGCCTGATGGTTTCGGCGCACCTGCGCCAACCTGGCCTGGCCATGGCTCTCAGGGAGAGTGAGCGGCGCAACGTTGATCAGCCTTTCCATGGTTTCTTCACTAATATCGTTGATGCGCCGGTCAACCAGGCTGAGAATCGTGCGAACGGTGTCGAGGACCTGCGGTTCCTCGGAAGTGATCCGCATGGTCTTCTCCTGCTCGACACGTATCCGCAGGTGCTTCAACTCTTCCCAGCCTTGCGGTTTGCCTGGCTCTCCAGGGGCAACAAAGCGTTATCCCGAGTCATGATGAGTCCTCACCTTATCGAACTCTTATCATTGTACTCACTCACCCGGCAAACGATACAGTTGCAGTTCAGCCAGGCCACCCGCCATGGATCATGTCTGTGTGCGCCGGCCTATGACTCGGCGCACTTGTCGAACCGGCTGCTCGACGGCTCCCCCCGCCACCACAGCCGCAACTTGACCCATCAGTGACCGATTACGCTCAAAGAGCACGGCCCAGCGCACACCGCCCCGCGCATCGGTCACGAACAGCGGAATCCGCGGTCACGTTCACCGGAATACGTACTCTCAGGGTTTCGACAGCAGCCCCGCCATCGCTCGCAGGCCGATCGCCTCCATATTCTTCGCGATCGGGTAACGGTCTTCGCCGGCGTAGACCACGAAGGCGCGGTCAGGCTTCAGATCCTCGCAGGCATTGTAAAAGCCTTTGCCGGGTTTCGCCGACGAGCCCAGTTTGACCTCGATCGCCCAGAGGCCGTTCTTGCCCGGCAGTTCGAGTAGGAGATCGATTTCGGCACCGGCCGACGTGCGGTAGAAGCTGGCAAGCATGCGCTCCGGTGCGGCGCCTAGCAGGTTCTCGATCACAAAGCCTTCCCAGCTTGCACCGACCACAGGGTGGCCCGCCAGCGCATTGTAGTCCGGAATGCCGAGCAACGCATGGGTCAGCCCGCTATCCCGCACATAGACCTTCGGTGACTTCACCAGCCGCTTGCCGATATTGGTGCGATAGGGCGGAAGGCGGCGCACCAGAAGCAAGTCGGCAAGCAGGTCGATGTAGCGCGTCACGGTCTGAGGGCTCGCCCCGAGGCCAGTCGCCAGCCTTGACGCGTTGAGGAGAGCGCCCTGGCTGTGTGCCAGCATCGTCCACAGGCGCTCCAGGGTTTCCGCCGGCAGACGCGGATTGAACAGGCCGACATCGCGCTGTAGGTAGGTACGTATGAAATCCTTGCGGATGGCAAGGCTGCGGTCGTCGTCTTGCGCCAGATAGCTGTCGGGGTAGCCGCCGCGTACCCACAGCTTGTTCAGCGAGTCGGCGTCGTCCGGAATTTCAAGGATATCGAGCGGGCCCATATCGACATAGGCGATTCGGCCGGCCAGGCTCTCGCCCGACTGGCGCAACAGATCGATCGAGGCCGAGCCCAGCATCAGAAAGCGCCCCGTGCCTTTTCCCTTGCGCCGGCCCCGGTCGATAATCCCGCGCAGCTCCTGGAAGAGTTCCGGGACGCGGTGAATTTCGTCGAGAATCACGAGCCGGTCCTCGAAGTGTTCGAGAAAAAGGCGCGGGTCGCTCAGCTTGTCACGGTCGGCCCGGTCTTCGAGGTCGAGATAGAGCCCGTCCAGCTCATCGCCGATTTCAAGGGCGAGCGTGGTCTTTCCCACCTGCCTGGGGCCGATAATGGCCACTGCGGCCTGGTAGCCGAGCGCCTCCCTCACCTTATCCGTGATTCGCCGTGGTATCATCCTTGCATTTTATCCACTAAGTGGACAATTTGCATGGAGACAGTGTGATGCAGTAGCGAGTCCCTGTAATTCTTCGGCCTGTTCGAGGATTTGCAAGGATCCTTCTCAATCATGTGGTTCCCTTAGGTCGGCCGTCGAACGGGACGAAGAGGCGGCATTTGAAATGCATCTACAAGGCTTGGCGCGTCCGCATTAAGGCGGACCGGGCTCTATGCCGCTTCGCTCTACCAGGGCCGCACAAGGTCTTGGCCCATTCGGGTGACGATCCCTCGCGCAAAGTGAGGAGGGCGGCTGAGGCCGCCCGTTTTCGATCGCGCCCGCTGTCTTTGTGTCGCAGTTGCTGCACCTGGCTCGCCCCTTGCGCACCCAGGGCCTGGCGGACTTCCATCAGGTGCAATTCCTGAAGGAAGCACGCCCGCGTGTGGCCGGTGACTGCAACCCTTTGCCCTATCACTCAGCGTCGCAGTGCACCTTGACGGAGTCGGAACCGATGATCAGTTGACCGGCATGGGTACGACCCGTCAACGCAAGCACGGTATTGTCGCCACAAGAGAGGCCCAACCTCTGGGGTTTAAACTGCAAGACCAGATCGTACTCAGCGCCATCACCACTCACATCCCTTACGTCTGCCAAGCCAGGAATGGTGCGGGCATTGGACGGGTGAATGCGCACTGACAGAGGATCGACCTGCAGTGCGTCAAACGTCTCGGTTGTCAGAATGGCTACGGGCAGAAACAGTCCACGACGTTTGAGCGGATTGGGATGCTCCCCGGGCAGAATATCCATGGTAATGGCCACAGCGTCGATGCCCAGCGTTTCGAGCATTTCCCGGGCGACCAGCAGGTGCAGCGCCGTGGAAGGATGCTGGGAATCCCAGAACACCGAGCCGTCGGCATCATACCGGTCGGGTCCTATGGGAGTGCAATCGCCAGGCTCTTTAAGCACGATGAGGCAATTCCAGGCAGGCCCGAGGTCGGTCGGGGTGTTCACAAACCCGAACGAGGATGGATTGGCATCTATTTCGTTGAACAATGCGTAAACGTCGGTGCTGTATAAACGAATATCTTCGAGCTCAACCAAATTATTGTTCAGGGTAGCACCCAGAAGGCCGTTATGCGCCCTGGTTGCCTCTCCGAGAACTTCGCGGGTTCCCGGATTGGCCTCTTCTATCACCGCTGCGATCGGGATGTTGCCCAGATCAGGGAGGTTAGCGACTAGAAAATTCCGCGCTCCCATGCCGTGCAACTCCCGTATTGCGGTCTCAATATTGCCAACCGTTTCCTCGGGACCTCCTGTGGGGATTCCCTTAGTGCCTGCGAGCAGGTAATCGTTCGCACCGGACCATACCACATAAAGGGCTTCAGGGTCGGCCATCCCGCCCGTGTCGGAATGAAACTCTTCGACCTGCCCCAGGAGCCCCCGTACCGGAAAATCTCCAGGAGTCAGGTTAGTCTGCCCTGTACCCGACCCCCCGTAGGCGAAGGAGGTACTGGACGAGCAGGATGGATCTTCCATTGAAGGCTGCAATGTGAATCCCAACGCAATCGCCAAGTAATCTGCCGCCACGAAACCATTGGTAAAGCGTCCGGAAAAATAGCGCTCCGGAGGCGGAACTGCACCGTCAGTCACTACAAGAACGTTGCCAACATCGGATAAACTGTCTCCAAAAACACATATTTTTTCCAAGTTCTTCAATTCGTTGGCTTCCGCTTTGTTCAGACCGAAAATAAGCGCCCCCATTGTCACTGCAATGATGCCAGCAACTCCTATTGCTATCATCTTCATTTATGTCACCCTTTAACTTTTTTGAATGTATAGCTTACCTTGATTCACTATCCCGGATTGTCGAGCTTCGAGCCACCCACCGTCAGCGTCAGTAACAACGCTTGACTTACAAGAATAGGGGAAGACGGATAGAGGCGCTAGCACCTGATCGGCGCCTGATCCGTTAGCCACCCGCGCCGTTGGGCGCCTGGCAAGCTCGGCGATTCGCCCCAGGGGCACCGGGCTCAAGCGGAGTCGGTGCGGGTCGCGAGGTCCCTCAGCGGCAGCAACAACCGAGCGCAGCCTGGACAACCCATGAAGCCGGAACGAAGGCGTTTGAATCCGCCTGCGCACGCCGGCTCAGGAGATTGCGCGGCCAGCCGCACAGCAACCCACCTCAGGGATAGGCAAGGCGGCGTTACGCCAATACACTGCAATCACCAACAACAGGGAACTACCGGACCGCCTGATGGCCGATCTTATCCACGACCTGATCCTGAGCACGGCCCAGCGCGTGCCGAATAACACCACACTGAGCTACAAAGGGGACCAACAGAGTTACGGGCACCTCGCAGCCGCCGTGCTTGCCTATGCCCGCTCCCTGACTGAGACCGCCGGGCTGGAGCGCGACGAGCGCGTCGCCGTCTACCTGGAGAAGCGGCCCGAGGCGGTGGTCGGCCTGTTCGGGGCCGCCGCCGCGGGTGGCGTGTTCGTCCCCGTTAACCCGTTGCTGAAACCACCCCAGGTCGGCTACATCCTGCGGGACTGCAATGTGCGCGTGCTCGTCACCTCGGCGAGCCGTCTGGAGCAGCTTGGCGATGAGCTCAGCCACTGCCATGACCTGCACACCGTGGTTGTGGTCGATGGCCCACCGATGGACCCGC
>NZ_SKOG01000150.1 GCF_007120195.1 Aquisalimonas sp.
AGAAGGGTGTCTTTGGGGTACCGACACTGGTCATTGACGGGGAGGTGTTCTGGGGCGTAGACGGCATGGATTTCGCGATTGCTTACTTGCATGATCCGGCCATGCTGCAACACCCGGAGATGCGGCGCGTCACGGGCCTGCCGGTGGGTGCCAGTCGGTGTCGGGAGTGAGACTAGCGTTGCCGTGGGGGCTGCGTGCGGCCGCATAGGTGGCTGATGCGGGGCGTGTTGACGGCGCATCGATTCCTCGCGAAGCTGCGCCTTCGGCTGCGTTTCGCGCTTGGTCTGGCGCCCGGGGGGGGGGTAGGTTCTGCTCGAAATCATCAACATTCTGGCGCCGGTCTTCCTGGTAATATTGCTGGGATGGTGCTTGGCCCGCAGCGGTTTTCTGCCTTCCCAGGCGATCGATGACCTGAATCGGCTGAGTTATTGGGTGGGCCTGCCGGCGTTGCTATTCTATCGCATCGGCACTGCGGAGCCGGATTTTTGGGCCGTCACCGGGCTGCTATTCGTCTGT
This sequence comes from Aquisalimonas sp., assembly GCF_007120195.1. Taxonomy (GTDB): domain Bacteria; phylum Pseudomonadota; class Gammaproteobacteria; order Nitrococcales; family Aquisalimonadaceae; genus Aquisalimonas. The sequence goes on from NZ_SKOG01000150.1 coordinate 517, forward strand.
ACCGCGGCGACGCTACTCGGCATTGTCGCTGCGGGGATCGGGGCAGCCGCCATGGGGCTGCCTCGGCGCTCCTACGGTACGTTCATCCAGGGAGTCTTTCGGGGCAATATGGCGTTCATCGGCCTCCCGGTGGTGCTGTACGCGTTCTCCAATGCGGGTGGCGGTGCGGAGGCCAGCGCCCTGCTGGTGTTTGGGCCCATGGTGGTGCTCTACAATGTGCTGGCCGTGGTGGTGCTTGTGTTGTCCGCGGGCCGCACCGGGCACGGCATTGTCATGCCGGCACTGTATGCGCTCGTGACCAACCCGATCCTGATTGCTTCCCTGGCCGGCGTGTTGCTGGCGATGGCGGCCGTTCCGCTGCCTGACGTCGCGGCGCGGACTCTCTCCGCCGTGGGGCAAATGGCGTTGCCCCTGGCGCTGATCTGCATTGGCGCCACGCTGTATACCACGCGGATTCGAGGCAGCCTCCGTTGGGCCTTCGTCGGCGCCGCGATGAAGGTGGCCCTGCTGCCGGCGATCGGCTTGGCGCTTGCCTGGGCTGTGGGCCTGTCCGCGGTGCATACGCAAATCGCGCTGATCCTATTGGCTTGCCCCACGGCCGCCGTGTCCTACGTGTTAGCACGTCAGCTGCGCGGTGACGAAGCGCTGGCATCGAGCATCGTGGTCATTGCCACCGTCCTCGCCGTTCCAGCCATGTTCGCGGTGCTTGCGGTCACCGGGTAGACGCTTCCTCAACACTCCACGACGTTGACCGCGAGCCCTCCGCGCGAGGTTTCCTTGTATTTCGACTTCATGTCGCGGCCAGTGTCGCGCATGGTGCGTACCGCCTTGTCCAGGGAGACGACATGGGTGCCGTCGCCACTCAGGGCCAGGCGTGAGGCGTTCACCGCCTTGACGCTGCCCATGGCGTTGCGCTCGATGCAGGGAATCTGCACCAGACCGCCCACCGGATCGCAAGTCATTCCCAGGTGGTGCTCCAGGGCGATCTCGGCGGCGTTTTCCACCTGCTCTGGGGTGCCACCGAGCACCTCCGTTAGCCCGGCGGCCGCCATGGCACAGGCCGAGCCGACTTCGCCCTGACAGCCGGACTCGGCGCCCGAGATGGACGCGCCCGCTTTGATAATCATGCCCATCGCACCGGCGGTGAGCAGGTAGCGCACCACGCCGTCTTCGGTGGGTTGCGGCGTGTGAAACAGGTAATAGTGCAGCACCGCCGGGACGATGCCCGCCGCGCCGTTGGTGGGTGCCGTCACCACGCGGCCGCCGGAGGCGTTTTCCTCGTTGACGGCGATGGCATAGGTGGCCAGCCAGTCCATGGCCACAAGCGGGTCCGGTGGGTTGTTTGGGTCCATAAGCCGGCGGTAAAGCGCCGGGGCCCGACGCCGGACCTTGAATGGCCCGGGGAGCTCGCCCTCACGTTCCAGCCCGCGGCGGACACAGCTCTGCATCACATCGCAGACCTGTAACAGGCCTGCGCGGGTGGCAGTTTCCGGACGCAGACACGCCTCATTGGCAAGCATGATGTCACTCACCGCCAGCACGCCGTCGCGGTTGCAGCAGGCGAGTAGTTGGTCCGCCGTGATAAAGGGGTAGGGGGGGGCGTCATCCCGGGCCTCTCCCTCGTCACTGACGCCGGAGCCGCGCAGGAAGCCGCCGCCAACCGAGTAGTAGTCACGGCGCGTCAGCTCCGTTCCGTCCCGCCCCCAGGCGGTGAAACGCAAACCGTTGGGATGATCGGGCAGGCTCTTGCGGCCGTGAAAGACCAGGTCGCGGTCCATGTCGAACGGGATGTACCGCTGGTTTCCCAGCCAGAGTGTGCGCTCCGCGCGGATTGTAGCGGCACGCCGGGGCAGCAGGTCGGGCTCTACGGAATCCGGTTCAGCTCCTTCCAGCCCGAGGAGGATGGCCGGCCCGCTACCGTGACCACGGCCCGTGGCGCCCAGAGACCCGAAAAGCTCTACCTTGATGCGCTGCACTTGCGTGAGCAACGATTCCCGCGCCAGCGCTGCGGCGAACAGGCCGGCGGCCCGCATGGGGCCAACAGTGTGGGAACTGGACGGGCCAATGCCGATCCGGAAAAAGTCGAAAACACTCAATGTCATCACGCACCTCCGGGTTGATGGAAGGAGTGTGCGCGTTGGTTGGACCGCACGCTTGTGAGAGTGCGACGCTTACACGGTCACGTGCGCCTTAGGCACGTTGGGTTTAGCGGGGGGCATCTTATGATTCCCCCGTCGCCGCCAGTGGGTGGATTGACGCCGCGTGATTCGCCGCCAACATACCGCGCGAGAGCCGCTGTGCTTCACACCTGCGTCGCCTGGGCGGCTAGCGCCTGGGCCACGCGGGACGCCGGCGCGCGGTTGAGCTGGGCGGAAATCCATTGTCCGGTGGCGGCAAGCGCATCGAGATTCACGCCGGTTTCGATGTCCATGCCATTGAGCATGTACACAACATCCTCCGTGGCGACATTCCCCGATGCCCCCTTGGCATACGGGCAGCCGCCAAGCCCGGCCACGGAGCTGTCCACGGTGGCCACGCCCAGCTGCATGACCGCGAACAGGTTTGCCAGCGCCTGCGCGTAGGTGTCGTGAAAATGGGCGGCGATGTGCGCAACCGGCACCTGCTCGGCGACCGCGTCGACCATGCGCTGGGCCTTGAGCGGCGTGCCCACACCGATCGTGTCGCCCAGGGAAATCTCGTAGCAGCCCATGGTGTACAGCGCCCGGGCGACGTGGGCGACGGCACTGGGGTCGATGGCGCCCTCGTAGGGGCAGCCCAGCACACAGGAGACATAGCCCCGCACGCGGATACCGCGCTCGCGGGCAGCTTCCACCACGGGTCGGAATCGCTCCAGGCTCTCGTCGATGGAGCAGTTGATGTTTTTGCGCGAGAACGTCTCCGACGCCGCACCGAACACGGCCACTTCGTCGGCACCGGCAGCGACGGCCGCCTCGAAGCCTTTCATGTTCGGGGTAAGCACCGGATAAGTGACGCCTTCGCGCCGATGGATTCCGCGCAGCACGGCGCTGCTGTCTGCCATCTGCGGCACCCACCGGCTGGAGACGAAGGCGCTGGCTTCCACGGTGGGCAGACCGGCGTCCGCCAAGCGGTGGATGAGTTCAAGTTTGATGCGCGTGGGCACGATGTCGGGCTCGTTCTGTAGCCCGTCGCGGGGGCCGACTTCGACGATGCGCACGTGTTGAGGGATTGACATGGGCTAATCCTCCGCGGCGATGGCGAGCAGCACCGTGCCTTCGCAGACCTGATCGCCTGTGCGGTGGTTGACGTTCACCACCCGCCCGCGGGCGAGAGCGCGGATGGTGTGTTCCATCTTCATGGCCTCGTGGCTGGCCCGAAACGCCTTGGGGCGAAGGTCGTCGACACGCGGCGTCGGCACGCTCATGCTGTCCGTCCTCGTGCGCGCAGTGCTCAGGCGGTCTGGTCGAACAGCTCGCGGCCGATGAGCATTCGCCGAATCTCGGAGGTACCGGCGCCGATCTCGTAGAGTTTGGCATCCCGAAGCAGCCGACCGGTCGGGTACTCGTTAATGTAGCCGTTGCCGCCCAGCGCTTGAATGGCTTCCAGTGCCACCTGGGTCGCCTTCTCCGCGGCAAAGAGAATGGCGCCGGCGGCGTCCTTGCGCGCGGTCTCCCCGCGGTCGCACGCCGCGCCCACGGCGTAGACGTATGCCCGAGAGGCATTCAGATTGGTGTACATGTCGGCAAGCTTGCCCTGCATCAGCTGAAAGGAGCCAATCGGTTCACCGAACTGCTTGCGCTCGTGCACGTAGGGCACCACAGTATCCAGGCAGGCCTGCATGATACCCAACGGGCCGGCGGCGAGCACGGCGCGCTCGTAGTCGAGCCCGCTCATCAGCACACGCGCACCACCGCCCTCGCGCCCGATAATGTTCTCCGCCGGCACCCGGCAGTCCTCAAAGACCAGCTCGCAGGTGTTCGAACCCCGCATGCCGAGCTTGTCGAGCTTCTGAGCGGTGGAAAAACCCGGCATGCCCCGCTCGATGAGAAACGCGGTAATGCCTTTGCTGCCGGCCGCCGGGTCCGTTTTGGCGTAGACCACCAGCGTGTTGGCCTCCGGACCGTTGGTAATCCACATCTTGTTACCGTTTAAGACGTAGTGGTCACCCTGTCGCTCGGCGCGCAGCCGCATGGACACCACATCCGAGCCGGCACCGGGCTCCGACATGGCAAGTGCGCCCACGTGCTCGCCGGAGATCAGCTTGGGCAGGTACTTATGCCGCTGCGCTTCGGTCCCGTTGAGGCGGATCTGGTTGACGCACAAGTTCGAGTGCGCGCCGTAGGACAGCCCCACGGACGCCGAGGCGCGGGAGATTTCTTCCATGGCGATCATGTGCGCGAGATACCCCATGCCCGCGCCGCCGTAGTCTTCTTCTACCGTGATACCGAGCAGGCCCATGTCGCCGAGCTTGCCCCAGAGATCGGCCGGAAATTGGTTACTCGCGTCGATCTCGGCCGCCCGGGGCGCGATCTCCGTGGCCGCGAACCCCGCGACGGAATCCCGCAGCATATCGAGCTCTTCGCCGAGGCCGAAATTCAGGGTTGGTATCTGCATCATTGGTGTCTCCCCGAGCAGCCGTTCCGGCTGCATGCGTGCTTTGCGTTACGCCACAGCGCCTTGGGCAGGCCGTCCTGTCAGGCGCTTTTGTCCGCTTCCTGGCGGGCCAGCAACTCCTGGCATCGTTGGTAGGATTGTTCCAATTCCGCCAGTGCATCTTCAAGGTCGCGGCGCTGCCGATTGAGCTGCTCGCGCTTTTCGTCCAGTACGCCCAGGTAGTAGCGCAGCTGCCTGGAGCCGTCGGGGGCCTGATCGTAGAGATCGAATGTTTCGCGGATCTCGCCCAGGGTAAACCCCAGTCGCTTGCCCCGGAGAATAAGCTTCAGGCGGACGCGGTCCCGGCGGCGGTAAAGCCGCTTGCGCCCCTCGCGCGTGGGTGCGAGCAGGCCCTCGTCCTCGTAAAACCGGATCGTCCGGGTGGTGATCTCGAATTCGCGCGCCAGTTCCCCGATCGTGTAGACGGGCGCGCTGATTACATGCCGAGCAGCTTCCATGGCGGACATTCACTCTGGTGCGCATTAAGCTTTCGTTTACGTAAACGTAACATATTCAACTGTGATCTGGCGTCTCATGCCAGCCAGCGTTTGCGGCGCCGATAGTGCTTGACATTGTGGTAGTCCACCTTGCCGGTGCCGCCAAGGTAGAACTCCTGGACGTCCGGGTTTTGCCTGAGTACCTCCGCGGCGCCGCTCATGACCACATGCCCGTTCTCCACCAGGTAGGCGTGGTGCGCGATTTCCAGCGCCGCGGCGGCGTTTTGCTCCACGAGCAGGACGCTCACACCCTCGTTGACATTGATGTCGCGCACGATGGTGAAGATCTCTTCGACCAGCAGGGGCGCCAGACCCAGGCTGGGCTCATCGAGCATCAGCAGTCGCGGTTCGGTCATCAGGGCCCGGCCGATGGCGAGCATCTGCTGTTCACCCCCGGATAGATAGCCCGCCTTGGTCCCTGCGCGCTCCTTGAGCCGCGGGAAATAGCTGTAGACCTGGTCCCGAAGCGCCTGGTAGCGGCGGCGGTCGCCCTTCAGGGAAAATGCGGCAAGCAGGTTGTCTTCCGGCGTCAGGTGGCCGAAGATGCGCCGGCCTTCAAGCACATGCACCAGACCCCGAGCGACGCGCTGGGACGGGCCCAGTGATGCCAGGTCTTCGCCCTGGAAGTGCACACTGCCGCGCGTCACTTCGCCGCGCTCCGGAGCGAGCAGGCCGCTGATGGATTTTAGCGTTGTGCTCTTACCCGCGCCATTGCCCCCCAGCAGCGCGACCATCTGACCTTCGCCGACCTCCAGGGACACCCCCTTGATGGCGAGAAAGACCTTGTCGTAGACCACTTCCACACTGCTGAGGGTCAGTACCGTCTCCGGGGTGGCTGTGCTCTGCGCTGACTGTGCATCCATGGATCGTTACCCCGTTGCTGCGGGCACGGCCCACCAGCGCAATCGGCCAGTGGACCGTGCCCTCGGCCTCAGCGACCTTCCCGAAAGCCTGCGGCGTCCTTCTCGATCTCTTCCCAGACGATGTCCTGATAGGAGGCGTACCAGTCGGTGACGGGCTCCCATGCCTCGCCGTTCCACTGGGAGATGCGACCGAACCCGCCCCCTTGGTGATCCTCTTCCGAGAACGTGAGCGGCGGCATCATGCCCTCGGCGTCGTAGTCCTCGATCATGCGGAAACCGTCACGGAGCTTTTCGCCGGTCAGGGGCCCGCCGTACTCTTCCAGCGCCAGTCGGGCGGCTTCCACCGACACCGCCATGGAGGCCACGCCGATGTTGTAGTAGGTCGTGCCAACGTTCTCGCTGTCCCCGGTGCCGAGCCCGGGCTCGATGACCGTCTCCATGATCCGCTCCATGATGGGGTAGTCCGTTCCCGTGGCGACGGCTTCGAAGCGCTTCAGACCGGTGGCGACGTCGGTGCCCACAGTGCGGGCGTCCGTCTCGGCCATCCACACCACTGAGAGGATCCTCTCAGGCGCAATGCCATTGCGAATCGCCTCGCGCACGGAAACCGGCTGTCCACCGCCGGCCCCCCAAATCATGACGTAATCCGGGCGATATCGGCGCACGTCCGACCAGGTCGCGGACTGCTCGGTGCCGGGGCTCGGATAGGCGAACGTGCGATACTCAAAGCCCTTGCGCTCGGCCAACTCCTGCATCACGGGCACCGGTTCGCGGCCAAACGGGGAGTCAATGTAGACATGGGCAATGCGCTTGCCCTCGAGACCGTCCTCGTTTTGCTCAATGTGATCGGCAAGAACCGCGGCCTGGGACCAGTACGTAGCCATCATCGGGAAGACGTACGGGAACGTGGTGCCGTCACTGGCATCGCCCCGGCCGTGCAGGACCGTGATCATGACGATCTCATCGCGCAGCACACGGCTCACGGCCGCCCGCGAGACTGGGGTGCTGAGGAAATCCACGAGCACGGCACCTTCCCGCCGGGCCCGGTTATACGCCTCCAGTCCTCGTTGGGGTTCGTTGCCAGTGTCGCGCACCAGCGCCTGGAATGTGTAACCGTCAATGCCGCCTTCTTCATTGATCAGCGTGAGATAGTCGCGTTGCCCCTGGTTATACTCGTCGGTCACGAACGTATACACGGCCGTGAAGTCCTGCAGCAGGGCGAACTTGATGGTGTCATCGTCGGTCTTCGCTGTGCCGGTGACGGTCAATGCCGCCGCGGCCACAGTCCCGATCAGGCCCTTGAATAGTCCTCGCATGGTGGCTCCTCCTCTTTGTGTTGTGGTCCCGATCAGCCGATCAACTGCCGGAGTGGCGAAACGGCCAGACCAGGAAATACTTCCTGATGTTGTCGTAGATCTTCGCGAGCCCAAGGGGCTCGAACAGCAGGAAACCGATAATCAACGCGCCGTAGGCCATGAGCGGGATGTGCGCCAGCAGATTGGACGAGACCGTCAGCCAGCCCTGGATGGCGGCGTACGCCATGGCGTTGGTCAGGAAGATTGGCGCCAGCAGCACAAAACCGGCGCCCAGGTAGGCCCCAATAACGCTGCCCAGTCCGCCCACCAGCACCATGGCGACCAGCTGTATGGAGACGTTAAAACCGAACTGCTCCGGGGTCACCGCCTGGTAGTAGCAGAACGCGAGCACCGCCCCACTGACCCCGCCCAGGAAGGAGCTGGTGAAGAACGCCAGGAGCTTGTACTTGAAACTGTTCACACCGATGATCGAGGCGGCATAGTCCTTGTCGCGCACGGCGACCAGGGCGCGGCCGAAGCTGGTGCGCTTGATGTTGAGCACGAGCACCGTGACGATCACCGCCCAGAGCAGGGCGCCGTAGTAGAGTGCGGTGTCGCCCTGCATGGGCACGAACAGGAACGTGACATCGGGTGTTTGCAACGTCGCCTGGGCGCCGCCGGAGATGGCGGGCACGTTGATGATGACCCAGTCCACCAGATACTGCATGGCAAGCGTTGCCATGACCAGGTACAAGCCCTTGACGCGCAGCGCCGCGGCGCCAAACACGCAGCCGATCACAGCAGCCGTCAAGCCGGCACCGATGAGGGCAATCTCGAAGGGCCAGCCCGCCCGCGCGATGTGGATGCTGGTGTAGGCGCCAATGGCCATCACGGCGGCGAAGCCAAAGTGCAATTGGCCGGCCACGCCCATGAGCAGCGTGAGGGACAACGCCGCCGCACTCCACACCAGCCAGGGCAGCATGTAGCTGGTGAGATAAAGGTCGGCCATGTAGAGCGGAGCGCCCAGCGCCAACGCCAGCAGGATCCATACCTGCCAGCGGTCCGCCGGTATCGGCCAGAGCTGGCGGGCGGTCTCGTAACGCGTGTGGTGGACTCCGGACAGTCGGTAGAACATGGATTCAGACCCTCTCGATGTCTTCGCGGCCGAAGATCCCATGTGGCCGGAGCATGATGGTGAACAGGATGATCAGAGAGGTGACCACGTTGCGTGTGCCACCGCCGACGATCGGGTCTACGTATCCGGGTATGACGCTGCCGAGAATGCCCACGATAAGCCCGGCCACGAGCACGCCGATGATGCTGTCGAGCCCGCCGAGGATGACCACGGCGATGGCCGGGAACAGCAGGGCCGACAGCGTCCAGTCCACCCCCTGCACCGAGCCCCACAGAGCGCCGGCTGCGACCGCCGAGATGCCGGCCAACCCCCACGAAATCCCGATCGCCCGCTCCACGGAGATGCCCACCGACCAGCTGGAGACGTGGTCATCGGAGACCGCGCGCAGCTTGGTGCCGATACGGGTGCGGAAGAACAGCAGCGACAGCCCGATCAGGACCACCGCCACAATGCCACCGATCAGGTAATCGCGATTGATGAACACATCGCCGACGATGATCGGGGTGAGCGGGATGCCCAAGTCCAGGGATTTCGGCGCCGCGCCCAGGAAGCCCGGCCCCACGCCGCGCAGGAAAATCTCCAGGCCCAGGGTCAGCATCACGATCATGATGATGGGCTGGCCCACCATTTTGCGCAGCAGCAGTCGCTCGGCAAGCAGACCGAAGGCAAACATGGCCACCACGGCGAGGCCGATGGAGACGAAGATCGGCATCCCCGCCATGGCCGTGAACATCCAGATGAAATAGGCGCTGAGCATCACCATGGCCCCCTGGGCCAGGTTGGGAACGCCCGCGGATTTATAGATCAGAACGATGCCCAGGGCGACCAGGCTGTACATCAACCCGGTCAAGGCGCCGTTGACCAGCAGTTCCAGAAAGTAAGCCATATCCATGCCTCAGTTGTTTCCGGCCGCGGACACAGCCCGGATGTCGAGGTGGCGCTTGAGCACCCCGGATTCGCCCGTCTCGTAGGTGATCTGCGCCTCGTACTCAACTCCGCTGCGCCCGTCATAGAGCGCCTCGATGATGGGGGCGTAGTGCTTGTCGATGACGTTGCGCCGCAGCTTGCGGGTCCGCGTCACCTCGCCGTCGTCCGGATCAAACTCCTTGTGCAGGTTAACGAAGCGCCGGATCCGTATCCCCTCGGGTAGCTTCGTGTTCACATCCCTGATCACCCGCTGGATGAGGTCGTAGACCTCCGTTTTTTGGGACAGATCGGCGAAGGATGTGTACGCCACACCACGCTCCTCCGCCCAATGGCCGACGGCGTCGAGATCGATGCACACGATGGCGGTCAAGTAATCCCTTTTCTCACCAATCACGCATACGTCTTTGATGTACTGACTGAACTTGATGTGGTTCTCCACGTAGGTGGGAATAAACCGCTCCCCTGCCGCGGTGTAGATCACCTCGGAGACACGCCCGAGGACGACGATTTGGCCGTCCTCTTCCAGATAGCCGGCGTCCCCGGTGTGCAACCAGCCGTTTTGCAGTGTCTCGGCCGTGGCGTCCGGCTTCTTGTAGTAGCCGTCGAAGATGTTGTCGCCGCGCATGAGGATTTCCCCGGAGTCGCTGATGCGCACCTCGACACCGGGGAAGGGCTTGCCCACGGTGTGCAGCTTGAGCGTGTCGGGATCCTGGGCGGCGCACAGGGCGCAGTTCTCGGTCTGGCCGTAGAACTGGCGCAGGTTGAGCCCCAGGGCGCGAAAGTACAGGAAGACCTCCTCTCCGATCGCCTCGCCGGCGGTGTAGGGTCGCTCGACACGCCCGAGCCCGAGTTGGTCCTTGATCGGCCCGTACACCAGAATCGCGCCAAGCCCCCGCCAGCAGCGCTCCAGGGCGCTCGGTCGATGGCCGTTCAACCGGCGTCGCTCGAGCTCCACGGCAAAGGGCATGAATCGGTTATACAGCCAGCGTTTGAATCCCGGGGCTTCGTCAATCCCCACCTGGATACGAGTGAGCATGTTTGACCACGCCCGCGGTGAGCTGAAGTACAGCGTCGGCGCGATCTCGCGCAAGTCGTGCAGGGCGGTTTCCTGTCGCTCCGGGATGTTCACCGAGAACTTCAGGGTGATGGCCGCGCCCACGGAGAAAATGAAATCCCCCACCCACGCCAGCGGCAGGTAGGCCATGTGGGTCTCACCCTGCTCGAAGTAGCCGGCCGCGGCGGCATTGCGCACGCCCGCGAGAATGTGCCCGTGCTTCAAGGGAATGCCCTTGGGCGAGCCAGTGGTGCCGGAGGAGTGCAAGAGCACGGCGATATCGTGCACACTGGCGCGCGCGAGCAGCTCGTCCTGCAGCCCCGGCTCGCGCTCGAGGCGCTCGCGTCCCTGCTCAGCAATATCGCGAAACGCGACCACCCCGTGCGGTTCCTTGCCGGCGAGTCCCCGCGGATCGTCGTAGATGATCCACTGCAGCTCCGGGTAGTCCTCCCGGATGTGCAGCAGCTTGTCCACTTGCTCCTGGTCTTCCGCCAGCGCGAAGCGGATTTCCTCCCGGCGCAGCTGGTCCGCCACCTCGCCAGGCGTGGTATCGGGGTAGGCCGGGGAAGGAACCGCCCGGAGCGTGACGACACCCAGCATGCCGAAGTACAGGGCCGGGCGGTTGTCGCCGATGACTAGGATGTTCTCCTCCGGGGCGATGCCGTACGTCTCGAGGCCGGCGGCAAAGGCCAGGACCTGTGCCAGGTAATCTGCCCAGGAGTACTCCTGCCAGATGCCCTTGTCGCGCTCGCGCATGGCCACTTGCTCGGGGTAGTCCCGGGCATTGCCCGCGAGCAGGTTGATCAGGTGATCGTCTCCCTGCCAGTGCGGGTGCAGCTGGGCAGAGGTCGTGGTCTCGGTTGCGGTGGTGTGGTGCTCAGGCTGCATCGCGACGCTTCCCGATGTAGGCCGCGACAACGGCGGGGTCCTTGATGGCCTCTCTTGCGGTGCCCTCGGCGATTTTCTCGCCGTTATTGAGCACGACCACGCGGTCGCAGATGGCTGTTACCACGTCCATGTGGTGCTCAATGAGCAGGATGGTGAGGTCAAGCGCCTCCTGGGCGTCGAGGATGAAGCGGACCATGTACTCCTTTTCCTCCTGGTTCATCCCGGCCATGGGCTCGTCCAGGATCAGAAAGCGGGGTTCGGCCGCCAGTGCCCGGGCGAGTTCCACCCGCTTTTGTACGCCCAACGGGATGACGTCCACGGGCTCATCGCGCACGCTCTCCAGCTGCAGCAGATCGATGATCTCCTCGACCTTCTGCCGGTGGGCGACCTCCTCCTTCTGCGCCCACCACCAGTAGAACAACGACGCGAGCGCGCTCGGGCGCATAAAGATGTGGCGGCCCAGCAGAATGTTATCGAGCACGCTCATGCCCTTGAACAACGCCACATTCTGGAACGTACGAGCGATTCCGTACGTGGCCACTTGATAGGGCTTGAGGTGGTTGATGGCTTGGCCTTCGAAGAGAATCCGGCCGTCCTGCGGGGGGTAGAACCCGGTCACGGCGTTGACCAGGGTGGTCTTGCCTGAGCCGTTGGGGCCAACCAGACCGAGGATCTCGCCCTGGGGCATGCTGAGATCGATCTCCTTAAGCGCCGTCAGGCCACCGAAGCGGCGCGTGACCTGCTCACAGGCAAGCGCCGTAGCCCGGTCCGTCGTCTGATCCGTACTGTCCACGGACTCGTCCTCTTGTGGCTGTGTTGTAATTCGAGCCGCTGCTGTTACCGCGACCCACTCCTCGAGTTGTCCTCTTCAGGGGGTAGCGTGCGCCTAACGCTTACGTAAAAGGCAACCTTAAGCCACAAAGATAGGTGCTCTTCACCAGCGCCGCCAGTGTCTAGCGGGCATTACGGCTTCGCCTAATGCCCCCTACGCCTTTTCCCCGCCCCGGCGTCTGACCGGAGGATGTAGGGTGGATTAGCGCAGCGTAATCCACCGTCTAATCCACCGCGCCGAAGGCGCACGAAATGCCGAAACACCTCGATTAAGTATCACCTCCCGGATTGCCGCACCGACATCGCGACGCCGAGCACCGCCACGACGATACCGGTCAATGCCAATACGCCGAGCCGCTCGCCGAATAGGATCCAGGCCTCCACCGCGGTCACAGGGGGTACGAGATAGAACAGGCTTGCCACCCGCGACGCCTCGCCCCGTCGAATCAGCGCCATGAGCAGCAAAATCGCGGCGATGGACAGCCCGAAGATGAGCCAGGCCAGGGTCAGGGTGAAGGTGAGCGACCACTCGATCTCCCGGGTCTCGAACAGCAACGCGCCGAGGCCGAGCACCACCGTTGCGCCCACGAACTGGATAAAGGTGCCGCTGGTCAGCGGCATATCGGTGCAGAAGCGCTTCTGATAGAGCGTGCCGATGGAGATCCCCAGCAGAGCGAGGGCGGCGGCGAGCAGTGCCGGCACACCAAAGCCCGTGAACAGGGACGCCGGGTCGGCAAGGTCCAGCTGCTCGCCGAGCACCAGCGTAATGCCCACCAGGCCGAGCACGATGCCGATCCATTGATTGCGGGTGATCGTCTCGCCGAGCCAGGAGCGGGCCAGTCCGGCGGTAACCAGGGGCTGCAGCCCGACAATGAGCGCGGTGACCCCCGCCGGCATACCGAGATCAATCGCGGAGAACACGCCGCCCAGGTACGCCGCGTGCATCAGGATGCCGGCGATGCCGATGTGCAACCACGCGGCCGGGCTGCGCGGCCAGACCGCGCACATGACTCGGATGATCAGGTAGAGCACCACCAGGGTGCACAGGAAGCGCACGGTCAGGAACGTAAAGGGCTCGGCGTAGGGCAGGCCGAAGCGTGCGCCAATGAACCCGGTGCTCCACAGCAGCACGAATAGAACAGGCATGGCCCGGATCCACAGACCCTGGGCTGTGGCTGACGCTGCCAAGTGGTTCTCCTCATTGCGACACAATGGCAGAGAGCCGGAGAGTGTATCAGGTCGTTCGCGCGGGTGTGTTCTGGGTCAGGCGTCGGGCATCACTGCGAGCGTGCGCGGGCCCCGAGCGCAGACGTCCGATGTAGGATCTCGCCGCCGGTGAGCCCTCGGGCCAGATGGCCGTGAACCACGCATCCCACTGTGGGCAGGCCCAGTGCACGCCTACGGCATCGCAGTACACCGGCCCCAGGGTTGTGCCATAGAGCGATTCGGCTGTGGTCGGAAAACGGCTGATGCGGGTGATGACACCCCGCCGGTCGCCTCGAAAGTTGGGCATGCCGGCGGCGCCGTTGTTGATGACCAGCCGCCGGGCACCATCGATGCGAAAATCCTGCATAAACGCCAGGCAGGTGTGGGTGCTGGCGATGATGTCAACCCGAGCAGCCCTGAACCAGTGGGCAATTTGCTCCGTGGTCGTGCCCGGGGGCGGCATGCTCTCGACGGCCAGGTTCCAGCCGGCCAGGGAGTCCGGATCGCCGTGGACAATGCCAATGCGCTGCTCGCCGACACTGGCGGTGAGCGTTCGGGGCAGCGCGCCCAACGCCCGGCAAATCTGCGGCTCCTTGGAGGCGGTGTCCTGGAGACGGGTCATGATGGCGTTGGAGCTTGCCACCGTGGCGGAATCGATCCACTGCGGGTAGGCGCAGCCGCAGCCGGCGTCCGCGGCGGGTTCCGAGAGTTCCGCCTCGACGTTGCCCTGGGTGGCCTCATACTGCATCACCGCGGTGTTGATGGCGTGGAAGGCGCTGTCTTCGGCGTTGAACCAGTTGAAATCGCCGTTGAACACGAGCGTCGGCGCGGGCAGGCCGGCGCGCGACTCGGCCTCGGCGACGGCGTGCAGTGCCCGCAGTGCCCACGGGTTGCCGTACAGGCCGCCGACTACGTAAAGCGTGTCGGCGGTGATCTGCGCCGGCGTGTCGAGGTCCTCAGGCTGCGTGCGGTAGCGAAGCGGGCAATGCCGCCCCGGTTCAGTCATGAGGCACTCCTTGGCTGTCGGCTGCCGGCTTCGCCTTCCGAGCGCAAGCCGAGCCAGAATGACAAAAAGCCTACGATCAGTATGGCCATGGTGACGAGCAACAGTTTACTGTAGCTGTGCTCCAGGCCAGTGGCCTCGCCGATCCAGGCAATGTAGCCCGAGTCCTCAAGGAAATAGAGCACCGAGCCCACCATCGCCGCCAGGAAACTCGTGAGCAGGCTCCAGCGGGCGACCTGTCGTCCCCCGAGAATGCAGAACACGATAATCGGCGTCAGGAACAGCGATGCGGTGCCGCTGACCGCGACCGCCGCGAACAGGTCATCCGTGCCGAAGAGCACCAGCAGCAGGCCGCCGAGGCAGGCCGCCAACATGGCCACACGGCCGTTGCGCGCCGTCGGTTGCGCCGCCCCCATATCGACAATCACCAGCTTGGAGACGCTGGAGAATACGGAATCCATGGTGGATGCAGCGGAGATCACCAGGGCGATGGCCAGGGCCAGCATCGCCCCCGGTCCCATGAGGCGCTCCAGGGTCACCAGCAGCTCGCCGTCCTCACCGGCGTGGAGACCCGCAAACACCCCGAGCGACCCGAACGCGAGAATGCACAGTGAAGCGATCCAGAAGGCATGGATGAAGCTGCGGCGCGTTGTCTCGCGTTCGGCCAGGAAGCCGCGGTCCATCATGACTGGGTCATGCAGCGGGTAGCTGAGCACTTGCAACAATGCCACGGCTAGCAGAATCCAGCCGGGGCTGGTGAATTCCGGGCTGCTGCCGAGCAGTGCCGACGCCTCGAACTGCGCGTGGCTCGCCATTATCACAACCAGCGCGAGCAACAGCCCAACCAGAAGCAGCATCTGGAAGACATCCGTGCGCAGCGACGCACGCAGGCCGCCTGTCATGGAGTAGGCCAGCGTCACAGCAGCCACCGCCACAATGGCCCAGGTTTGCGCCGCACCACCGGCGGCGCTGAAGACGATGCCCACCACCAGCAGGTTGGCGAAGACTTCGCTCAGCAGCCTGAGCGACACCAGCACGTTAAAACACAGTGCGCCGCTTCGGCCGAAGCGATCATGAAGGAACGTCTGCACGCTGACGGCACCGTGGCGAAAGCGCAAGTGATCCGTGATGAGCCAGCCCGTTAGAAACGAGCCGTAATAGGCCGTGTAGGCCAGCACGCCGGCGATACCGAAGAAGTACCCGAGGATGCCAGCGTTTAGCAGGGAGCGCGCGAAGATCCAGGTGGTGACCTGCGAGAGCGTCAGGGTCAGCACGCCTGGGGCAGTACCGCCTTCACTCCAGCCGCGAAAGAAGCCATCCGCCGTCCGTGACCGCGGCGCGAGCGCGGCGCTGCCCAGGGCAAGGACCAACAGCACCCCGATCAGGGTGGGTAAATGCACGCCGCTCATCGGTGACCTGTCCTCCCAGGGCTTGCGCACCGCGTTAGGGTCAGCAGGTCCGGGAGAGTAGTGTCAGCCCGCCGTCACGGCAATACGTGGTTTCCGGGGGCGCGCATCGGTTGCTCGGGCAGGCCCCATCGCGCCGGCAGCAGCGGTGCTCCGGGGCTGTGCTGATGGTCCGCCCTATTCGTAGAGATTCGTTGAGCCGCCGCCGGTGCTCTGCTGGTATTCCTCCCGCAGCTGCCGCTTCAGGACCTTGCCAATGGCCGACAGCGGGAGTGTCTCACGGAGGCAGACGTCGGCCAGGCGCTGTGTCTTGCCCAGGCGCTCATTCGCCCAGGCGCGTAAGACCTCGGGGTCTGCCGCCTGATCCGCGGCTGGGACGACGAATGCCACTGGTGTCTCCCCCCAGCGCTCCGAGGGCACACCCACGATGGCGCAGTCCGCGACGGCGTCATGTTCGCGCAGCACGGCTTCCAGATCCGTGGGGTAAATGTTGAACCCGCCGGAGATGATCATGTCCTTCTTGCGGTCCATGATGACGAGAAAGCCGTCCTCGTCGAAGCGGCCGATGTCGCCGGTGCGGATGAAACGGCGGCCGTCCGGGGCATACCACTCCGTCTCCCGCGTCTTCTCGGGCTGGTTGTGGTAGCCGATCATCATGCCGGGGGAATGCCCCACCACTTCGCCCATCTCACCCGGGCCGACCTCATTGCCGTCGTCATCGATGAGGCGGATGTCGTGCCCCGGTGCGGGTTGTCCGACGGTGTGCAGCTTGTCCGGATAGCGATGAGCCAGCAGGCTGCATACGCCGCCGCCCTCGGTCATGCCGTAGTTGTCGATGAGGTGGCCTGGCCAGCGCGCCAGTACGTCCGCCATGAGCGCCGCCTGGAAGGGAGCGCTGGTGCACAGCTTGCACTGGAAGGAGGACAGGTCGTAGCGGTCGAAATCGGGCACATCCATGATGCGCTGGTACTGCACCGGGACCAGGATGGTATGCGTCACCCGGTAGTGTTCGGCCAGTTCCAGGTAGCGTACCGCGTCGAATCGGGCCATGAGCACGATGGTGCCGCCCAGGGCAATGGTCTGGAAAAATGGTACGAGGGTGGTGTTCGAGTAGAGCGGGGTGGAGAGCAGCGTCACGCTCTCTGGCCCCATGAGGTATTCCTCCGAGAGCCCGCGCCGGATGTGGCCCCAGCGCAGGCCATGGGGCTGGACAATACCCTTGGGCGTCCCGGTGGTGCCAGAAGAATAGATGATGTTGAATGGCCACTCCGGATCGATGGTCACCGGGTCGGGGCGAGTGCCTGGAGGCACCAGCCAGTCCTCCATCGGGGTGCCGGCGTCGGAGCCATCCAGCGTCAGCCACTGCGCGTCGATATGCCCGGCGACCGGTGCCAGGGCCTCGGCGTTGGTGGCGTCCACGAACAGGTGACGGGCGCCCGCGTCGGCGACCATGTCCGCGAGGCTCTCGGGCGTTGCGGAGGGGGCCAGGGGGGCAGCAACCACACCGGCGCGCAGCGCCCCAAGAAACACAGTCGCATAGGCGATGGATGTTGCGGCGCAGATGCTGATGGCATCTCCGGGGCTGAGCCCATCCCGCTGTAAAGCGGCCGCCACGCGGTCCATGGTAATGTCCAGGGCGCCGTAGCTGAGGGTCTCGCCATCCTGGATGAAGGCCCGGGCATCGGGGCGATGCTGGGCGTGGGCGCGAACCAGGTCGGGAACACTGGCGAATGCCTGTTCACTGAGGTTGGTCAGGTCCATGGTATGTGGTCTCTGTCTTCTTGTGGCCGGGACTCAAGCCTAGAAGAATGCGCTCGTTGTAGCCATATCGCGAACGAGCATTCTGCGAAGCGAAACAATAGCGTCGCCCGGCAGTGCGCCACCGGGCGCGCTATTTACCGGGTCTGCGCAGCTGCGTGACCAGCTCAATCAGGTTGCCGTCCGGGTCCCGAACATAGGCGGTGCGCTGCCCCCAAGGCCGTGTTTCCGGTGCCGTCACGGGCTCAGCCCCGGCTACCGTCAGCTCGTCGTAGGCGGTGTCCACGTCGTCGACCTTGAAGCCGATCTCGAATGCCGGGGCGTCGGGTGCCGGGACACGCAGCGCCTGGTGCAAGGTCTCCGCCATGGCATCACGGGTAAAAAGGGCAAGTCGCGTGCTGCCGGTGTCGAGCTGGGCGAAGCGCTCCGCCCGATGGCGCAATGGCAGGCCCATCGTCTGCGTGTAAAATGCCAAGGCCCGTTCCAGGTCGGCCACCACCAGTACCACGTAGTCCAACGCTTCGACTTTCATCCAGCGCCTTCCCCAGCTGTGGTGGGCCTCGCGCCCCGCGGAGGATGACCGCGCCCCGCTCGCCCACGTGCATGACGTTACCGTTTGCTCGAAAATGTTAACACGCATGACGCGGCCGCTTGGCGGCTCAAGACGCTGAGGCTTAGATGGGGGCACAATGGCATTGACGCTGTATCTGGTACGCCATGGGCGCGCAGCCTCGTCCTGGCACGAAGCCCGGGATCCGGGGCTGGACGAGACGGGGCGCAACCAGGCCGAAGCCCTGGCTGAGCGGCTTGATCAGCGCATCGGCCAGGCGCTTCGCGTGGTGACGAGCCCGCTGCGGCGCGCGCGGGAAACCGCGGAGCCGCTGGCTCGGCGATGGGGTGTCGCCGCGGAGGTGGAGCCCCGGGTCGCGGAAGTCCCCTCGCCGGGCTTGTCGTTGGCGCAGCGGGGTGAGTGGCTGCTGGGCTTGTTCGACTCCCGCTGGCCGGAGTTGGACGCAGGGCTTTGGCAATGGCGCGCGCAGGCGCTGGAGGCCCTGCAGGAGTGCCGGGAGGATGCGGTCTATGTCACCCACGCCGTCATGATTAATGCGATGGTCTCGGCACTGACCGGGGATGACCGGGTGCTGGTGTTCCGGCCGGACTACTGCTCCGTGACGGTATTGGCATGGGTTGACGGCAGGCTTGCACTGCGTGAACGGGGTGCCGAGGCCCGCACACAGGTGCGTTGACCTGGTGGGGCCGCCGGTCCGTGACGACATCCTGAGTCCGCCTACTGTAGACTGCGCATCCTTGCCACGCAGTCGGGATGCCGCGAGTACCCCATGGCCTGTCTTTTCGTCGAGCAGTTGACAGTCATCGATTCCTCCCGCCTGGATCCGGTCGAGGGCCTTGTGGGCGAGAGCTGGATCGTCGATGTGGAACTCAGCGGCGCGCTGGATGCCCAGGGCATGGTCGTCGACTTCGGCGACGTCAAACGGGAGCTGAAGGCGGCCGTGGACGGCAGTGTGGATCATCGCTTGCTGGTGCCCGCGGGTGCCGCCGACGTCCAGGAGTCGGCGCAGAGCGTGGTGGTGGCCTATACCAGCGAGCGGGGTGAGCTCCGCATGAGTGGCCCGCCCGCGGCCGTGGCCAGCCTTCCCGGCGAGCGTGCCGATGCCGCCGCCGTTCGGGAGCTGCTGTTGCAGATTCTCACGCCGCTCCTTCCGGCAAACGTCACCGATCTGGGGTTGCGGCTGCGCCAGGAGCGCATTGACGGCGCCTGGTATGCCTATAGCCACGGGCTGCAGGCCCATGGTGGTGCGTGCCAGCGGATCGCCCATGGTCACCGCTCACGGCTGGAAATCCATCGTAACGGCCATCGCTGCCCTGAGTGGGAGAGCTACTGGGCCGATCGCTGGCGCAACATCTACCTCGGCACGCGTGCCCATATCGTGGAAACGCGGGAGCGCGACGGCACGCCGTATCACCGATTCGCCTACACAGGCCGGGAAGGGGCGTTCAGCCTCGAGCTGCCGGCGGCAGCCTGCGAGCTGCTGGAGACGCAAAGCACCGTCGAGCACATTGCCTCGCACCTCCACGGGGTCATGAAGCGCCAGGACCCCGAGGCGCATTTCAGCGTCCGGGCATTCGAGGGCGTCGGCAAGGGTGCCCGTGCCTCGGGTTGACCTGGATCAATATCCGGCGGGGCGATTTCGCTAATGTGTCGGGCATGGATCCCAAAGGCAATCACAAGGCGCACGCGCCCGCAGTATTCGATCGACCGCTGTACGAGAAGTACGACGTCCCCGGGCCACGGTATACCTCGTACCCGACGGCGCCGCACTTTCATGCCGGGGTTGATGCCGAGGCGTATGCGGCGGCGGCACGGCGCAGTAACGATGATCCGGTGCCCCGGCCGCTGTCACTGTATGTCCACATCCCATTCTGTCACAGCCTGTGCTACTACTGCGCCTGTAACAAAATCATTACCCGCCATCGTGAGAAGGCGGAGATCTATCTCCATTACCTCGAGCGGGAGCTGGCGCTGCAGGCGGCGCTCTTTGATCGGGATCGGCCGCTGCGGCAGCTACACCTCGGCGGAGGCACCCCGACGTTCATGGACGATCGCCAGTTGTGGCGCCTGATGCAGGCCATCAGCCGCCATTTCTCGCTGGCACCACCGCGGGAACGGGAGTTCTCTATCGAGATTGACCCCCGAGCCGTGGGCCCGGGCACCATGCAGGTCCTCGGTGGCCTGGGCTTTAACCGCATGAGCCTCGGCGTGCAGGATTTTGACCCCGCCGTGCAGGCGGCGGTGAATCGGGTGCAGCCGGCCGAACTGGTGCAAGGGGTGATCGAACAGGGCCGCGCCGCCGGCATGGCCTCCCTGAGTCTCGATCTCATTTACGGGCTGCCCCATCAATCCGTGGCCACCTTTGATGCCACCCTGGATGAGGTCCTGAGCATCCGTCCGGATCGGCTATCCGTTTACAACTACGCCCATTTGCCGGAGCGGGTGAAGGCACAGCGCCTCATTGCCCGGGAGACCTTGCCGTCGCCGCAGGGCAAGCTCGCCATCCTCGAACATACGGTTGGACGATTGACCGACGCCGGCTATGTCGCCATCGGGCTGGATCATTTCGCGCTGCCGGGGAGCGATCTGGCGCAGGCAATGGATAACAATACCTTGCAGCGTAATTTTCAGGGATATTCCACCCACGCCGAGTGCGATCTCGTGGCGGTGGGCGCGACGGCGATCGGCAACATCGGTGCCCATTACAGCCAGAATGCCAGTCACCTGCGCAGCTACTATGCGCTGCTCGATTCGGGGCAAATACCCGTGGTCCGGGGCTGCGAGCTTGGCTTTGATGATCGGTTGCGGCGTGCTGTCATCGAACGGCTCATGTGCCGTACCTGGGTGGATGCACGCGAAATCGAGCGCCTGTTCGGTATCCACTTCTCCGAGTACTTCGAGCCTGAATTGAAGGCACTGGCCCCACTGGAGGCGGACGGGCTGCTCCAGCGGCACTCGGCGGGGATTCGCGTACTGCCGACCGGCCGGCTTTTGCTGCGCAATATCGCCATGGTGTTTGACCGCTACCTGCATCAGCACGCCGCCCAGGTCCGGTACTCGCGGACGGTGTAACCCGCCCTGTCCGGGGCTTATCGAATCCCGGTAACATAGAGCAGATGAATTGCACACAGCCGATCAGCCGGCGGTTTGCCAAGGCCGCGTTGCCGTGATCTCGCGCTGGTTGTGGCGTGCTCTGGGGATGACCGCCGTGGCCATTGGCGCGCTCGGCACGGTGGTGCCGCTGCTACCCACCACGCCATTCCTGTTGGTGGCAGCCTGGGCCTTTGCCCGGGGCTCGGAGCGCTGGCGGCTGTGGCTGCTGAACCATCCGCGCTTTGGCCCGGCAATCCGCAGCTGGCAGACCCAGCGAGCCATCCCGCGCAAGGTCAAGTGGATCGGCATCGCCTCGGTCATCGCCAGCCTGCTGATTGCGATCTGGATGCAACTCCCTCCTGCCGCGCTGACCCTCCAGGTGATTGCCCTGGTGTGCGTGTCCATCTTTCTGTTGACGCGGCCGGATAGTCGCTGATGCAGCGGCCCGGCGTCGCTTACGCCCGCTGGCGCAGCAGAATCGGCGTGTAGTGCACTGCATAGCACAGATAGGCCATTGCCCACCCCACCGCCGACGCTGCCAGCAGCCACGGCATCGTCTCCGTGAACGCCATGCCGAGGCGGGCCGCTGCCGCGAGCGTAATGAGCACAAACCCCGCGGTGACCAGTGTGGGCGCCACTAGCGGTCGGCCGGTGTGTCCCAGGGCCACGCGCGCCATCATCCCCAGGCACAGTGACCCCATCCCGCCCACCATCAGGGCATGGATGCCTGCCGACCAGGAGACGCCCGCGCCCATAAGATGAAGGGCGAGCAGGGCCAAACCCACCGGGATCCACAGATAACCCAGGTGCAGAATCCACAGCAGCGGCGTGCGCCAGGTCCGCCAGGGTCTCCAGGCCAGCCAGCGGGCGAGGGTGAACAGGCTCGCGGCGAAGAGCAGGGGTATCAGCATCGGGTGGCGCCCTGCAATCAGGTAGAGCGGGAGCACCAGCACTGTCGCCAGCGTGGAGCACCAGTTCAGCACAGGCCATTGACGCGGGCTGGGGCCCGTGAGCCAGCGGTCGGTGAAAAACGGGATTACGCGCCCGCCCATGAACACCAGCAGCACCGTGACCAGCAGAATGCTGAGATCCAGCGCCGGCATGGCCATCCCGGAGACCAAGCCATGGATCTCCAGATGAATGACTAGATTCAGAACAGCAAACGCCGCCATGAGCGGAATGAAGGCATAATTGCGGTGATTCTCAGCCGCCAGCAACGTGCGTGCGATAAACCAGCCCAGCAGCGGAATGAAGGCCACATCGACCATACTGGTGAACCAGAACGGGATTATCGCTGGGAACAAGAACCCGAGCCTTGCCGCGAGCCAGAGCATCACCAGTGCAACGAGCTCGCGCTGATTGACGGATTGGCGTTGTGTCCAGTTCTGTACCGCCGTGAGGACAAAGCCGGCGATCACTGCCAGGGCAAAGCCAAAGAGCATCTCGTGGCCGTGCCACAGGATGGGTGGCACCGGGTCCGTCGTCGCGGTGCCGCGCAGGATCAGCGCGACCCATACCCCCATCCAGGCCACGGACAGCCAGGCGGCGCCCAGAAAGAACGGCCGAAACCCCACGGAGAACAGCGCAGTGCCCATAGACGCGTCCGGTATCAAGCGACAGAGCCCCGGAGTCTACACGGTGTCGCTGGGCGGGATCTTGATACAGGGCAAGAACACGTGGTGTTGGCCGCATGCTCGCTGCCGTGCGGCGCTTGCGCGCGCTACATGGAGCGCTCAAAGCGCCAGTGCCACGGCTCGAAGGCGAGCCCGTGGTCGTTGTCCTCGGGATAGGAGAGCGTGAAGCAGTAGTCCCCGGCATTTGCCGTCAACCACGCATAGGCCTCGGTCGTCGCGAATTCTTGCGTGAGGCCGGGTCCGTTGGGGGTGGCCAAGTCGATGGCGTCGCCGGTGTGGTGTTCACTATAGCCAGGTGCGGCGCTGGTTTTGAGCACCTCCTCGATGGTTTGGTTATCGTTGAGGCGCTGCCGCACGATCTCGGCCTGCTCGAACACACCCCGGTAGGTGGAGACCGGAAACAGCTCGACGCCTTCTACACGCGCGGCCGCCTGCATCTCTAACCAGGCCTTGGCGGCCTCGGCGCTCATAAGAAAGACACCCATGCGCCTGTCCACGCCGGCGACCACGAGCCGCTCATTGGTCGGCTGAAGGGACAGACCGGTGCGTTCGCTGTAATCCTCGGGAATGCCCAGTTGCTCGTGCAGCGCCGTCACCTTGGCCTTGTAGTCCGCAACCGGCGGGTCAAGGGCTGGTGCATCGCAGCGGGCGTCCGCGGCAACCAGCGGAGAAAGCGCGGCAAGGCAAAAGAGCGTTATCAGGCGAACCATCGGCGTCGCGGTCATCTCGAATGGTGTTGGCGGGGTGGCGAATGCGCCGCCGGCCCTGGGCGATGCCGCGCATCATACGCCACTGCGCTTCGCCCGCGAAGCGCGTGCGCGCGGCGTCATGTCGTGCCACTTGGAAGACCGTCAACTAGCACCCATCTAGTGGGTAACTATGCTGGATGTGTCCGTGGATCGATTCACCCTGGAGAACGTCATGCCGTCACGTGATCTGGAACGACTGATGTGGGCCCAGGCCTGCGAGATGCTGGAGCGCGCGGAACGCCTGCAACGGCAGTTCTTTCGCCCCGGACACCGCGCACAGGCGACGAGCTGGGAACCGCCAGTCGATGTGTACGAAGTGAGAGACGGCCTCTGGCTGGTCGTGGCCATGCCGGGTGCCGACGGGGAGAGCATCGACGTGCGTGTCGACGATGGTGATTTGGTGGTGCGTGCCGAGCGCCAGCTGCCCGCAGCGGCCCGGAACGGCTCGGTCCACCGGCTGGAGATCCCGTATGGGCGTTTCCAGCGCCGTGTGTCACTGCCGCCGGGGACGTACGCGCTGCAGGAGCGCGAGTGGCGTGACGGCTGTCTATTTCTTGGTTTGCGGTTTGCTGGATAAAGGGGTGGTGTCGTGAGCGAGAACCATCAGCGGGAGCGACGGGGAGAGGCAACTGGCCGAGAGTTCCCCGAGGATGCATTGGTCATCATCCCCGTGCGCAACACCGTGCTCTTTCCCGAGCTGGTGCTGCCGATCACAGTGGGGCGGCCGAAGTCCCTCGCCGCTGCCCAGGAGGCGGTGAAACAGGGTCGTTCGGTGGGGCTTTTGTTGCAAAAGGAACCCGAGGAAACAGATCCCGGCCCGGCGGATATGTACCGCGTCGGCAGCATGGCCACTGTTCTGCGCTATGTCTCCGGCGACGACGGTCACCATAACCTCATTTGTCATGGCCACCAGCGTTTCCGGGTGCTTGAGTTCCTCCCTGACTACCCCTTCATGGTGGCGCGCGTCGAGCCGATTTACGAGCGCGAAGAGCGGGATCAAGAGGTGGAGGCGCGGCTATTGACGCTGCGCGAGCGTGCTTTGGAGGCGCTCAATCTGCTGCCGCAAACACCGGAAGAGCTGACCCGCGCCATTCGGGGGATTGATCAGCCAGGGCTGATGGCGGACACCATCGCCGGGTACCTGGACCTGAAACCCTCCGAGAAGCAGGAGGTCCTGGAGATCATCGACGTCAAGGCGCGCATGGACAAAGTCCAGCGTTTCCTCGATTACCGAGTGGAAGTGCTGAAGCTCTCGCAGAAGATCAGCCAGCGCACCCAAGAGACCATGAGCGAACGCCAGCGCGAGGCAGTGCTGCGGGAACAGCTGCGTTCCATCCAGCAAGAGCTGGGCGAGGGCGATGGCAAGGGCGAGGAGATCCGCGAGCTCGAAGAGCGCATCAGCAACGCCGGCATGCCCGAGGAGGTGGAAGAGCAGGCCCGCAAGGAACTCAAGCGCCTGGAGCGTATGCCGGAAGGCGCCGCCGAGTACTCCATGACCCGCACCTATATGGACTGGCTGCTGGAGCTGCCCTGGTCAACGCTGAGCGAGGAGCATATCGACATTGCCCAGGCGCGCGAAATCCTGGATGCAGACCACTACGGCCTTGACCGGATCAAGCGGCGCATCCTTGAGCACCTCGCCGTACACAAGCTCAATCCCGAGGGGAAAAGCCCAATACTGTGCTTCGTCGGCCCCCCGGGTGTCGGCAAGACGTCCCTGGGCAAGAGCATCGCCCGATCCATGAACCGGGAGTTCGCCCGCGCGAGCCTCGGTGGCGTCCACGATGAGGCCGAGATCCGTGGCCATCGCCGCACCTACATCGGGGCGCTGCCAGGCAACATCATCCAGGGCATGCGCAAGGCGGGTACGCGCAACCCCGTTTTTATGCTCGATGAGCTGGACAAGCTCGGCGCCGGAATCCAGGGGGATCCGTCCGCGGCACTGCTGGAGGTGCTCGATCCCGAGCAGAACAACACATTCCGGGACAACTACCTGGGCGTGCCATTCGATTTAAGCCGCGTGATGTTCATCGGCACAGCCAACGTGCTGGACCAGGTCCCAGGCCCGTTGCGCGATCGTATGGAAGTGATCGAGCTGCCCGGGTATACCGAAGACGAGAAGGTGGAAATCGCCAGGCGCTACCTGCTGAGGCGACAGCGCGAGGCGGCGGGGCTCAGTGAAGAGCAGTTCCGCATTACCGACTCCGCATTGCACCAGATTGTTTCGGATTACACGCGCGAGGCCGGCGTGCGGACCCTGGAGCGTCTGATTGGTGCTGTGGTGCGCCATGTGGCGGTCCGCATCGCCGAGGGCAAAATCCAGTCCGCGGATGTGGATGCGAACGATCTGCGAGAGCCCCTGGGCCCGCCACAGTACGAAAATGAGGTTGCCATGCGGACCAGTGTCCCCGGTGTCGGGACAGGTTTGGCCTGGACCCCCACGGGCGGGGATATCCTGTTCGTCGAGGCGAGCCGCTCGCCGGGGAAGGGGAATTTGATCCTCACCGGACAGCTTGGAGAGGTGATGAAAGAGAGCGCGCAGGCCGCACTCAGCCTGGTCAAGGCGCGGGCCTCCAGCCTGGGTCTCGCCGCCGAGGATATCTCCAAGTCCGACATTCACGTGCATGTGCCTGCCGGTGCCATCCCCAAGGATGGGCCGAGCGCTGGGACGGTCATCTACACAGCCTTGGTCTCCCTGCTCACCGGGCGCTGCGTGCGTGAGGATGTGGCGATGACCGGAGAGATCACCCTGCGGGGGCTCGTGCTCCCGGTGGGCGGAATCAAGGAAAAGGTCCTCGCCGCCCAACGCGCCGGCATCCGCACCGTGCTGTTGCCGGCTCGCAACCGCAAGGACTGGGAGGAGATCCCGGAGAAGGCCCGGGAACAGCTCGAGTTCCACTGGATCGAGCGCGTCGGGGAGGCGACGGAACTCGCCTTGACCAGTGCCGAGGAATGTATCGAGGGGAAGACTCAGTAGCCCTTTGGCGTCCCGCGGCATCCCGCCGAGCTCCCCTTGTGTTGGCCGCCACGTGCGTGTGTTCCTCCAGCATACAGGGCGCACCGTGATTGCACTTGCGCCGATTGCGGTGTCGCTCAACGGAACAGTCGCCGGCATGCAAGCCCTGGGCTTATGAGCGCTGGGCTTATGGGAGAACCGACTCACCCGCTTTGGCCTGATCCGGCCGTGTGGCGAGGCCCCGCCCCCGTGCATCGGCGAAAACCTCGGCCCCCTGGCCAGCCGTGAGGGCCGCCTGATTCGGGTGCCGAAGTAGAGGTTCGGGACGACTGATGTCTATCGACCTTCGAACGCCCAAGGTTTATCATGAAGGCCCGTCGAGACAAGAATCAGGTGCATGACATGCGAGTAGTCGAAGCCTCTGAACGCGATCCGCGAATCACCCTGAGTGCGCTCGCGGCTGTCACCGCCCTGGTGCTGGCGTTCAACGCGCCGACACTGCCGGATGCCACCACCGGTTCGTTCTCCAGCGCACAGCCCTCCATTATCGAGCACGTCATGGAGTGGCGGCCGCAAGGACCGCCGCCCTGGATGGATGTAGACCAGCTGACCCCGGAGGAGGTCGAAGAGGTCCCCGCGGCCTCTGGCGGCGATACGACCTTATCGGGCGGCGACGCGGCACCGTCTGGCAGGGGCGGAAGTGAGTTGCGCGAACGTCCCAGACTCTAAGCGGTCCGATGCTGGTTTGCCGTGCCACGCGTGGCAAGTTGCCGGCCGCGCAGAGGCAAGCACCGAAACTCCTGGGCGAGTGTATGTGAGTACCCGTGTCGATAATGGTTTGAGGTCGTCCCGCGAGTGGATTTCGGGGCCGATAGCATTCTCTGTTGCGCACCTCGGCCCAGTGCGTCGAATCGTCTGGCTGTGGGCTGCGCCAGGCGGTCGTTGCGGTGGACACGGTTGAGTACACCCCACTCCCACTGCTGCGGGCCGAGTGCCCTCAGACCTCGCGATGCATTGCACGACCCGGCCTTGACAGGGTTCAAGGGAGACTGGCCCCTAGGCCGCAATAGCCTTCAATGCTTAAGCCCTTGTCTGATGCTCCCGCCCCGCCTTTGCCGGGGCGGGAGAGCGCAAGCACACCAAGCCGGCTGCTTGGCAACCTGATTACGAGCGGGAGACCCAGCCTTCCCCATCCGACACAAGGGAGACATGATCTTGGCGAACGATGACCGCAAACCCACCACCACCGACGCTGGGATTCCGGTGCCGAGCGACGAGCACTCGCTTACTGTGGGGCCGAACGGCCCGATCCTGCTTCACGATCACTACCTCATCGAGCAGATGGCCAACTTCAACCGGGAGCGCATCCCGGAGCGTCAGCCCCACGCGAAGGGCTCGGGCGCCTTCGGTCACTTCGAGGTCACGGCCGACGTTAGCCAGTACACCAAGGCTGCTGTGTTCCAGCCGGGGACCAAGACCGACACGATGATCCGCTTCTCCACGGTCGCCGGTGAGCGCGGGAGCCCGGACACTTGGCGCGACCCGCGTGGTTTCTCGCTGAAGTTCTACACCAGCGAAGGCAACTACGACATGGTCGGGAACAACACCCCGGTCTTTTTCGTGCGCGACCCCATGAAGTTCCAGCACTTTATCCGTTCTCAGAAGCGTCGCGCAGACAACGGGCTGCGCGACCACGACATGCAGTGGGACTTCTGGACCCTCTCGCCCGAGTCCGCCCACCAAGTGACTTGGCTGATGGGCGACCGCGGCATCCCCAAGACCTGGCGTCACATGAACGGCTACTCCAGCCACACCTACATGTGGGTCAACGCCGAGGGCGAGAAGTTCTGGGTCAAGTACCACTTCAAGACCGACCAGGGTATCGACTTCCTCACCCAGGAGGACGCCGTCCGTCTCGCCGGCGAGGATGCCGACTACCACCGGCGCGACCTGTTCCACGCAATCGAGCGGGGCGACTACCCGAGCTGGACGCTGTACATGCAGATCATGCCGTTCAAGGACGCCGACACCTACCGTTTCAACCCCTTCGACCTGACCAAGGTCTGGCCGAAGGGCGACTACCCGCTGCACGAGGTTGGGCGGCTCACGCTGGACCGCAACCCGACCGACTTCCACACCGAGATCGAGCAGGCAGCCTACGAGCCGAACAACCTAGTGCCGGGCATCGGCCCGAGCCCGGACAAGATGCTGCTCGCCCGGATCTTCTCCTACGCGGACGCGCATCGGGCCCGGCTCGGGGTCAACTACAAGCAGATCCCGGTCAACTCGCCAGAGGTGCCCGTCCACAGCTACTCGAAGGACGGCGTGATGCGGGTCCAGAACGTCAAGGACCCGGTGTACGCGCCGAACTCCTATGGCGGTCCCGCGGCCGACGGCGAGGCCTACCCGAGGATGGAGACCTGGCACACCAGCGGCGAGATGCTGCACGCCGCCTACGTGCCGCACGCCGAGGACGACGACTTCGTCCAGGCCGGCACCCTGGTGCGTGAGGTCATGGACAACGCGCAGCGCGACCGGCTGGTCAACAACGTCGTCGGCCACCTCAGCGCCGGTGTGTCGCAGCCGATCCT
Source organism: Aquisalimonas sp. (assembly GCF_007120195.1). Taxonomy (GTDB): domain Bacteria; phylum Pseudomonadota; class Gammaproteobacteria; order Nitrococcales; family Aquisalimonadaceae; genus Aquisalimonas. The sequence goes on from NZ_SKOG01000150.1 coordinate 29,606, forward strand.
GGAGCGCGCCTTCGAGTACTGGCGCAACATCGACAAGGAGATCGGCGACCGCATCGCCCAGGGCGTGCAAGGGCGCTGACCGCTGCATGAGGTCGCGCCGGGCCTGCCGACGGCATGTCGGCGGGCTCATGCAGTGAGCGCGACTACCGCCGTGGCGGCGGGGTCGCGCCTCAACGCAACATGTCTCGCCGGATCGTGCTCACAATGCGAACCCCCAACCGGCCATTGGGCTGATCGATTCCTGACTGACGGAAAGCGTCTTTGCTCGCCAAGGGCGAGGGAATGGACACGCGACCGGCGACGGCGTCCAGGCGGGAGGCGGTTCCGGGTCACCTGCATGTGGTGGGGGCCTGACGTCGGAACGCCTCAAGACCCCATCGGTGTCGACAACTGGGGCGCGGCGGATGGAT
>NZ_SKOG01000133.1 GCF_007120195.1 Aquisalimonas sp.
CCCACCCCTTCTATCAGGAACGCGGCACGCCCATCGCCGTCGATCTGCTTGTCAGGGCGCTCAGTGAACGCGGCGACACGGCCGACGTGTTGACCTTCCATGAAGGCGCAGACCGCCACTACCCTGGAGTCACGATCCACCGCATTGCAAGTCCGCCCGGCATTCGGAACGTGGGGCCGGGGCCTTCAGTGAAGAAACTGATCTGCGATGTCTTCCTGTTCGCAAGCCTGATTCGACGCCTGCGGCGCGAGGACTATGACGTCATCCATGCGGTGGAAGAAAGCGCGTTCATGGCAATGGTGCTGAAACCATTCACTTCGGTGCCCTTTGTCTACGACATGGACTCGACACTATCGACCCAGATCATTGACAAGTACCCGTTGCTCAGCCCGCTCCGCCGCATGCTGCGGTTTCTGGAGGCCATGCCCGTGCGCAGAGCGGCGGCGGTGGTCCCAGTGTGTGATGCCCTGGCCAACGAGATCGACACCTATGGCGCCAGGCGCATCACCGTCCTTCGTGATGTCTCACTGATGCAAGAGCATACCGGCGCGGCGCCCTGCCCTCCACTGCGGGAGTCCCTGGGCATTTCCGGCACGATTAGCATGTACATTGGCAACCTGGAGGCGTATCAGGGAATCGACCTGCTGCTTGAGAGCTTTGCGCGCGCCCATCTCCAACACAAGGGCGGCCACCTTGTCATCATTGGTGGCAATGATAAGGATATCGCCCGTTATCAGGCCCATATCGCCCGGCTTGGCATGGAGAAGTACGTGCATTTTCTGGGGCAGCGCCCGGTGCACGACCTCGCTTTCTATATGGCCCAGGCGGATGTACTCGTCTCCCCTCGCACCCATGGCGTGAATACGCCCATGAAGATCTACAGCTACCTGCACTCCGGGGTCCCGGTGCTGGCAACGGATCTACCCACGCACAATCAGGTCCTCGACTCCGAGATCGCCTGCCTCGCCCCGGCGACGGTTTCAGGGTTTGCCGACGCCTGGGTGACTCTGCTGCGCGACCGCGAGCACGCCCGTCAAATGGGCGAGCGCGCGCGGGCGTTCGTGGAGCGCGAGCACAGTTACGAGGCGTTTCAGGCTGCAGTCAACTCACTGTATGCGCAGCTGGACGAACAGGTTGTGCACGCCCACTCACCGCCGGCGAGGCCTTGACAGCCATACGCCCGGCTCGCCCTCAAGCGCTCATGGAGCCATGATGTGACCAAGAAGAAGCAGGCCATTCGCGCCCTTAAGCTGATTCTTACCGCGGTGTTTTTGTATCTGCTGTGGAAGGTTCCGGACCACCAGGGGCTGGCCCAGCGGTTTTCACAGATCGACGGGTTCTACCTCACCCTGTTCGTGCTGGTGGGGATCGGCATGCTTCTGGTCAGCAATGCAAAATGGCATGCGCTGATGAAGATCCACGGGGCCGCTCCGGGCTTCTGGACCACGCTGCGCATCTATTTTATCGGCTATTACTTTACCGCCTTGTTGCCATCGAATTTCGGCGGTGACGGGGCCCGTATTTACCTCGCCGCGCGGCGTACCGGCAGCAGCACGGGCGCTGCGACCAGCGTCTTCATGGAACGCATCACTGGCCTGGTGGTGCTTGTTGTCCTCGTGGCCGCCCTGCCCCTGGTCCGTCCCGACCTCGGGCAACACCTTGCGTTTGCGGTGCCCGCGCTCATCTGCGCCGGCGCTCTAGCGGCCATCCTGGCCGGCGCCTTGTTCCGGCACACGGTGACCGCGGTGGTGCAGTCCGTGACGGCTCGCCTCATGCGGATGCCGCGCGCGCGCCGCCTCGCTCCAGTGGTGGACTGGCTCGCGCGCTTTCTGTCCGACACCGGTGAGGCCCTGCGGGCACTGTGGGAGCGACGCAGAGTCGCCTGGCAGGTTTGGTCGCTCACTGCCGTGTTCTACCTCCTCACCTGGATCAACATCCTGGTGGCGTTTGGCACGTTCGGGTTTATGCCACCGGCCGATTTTATCCCGGTCACGCCCGTAGTACTTTTCATGTCCTCGTTGCCGGTGGCGGCTGCCGGCAATCTCGGCTACACAGAGGGCGTGTACGCCTATTACTTTTCGTTGGTGGGCATTTCCCTGGAGGCGACCGTGGCCGTTGCCATTCTGATACGGCTGAAAGTGTGGCTATTGGGCGGCATTGGCATGATTCTCTTCATGACCGGCCGCGAGCGCGCGGCGATGTCCCGCTCACCCGCGTCGGACGACGCCGTCACGGAGAGTCGCCAGTGATAGGACGGCCAAGTAGTCAGTTAGCGCAGCGTAACCCGCCGTCAATAACAACGCGCCGCAGGCGCACGGATCGCGTTGCCGCTGCGCGCCTTCGGCGCAATTCGTTTAACGGTGCATTACGCTGGCGCTAATGGCACCCTACACCCTTCGATCGAACCCGGTGCCATGGCATGGCCACACCCTTCGATCGACGCCGGTACCATGGCGCGGCTGGACGCCGCACCCGTAGGGCGGATTAGCGCAGCGTAACCCGCCGTCAATGACATGGCGCCGCAGGCGCACAACTCATGCCGCACCTGTGCGCCCTTGGCGCGGTTGGTTTGTCAGAAACTAGCGCGGGACGCGACCAGATGGTCACCGAGCCGCAGAGCAAGTGCGGCGATGGTGAGTGTCGGGTTGGGAAGGGACAAGGTCACGAAGTTGCTGCTGCCGACCACGAACAGGTTGTCCACGTCGTGGGCCTTGAGGTCAGCGTCCACGACGCTGCGCTCTGGATCCTGCCCCATGCGGCACGTCCCGGCATGATGGGATCCGAAGTGAAACTCCAGGTCACGCTTGACGACTGCACCGAGCTGATCGGCAAGCGCATCGATGATCTCGCGCC
>NZ_SKOG01000021.1 GCF_007120195.1 Aquisalimonas sp.
ACCATCGCGTCGATGGCGGCGATTGAAGTACTGGGTATACACGCCATTGAGGTGGCGCATCGCGCGGGAAAGACCTACTTCGGCGGTGCGAACCATCACATGATAATGATTCCCCATCAGGCACCAGGCGTGCACTTCAAGCCCGAAACGCTCACCCAACTCACCAAGCAGCTCAACAAATTTTTCTCGATCCGTGTCATCGGCATAAATCGCCTGGCGTTGTGCGCCGCGATTCATCGCGTGATACCACGCACCCGGATATTCAATGCGCAACGGACGCGCCATCAGCCGACCTCCCTGTCTTGCAGACAATCCAGATTATATATTACAAGACTTGACCCCTACGCCCTACGCCGTCTCGTGCACGCTCAGGTGCCGCAGAAGGTGTTGGGGACCCGCTCCTCCGGCCGTGGGGGGCGCGCCCAGGGTGCCTCGGTCGATTCCGGCGCCTCGAAGGGGTGGCTGACTGCCTCCACCAAGGCGTGAAAGGGGGCGAAGTCGCCCTCGTCCTCGGCGGCACGGATGGCCTGCTCAATGGCGTGGGTTCGCGGAATCACCGCGGGATTGGTCCACCGCATGGCGGCGGCGCGGGTGCCGGAATCCGCTGACTCGAGGTCCAGCCGCTCCCGCCAGCGGCCCGACCACCGCTGCCAATCATCGGGATCCTGGAACAACGCGCCAATGTCACTGTCCACCGTAGTGGTCTCCGCGGCGTCGGCCAGCCGGCGGAAGAATCCCGTGAAGTCGACCCGGTTACGGGCCAGGATCGCCAGAAGGTGATCCACCAGGGCGCGGTCCTCCTCCATGGCCGTGGCCAGCCCGAGTTTCGCCCGCATTCGCTCCAGCCACGCCGCCTCGTGGTGTTCGGTATAGGCCTCAAGAATCTCGCGAGCGGCAGCGATGGCTTCATTGCTGTCGTTGCCCAGAAGTCGCAGCAAGGCCTCGGCGAAGCGCGCCAGGTTCCACTGGCCGATGCCGGGCTGGTTACCGTAGGCGTAGCGGCCCATCTGATCCACGAAGCTATAGACCGTGCCCGGGTGGTAGTGGTCCATGAAGGCGCAGGGGCCGTAATCGATGGTCTCGCCTGAGAGGGTCGTGTTGTCGGTATTCATGACGCCGTGGATGAAGCCGAGCGCCATCCAGTCGGCGATCAGCTCCGCCTGCCGCCGGCTCACCCGCCGCAGAAGCTCCAAGTACGGGTTGTCGGCGTCCCGCGCATCCGGGTCGTGGCGCGTGATGGCATAGTCCGCGAGTTGCTGCACCGCGGCCTGGTCGTCCCGGACAGCGAAATACTCGAAGGTCCCGACGCGCAGATGGCTACTCGCCACCCGGGTCAGCACGGCGCCGGGCTGGGCGGTCTCGCGCAGTACTGGCTCGCCCGTGGTCACCGCGGCGAGCGCTCGCGAGGTCGGCACCCCGAGGGCATACATGGCCTCGCTGACCACGTACTCGCGCAGCACCGGGCCGAGGGGGGCGCGTCCGTCGGCGTGGCGGGAGAAGGGCGTTCGCCCCGCACCCTTGAGCTGGATGTCCCGCCGCTGGCCGCTGCGGTCGATCACCTCCCCCATGAGCACCGCCCGGCCATCGCCCAGCGCGGGAACGAGGTGGCCGAATTGGTGCCCGGCATACGCCATGGCCAGCCACGCCGCGCCCTCGGGCGGCCGCTGCCCGGAGAAGGCCGCCGCCAGGGCGGCATTGTCGGCTTCGGCTCGCTCGATGCGAAGCGCATCGGCCAGCGGGGCGTTGAAGCGCACCATCTCCGGCCGCGGAAAGGGCGCTGGCGGACAGTGCGCGTAGAAGCGCTTCGGCAACCCGCTGTATGTGGTCTCGAAGGGGATGTGGATCGGCTGTGGCGGCGTCGGATCGGATGTCTTGAGCATCTCTGCCATGTCGGCCCTAGCGTTATCGATAACCCCGATGCGTTCTATTACTGACCTTTCAGGATACATGTTTCGCGGCGTGTCGATAAAACGGTTTGCCGCGATAACCCCGGTGGGTCAGGTTCGTCTGAACTGGGCTCATTAAAAGGCCCCCCGCCCGCGCGGTCGTGCACGACGTGTCGGAGCATATGGCACCGTACGAGACGGGGATCCGGAGGAGCCAGAGAGGAATTCTCATTTACCCCAACGGACTCCGCACACCCGCGAACCCCTGTCCCAGCACATGCGTATAGATCTGCGTGGTACGCAGATCCCGATGCCCAAGCAATTCCTGGACCGTGCGAATATCAGTGCCGTTTCTGAGTAATTCCGTCGCAAAAGTGTGCCGAAACGTGTGACAACCGGCCGGGCGAGTGATACCGGCGCGTCGAACAGCACCCCGGACAGCCTTCTGCACACTGCTGGTGTGGATGTGATGGCGCACAACCACCCCGTCGTCATCAGCGCACAACGCGCTGGATGGAAAAAGCCACTGCCACTGAAGCGATTTGTCCGCGTTCGGATACTTGCGCCTTAGCGCATACGGCATGCTTACCGGTGTTCTACCTGACAGCGGTTGTGCCGTCAGTGCCTGACGTATGGCCGCAACTCTACGGCTTAATGGGTGGTCCAGCCTGTCTGGCAACAGTGTGGTGCGATCCTTGCCGCCCTTGCCGTTACGCACCGTGATCGTCTTTCTGTCGAAATCGAAATCCTTGACCCGTAGCCGCGCACACTCCACAACACGCAACCCGGCGCCGTACATCAGAGACGCCATGAGTCCATAGGGGGACTGCAGCTGGCCGATGATCGCGACCGCCTCATCGTGGGACAACACGACGGGCAGCCGCGGAGGGCGTTTCGCACGCACGGTCTCGCCGATGTCTCCCAATGGTTGTTCCAGCACCTTGCCGTACAGGAAAACC
>NZ_SKOG01000146.1 GCF_007120195.1 Aquisalimonas sp.
GCCGTGGTGCTGTGGCGTGGCTGCGCTCCGTAGCCGTGGTCAATTATGGCGTAGCGTCATCCGCCGTCTCTACCATCAACGGCAGCCACCGAAGGCGCGTTACAGGAAAAGATCCTGTTGCAGGTCGGCATCGCTGCACTGGGGATCCACCCGGTAGACGCTGAAATCCGTCACGCCGGCTTCGCTGAGCAGTGCGTCATCGATGAAAAAGTTGCCGGTGCACTCGCGGCTGCTGCGGGTGAAGATCAGGTACGCCGCATCGGCCATGATCTCGGGGCGCCGCCCCCGGCTCGCCGCCGCCTCCCCGCCAAGCAGGTTGCGCACCGCGGCCGTGTCCAGCAGCGTCCGCGGCCAAAGGGCGTTGAAGGCAATACCCTCGCCCCGGAACTCCTCGGCCATGCCCATGGCGCACATGCTCATGCCGTACTTGGCGATGGTGTAGGCCACGTGCGGCGCAAACCACTTTGGATCCATATTCAGCGGTGGCGAGAGATTGAGCACATGCGGGTTGTCGGCCTGGCGCAGGTGCGGGATGCAGGTGCGCGAGCACAGGAAAGTGCCGCGCAGGTTGATCTGGTGCATGAGGTCGTAGCGCTTCATGTCCAGATCCTCGGTCCCCGCCAGGTTGATGGCACTGGCATTGTTCACGAGGATGTCGATGCCGCCGAACCGGGCCACCGCCTGCTCCACGGCGGCGATCACCTGATCCTCGGCACGCACATCGGTAACCACGGGAAGCGCCTGCCCGCCGGCCTCTTCGATCTCCTCGGCGGCCGTGTAGATGGTACCGGGCAGCTTCGGGTGCGGCTGATCGGTCTTGGCCGCGATCACCACGTTGGCACCATCCTGCGCGGCGCGCTTGCCGATAGCCAGCCCAACCCCGCGACTGGCCCCGGTAATGAACACGGTCTTACCCCTGAGCGTTGCCATGACTCTTCCCTCCCGGACTCGACAAACAGGCCGCACGAACGCGGGCTCACCCTGGCAGCACACCGGTCCACGGGCGGGTTGTCAATCACATTGGGTGGGGGGAGGCAGAGAAAACACCCCCGATGCCAGGAGGAGACGCACCGGGGAAACAGCCAAACGAGTCAACACACGGGGCCGGACGTCTCCCGCCCGGCCCCGCTATTTGCAGTCGGTTTCAGTAGGCGTAGTCACGCCCTTCCGACTTGGCCCGCTCCCTCGAGCTCATATTCACCGACGGCCGGAAGGGCATCTGCACCACCTCGGCATGCTCCGGATGCCCGGGATAGTTCAGGTACTGATCCGGCAGCCAGGCCCGCAGCGGTGTGCCGAGCGCGGCCTTGTCCACCGGCACGTAGGCCATGGCAATATTCGTCTCCAGCTCCGGCGAGTACCAGGGCGACGTGATCCAGCCGATCGGGTCGTCGGTGAAGAGGTCGCTGACCAGCCAGAAATCCGGCGCATGGTCCTCGATGGGCTTGCCACCCACCTTCAGGCCCACCAGGGTGTGCTTGAATGGCGGCTTGCCGGCGTTAACCTGCTCGCGAATCCGCTCCAGGGCCTCTTTGCCAATGTAGTCCGCCTCCTTGGTCTTGGGCACCATGTGGCCGAGATAGCACTGGAACGGGTTTGTCTCCGTATCCATGTCCTGGCCGAAGGACAGAATCCCGGCGGCGATTCGCCGATGGTGCGCGGGGGCAATCACCATCAGGTTGTGCTTCTTGCCCGCCTCCAGAATCGTGTTCCAGACCTGCTCGGCGAAAACGGTGGAGTCGTACGCGTAGACCTCGTAGCCCTTCTCGCCGGTAAACCCGGTCTGGGAGATCAGGCAGTCGACGCCGCCGACCTTCGCCTGCATCAGCCCGTAGTAGGGCACTTCGCGGATTCCCTCGCCCACCAGGTCCGCCAGCAGCGCTTCGGACTTGGGCCCCTGGATCTGCAGCGGGGAGACGTCGATCTCGTCGATGGTGACATTGTACTTGGCCATGACGTTGACGCCCTGGAGCCACAGCATCAGATCAGAGTCGCTGATGGTGAACCAGAACTCGTCGTCGGACAGCCGCAGCATCACCGGATCGTTCAGCACGTTACCCTGCTCGTTGCAGAGGATCACGTAGCGACCCTTCATGGGCGGCACGCGGGTGATGTCCCGGGTGCACACGAAGTTGCAGAACGCCTCGGCGTCCGGGCCCTTCACGCGGATGGGGCGCTCCACGGCCACGTTCCAGAGGGTGACATCGTTGACCAGGGCGCCGTACTCGACCATGGCGCCACCGTCCTCCGGGCGGACGTAGCCGCGCGGATGGTACATGCGATTGTAGACCGTTGCCCGCCAGCAGCCCGCCTCACAGGACAGGTGCCAGTAAGCGGATTTCCGCACCCTATTGGAGATCAGGAGCTGTATCCCCGAGTCACCGGTCTGGCGGAGGTTGATTGGCACTTTACGGTCGCTCTGGTCGACCGTGTCCTGGTAATTGATCTTGCTGCTGTCGACCATTTCTGGATCCCCTCAACGTGAATCGTCTAACACCACGAGGCAGCCGCCGAATTGCGGAACACTGCCGCTGACGGGCCTGTGTGCGCCGTCAGTACAGGCAATACTATGCGTCGCAGCGAGACCCTGGGCACCTAAGTACGACGCACCCTTTTGTACGCACGACAACCACGGGAAATTCACGCCATACAGTAAGTTACGACTGTCCTGGCAACGCCGCGGGGTTGTCAGAGAACGTCAGGCCGCGGCATATGCCCGTTGACACCCCAGCCCCGATCCAATGGAACGGGCCCATGCAGTCCTGGCGCAACGGAGCCGTTGCCCAGCAGAATGCAAACCAGCGCGATCCCCGGACGGGCGACAGCGGTTGTCTTGAGGTACCCTGGGTGACTTCGCGTGCGCCGTGGATGGCCCGCCGCAAGCAAGGGGACAGGCCGTCGAAATACCGATCATTGCGTAAGGACCCGACTCGACCCATGAAGACAACAGCCCTATCCCGCCTGGCACTGCTGTGCAGCGCCCTCCCCCTGGCCGTTAGCGCGAACGACGCGTTGAATATCCACACCCCCTGGGTCCGGGAGGTGCCTCCGGTCGCGGATGACTCCGCCGGCTACATGCGCATCGAGAACCCGACGGACACCGACCGCACCTTGGTGGACGCCGAGAGCGAGCAGTTCGAGCGGGCGGAGTTCCACGAAAGCGTGGAGCAAGACGGCCTCATGCGCATGCGCCACCACGAGTCGCTGGAGATTCCTGCGGGGGGTGAGGTGGCCCTGGAGCCCGGTGGTTACCACCTGATGCTCATCGGCCGGCGGGTGGACGCGCTGCAGGCAGGTGATCAGGTGGACATCCGCCTGATTTTCGACGACGGCCGCACGCTTGATGTGAGCGCCCCTGTCTCCCGGGACGCCCCCAACGGCGGCGACGATGACGGCGGGCACCACGACCACCACTAGCGGGCTGCTAGCGGCCTCATTAGTGGCCTCATTGATGAGTGTCCTGACTCACCAGTCCAACGCCACCCCGGCGCTGATCAAGTCCGCGCGCTCGCCGCCGGCGAGCCGATCGTGCTGATAGCCGAGCGCCAACCGGCCGGCGAGGGCAGCGGTGCTGAATGGGCGGGTGTAGGTCGCGTGCCAGCGCGCCGGGCGCTGGACGTCCAGAGAGTGGCTCTGGCGTTCGCGCTGCAGTGTGCCATCGGTCTCCCGCCCGGTGACCGCATCGACGGCGACGCGCCCACTGCGCACATGCACCGGACGCTGGAAGCCGACGCCGAAGGTGTCCTCCGGGCGCAGGCCATCCAGACTCACGGCCACACCCCAACCATGGGCGGCCACGTTATCGAATTGCATCATCCCGGCGGAACGGACATCCATCGTCACCCGCTCGTAGTTCAGCTGCAATTGCGCCATCTGGCCAGGGATCACCAGCTCGCCACCCACGAGCTGATGCCGCGCACCATCGAGGCCAAAGCCGCCGGAACCGCTCAGCCCGAGCGCCGCGTCGCGCTCGTCCAGCTGCGCCAGCTGCAGGCCGACACGCACGCCGTCCAGCCCGGACCCGGGCAAGGCGGCAGAGGCCCCGAGGACCGGGCCGCTGACCGGCCCGCCCGTCCAGATTGCGGTACTCGGTGGCCTCTGCGTGTCCATGGCAAATTGCTCGGGATCGTGATTGATGTAGCCGATGACGATATCCGCCATGTCGCGATCGCCCACCAGACCGTAGAAGAGCCCGCTGCCGGCGATGGGCTCGAGTGTGCTGACGCCCAACGGCGGCGCGGCGGCCTGGGCTGTCGCCGCTCGAAGGCCGAGCGCACGCGCGTTAATCTGAAAACCGCTTTGCGGTGCGGTGGCCGCCGGTGCCTGCAAATGCCGTTGCATCCAACCGTCGAGATCATGGCCGTGACGCGGCTGCTCAATGCCCTGGGAGAGGTCGACTGCAAAGCCACCGCCGTAGCGGTCAAACGCCAGGGCGGACACGTCCGCCAGGGGCTTGGCCAGGGTCGCCGTCCACGGCGCGCTGGTGCGCATGCCACTGCTGTGCAGGGCAACCTCGTCATCATAGAGGGCGTCTCCGCTTTGCAGGCGAAGATCGCCGATGGGCTCCAGGGCCGCGGCGAGATCCAGCTTGCCCCGGCCGAAAATCGACTCATCATCATAGGGAGCGCTATCGTCAGCGGAGACCAGGACCCGCTCCCGCGCCTCCTGCGCCGAGATACCCGGGAAACGGCTCATGGTGACGGCAAGCGCGCCTGAGACAATAGCAGCGGAAAACGACGTGCCCGTTCGCGTCGCCACGCCATCGTCGGCGCCCGCAGTCCGGATCCTGATCCCCGGCGCCGCCAAGCACCAGTCGTGCCCATCACACTTGTTGGCGAAATCAACGTGCCTGCCATCATTATCGATGGCCGTCACCACCAGGAACTGCGATTCGAGATCCTGCTCGTAGAACGGCATACCCGCATCCAGCCGCAACCCCTCCAGGCGGTCATTGCCGGCGGCATAGACGAGTACGATATCCGCGCCCCGAACCGGGTCGAAGAACGCGGCCTGCCGATCGATCTCGTCCTGGCTGTGGACACCAGGACCGACTGCCTCCCCGACATCGAGACCAAACGAGAGATTGACGATGGGCACATCCGCGTTGGCCATTGCCTGCAGGCCGCGCTTGGCCGCCTGAACGTTAATGGCGTGCCCTTGGGCCTCCACGCCATAGGCGCGGATCTTGGCTCCGGGCGCGACGCCATGGGCGCCCTCTTGGCCGATGATCTGGTGATCATCCGGATTGGCAGCGGCGACGCCTGATACCCAGGTGCCATGGTCCGACTGCATCCGGGCATCAACCGCCCCGTCGAGCGCTGATGCAGGGTCGAAGCGATGCGTAAACGCCGTGTGCTCCGCGTCTGGTAGCGCATCCACGATGCCAATGGTGACCTCTTCGCCAAAATGCCCCCACTGATAGGCCTCGGCCACGCGAATCTGCTCAAGGTGCGGATGCGCGTTGTACGCCGGCGTCCGGAATTCGTCCGGGTCATGGCGGGGTTCAGAGCGAAAGGGCGCGGGACGCGGGCGCGTCCGGGTGAAATCCTGCCCCGATGCCGACATACCCTCCTCCTCGGCAGGGGTGTCGCGACGCATCAGGGTTGCCGCGGTGGCGCCAGCAACCCCGGCGATCCCCATCAGCACCAGGGTGGCGCGGATGTTGGCTTCGCCGGTGTTCGCCGGCTGCGCGCCCTCGTCAATACGGCCCACGCCCTCGAACGATACCGTGGTTAAGGGCCAGCTGCCGGCAACAAGACCCAGCGCGGTCGCCAGCGTGATTGTCCGTGTTGGAGTGTTCAATTGCTGAGGCTATCCTTATCCTGTATCGGCAAGAAAACTGAAAAGGGCCTGCAGCGTCGGCTCAGGCGCCTCCTCCACCAGGAAATGGCCACACGCCAGCGCGTGGCCGCTCACGTTGACAGCGCGTTGCCGCCAGAGCGCGAGGACATCGTACATCTGCCCGACAACACCCTGCCCGCCCCAGAGTACCAGCAACGGGCACTGAACGCGCTGATCGAGGTCGGCCTCGTCGTGCTCCAGGTCAATCGTGGCCGCGGCCCGGTAGTCCTCACAGGTTGCATGGATCGTCTGCGGATCGCGAAAGCAACGCAGGTACTCCTGCACAGCCTGCTCGTCGAAAGCATTCGGCACACGGCTCCAGCGCACGAGCTTGTCGCGCAGGTAGAACTCCGGGTCCAGGCCGATCATGTGCTCCGGAAGCCCGTTGGACTGGATGAGGAAAAACCAATGGTAATAGGCGGTCGCCAGGGCCGGGCCGGCGGTACGGAAAACATCTCGAGTGGGGATGATATCCAGCACGGCGGCCCGCTCGATGCGACCAGGGAAATCCAGCGCCATTCGGTGAATCACCCGTGCGCCACGGTCATGCCCGACCACCTGGAACCGCTCGAAGCCAAAATGCTGCATGACCGCCACCTGATCCGCCGCCATGGCGCGCTTGCAATACGGCGCATGGCGCTCATCGCTCGCCGGTTTGCCGCTGTCGCCGTAGCCACGCAAGTCGGTGCAGATCACCGTATACCGTTGGGCAAGGCGTTCGGCGATGGGGTGCCACATGGCATGGGTTTGCGGGTAACCGTGGAGGAGTAGCAGCGGTGGCCCGTCACCCGAGCACCGGGCGAGAATCCGTGTGTCGCCGGTATCGATGGTGTGCGTCGCGAACGCCTGCATCAACATGAAGCTCCACTCCGAGTTAATCCGACTGGTCGAGCGTCACGATTCAAGAGTGCGCGTGATGATCGCGCACACGAATGCGCCAGGACACTTCCCTGTCAGGCCTTGGCCGGCTCGATCTTGGCCTGGTCCCGCCCCAGTTCCTCCTTTGTCGTCAACCGCCGGTAGAAAAGGGTCACCAACGAGGATGTGATGACGATGAAGAACGAATAAAGCACGGGCATGATCAGGATCAGCTGCTGGGTTTCGCCGGAAAACACGAGAATCACGATCAGCGCACCCAGGGGGCCATTCTGGATCCCCGTCTCCAGGGATACGGTTCGCGCCTTTTGGGGATCGAGCCGCAGCACACGGGCGACAATGTAGCCGAATGTGAACCCAATCAGCCCAAGGAGAATGACCGCCGCATAGATCTCCGCGCCGGTATCCAGGAGCAACTGGTAGTTGCGCGGTGCCCATGTCGCCATCAGGAAAATGATCACGATCACGCCAATCAGCCCGCCAATGAGCTCAGTCACGGCGCCGAAATTCGCATTCTTCTTACGCGACCACATACCCAGCAGGGTCGGGATCAGCAACACAAACAGCAGCCCCATGATTTCTCCAGGCGGAATGCGAAACGCCTCGTCAACCCCCCCGGTATAGAACTCCATGAGCAGCGGGACCATGACCACGGCGGCAAGCGTGGAACACACGGTCATGAGAATGCTCAGACTGAGCAGGCTCTTGGAAAAATACGCAAAGATATTCGAGGTGGTGCCACCGGGCATGCAGCCCATCAGCACCAGCCCTACGGTTTGTTCCGGCGAGAGGTTCAGTATCCGCGCCAGGGAGAAGGCAATAAACGGCATCAACATGTACTGGGACGCGAAACCCACCATGACTGCCTGGGGGTGGCGCATCGCGATGCGAAAATCCTTGAATGTCAGCGACGCGCCCATGCCGAGCATGATTACAACCATCATGACCGCCAGGAGGGCCTCTTCAACAGGGCTCAGCATGCGTTGTACTCCCTTACACTTCGTGACGATGGTCTACCGCGGCGTCTGTCGCGGCGGGGTCCCTGATTCTCACTGCCGGTTCGCCTCGCCAGCGCCGCGGCCGGTTCAGCGATCAGGCCGCCCGCGTGTCCTTGCCGTGCGGTGTCGCTGAAGCCGTGCCCCCGGCCTCGGCGCGCAGCTCCTTCCGCAACACCTTGCCCACTGGCGTTTTCGGCAGCTCATCGCGGAACTCCACCTGCTTCGGCACCTTGTAGGCGGCGAGCAGCTGCTTGCAGTGCGTGCGCACCTCTTCTGCCGTAAGGCTCGGGTCGCGCTTGACCACGAACGCCTTGACCGCCTCGCCGGTGTCGGCGTCCGGTACCCCGATCACCGCCGCCTCATGGACCTTGTCCAGTTGCGCAATGCAGTCTTCCACCTCGTTCGGATAAACATTGAAACCGCTGACCAGGACCATGTCCTTCTTGCGATCGACAATGTGAAAGAAGCCGTCCTCGTCCATATAGGCCACGTCACCGGTGTAGAGCCAGCCGTCCTTGAGGGTCTTGGCCGTCTCGTCGTCGCGTCTCCAGTAGCCCTGCATCACTTGATCACCCTGGACGATGATCTCCCCGGGCAACCCCGGGGCGACGGTCCTGCCCGCATCATCGACGATACGCACGCGCGTGCCCGGCACGGGAATACCAATGCTGTTCCGGGTGGAGCCCTTGCCGATCGGGTTAAAGCTGACCACCGGCGAGCACTCGGTCAGTCCATACCCCTCGGCGATCGGGCAACCCACCACGCGCTCCCAACGATCTGCCACCGCCCCGTGCAGCGCGGTGCCGCCGGCGATTGCAACCTTCATGGTCTTGGGCGGGAAGATATTGAACCACTCCTCGTTCAAGAGCGCGTTAAATAATGTGTTGACGCCAGAAATCCAGGTGACCGGGTAGTTCTCGATGGCCCGCTGGCAGTTCTGGATCGGTCGCGGGCTCGGCACCAACACATTGCGCGCACCACGGCTATGGAACGCCAGCATATTCACCGTGAACGCGAAAATGTGATAGAGCGGCAGGGCCGTGAGTACGCACTCCTTGCCATCCTCTATGTAGTCACTGGCCACCGAATCGATCTGGGCGATATTCGTGAGAAGGTTGCCGTGCGTGAGTACACTGCCTTTACTGACCCCGGTCGTGCCGCCCGTGTACTGGAGCACCGCCGTGTCCCCGCGGGCGAGATCGCGCCAGTAGCTGGCGCAGTCCACATTGCCGGTGGCCTGGGCCTGGCGCCCCCATTCCAACGCGTCGTCGATGTCGGTCGCCTCAATGGTGAGCTCCGGGACCGCCTTGTTCCAGTACTTGAGCACGCCCTTGAGAATCCGCTGCACAATGGCCGGAAACCACTGCGCCACGCTGGTGACCACCACATGCTTCACAGGCGTGCGGTCGATAATTCTGGCCAGCTTGTCGGTAAACATATCAATGATCACCACGACCTCTACGCCGGCGTCATTGAACTGATGTTCCATCTCCGATGCGGTATACAGCGGGTTCACGTTCACCAACGTGCAACCAGCCTTGAACACCCCCAGTGCTGCCACGGGAAACGCCAAACAGTTCGGCATCTGCACCGCAACACGCGTCCCGGGCGCAACCTTCAGCACCTCGCGGAGATAGACGGCAAAGGTATCGGACATGCCGTCCACCTCGCCGTAGCGCAGTGACCCCGACATGCCGTTGGGCATGACCGTGGTAAACGCGAGCTGGTCCCGGTTCTCGCGGGCGTTGTCCACCACCAAGCGGGCCAGATTGGCATACCCGTGAACGCGCGAGGCGGCGTAATCCGTCGTGTAGTGCCTGGACCAGGGGCAGCTGTCGTATGCAGAGTCGTACGACATCGATGTCCTCCCCACGGATAAGCGAAACGCGGTGGGTTGTTATTGTGACCCGTTCTACACTGCTGCGTTTTCACAGCCGCCGCAACCCCCTCGGATATATCGTATCGCACCCTGGGCGAGGGCGGATTCAAGGAGGGCGTTGGGCGCCTGCCACCGGGGCGAATGGAAGGGCGTAGGGTGCATTAGGCGAAGCCGTAATGCACCATCCACGAAAGCGCGCCAAAGGCGCACAGCCCATGGGAGGAAACCGGGGGTGGCGGCGAGCACGCGATGGTTCACCAAGAGATCGGCAGCGCTGGTTGCCCTGCTACTAGCGGGTCTCGCGCTGGCCGTATGGCAACCGGTGGAGCTGCCCGTCCTGCTGGCCGTCGGGGAGCGCCTCACCGACTCGCCGCTGGCCCTGGCCCTGGTCGCGGTTGCGATGGCGGTGCTATTCACCTTTGCGCTGCCGGGCAGCCTTGGACTGTGGCTGATCGCACCTTTCCACCCGCCGCTGGTTGCCACGATCGTGCTGCTAAGCGGCAGTGTGGCCGGGGCGCTTGGCGCTTACGCGCTCGCCAACTGGCTCGGCGGCGACACGTCGCCCGAGTCTGGCGGTGAAAAGATCAAGAAACTGCTCGCAGCCCGGGGGGATATCGCAACCCAGTGCGCCCTGCGCGTTCTCCCCGGGTTTCCCCATTCCGTCGTCAATTACGCAGCCGGCGTCCTGCGGCTCCCATTGCCGGGCTTCACCATTGCGGCGGTCATAGGCCTGACGGTCAAGTGGACCGTCTACACGGCGGCCGTCAGAAGTGGCCTTGATGCGCTCGAGGCGGGTGAGGCCGTGAGCGCGCGTGAGTTACTGCCACTGGTTGTGCTCGCTTTGCTGCTGATCGTGGGTGCCGCCGTGCGACGGCTCCTCCCCGGGCGCGGACCGGGCACGCCAGGCGAGTCGTCCTGACTTCAGCGCCTTACACAGGGGGCCGTATGGCCGGTACATCTCCAGGATTGTCCTACCCGCCGCTGCGCCTGGCCTGGTGCGTCTGGGGGCTTGCCGCGGCGCTGTATCTGGCGGGGTTTTTCCATCGCGTCGCACCGGGCGTGATCACCAGCGAGCTCATGCGGGATTTCGACATCGGCGCCGCGGCACTCGGTAACCTGTCGGCCTTTTATTTCTACACCTACGTGGCGATGCAGGTACCGACCGGCGTGCTCGCCGACCGCCTGGGCCCCAGGCCATTGCTGACCTGGGGCGCCCTGATCGCCTCGGTCGGGGCGTTGCTGTTCGCCTTCGCGCCCAATGCGGCCGTGGCCGCAGCGGGGCGGGCCTTGATCGGGGCTTCGGTTGCCGTCGCGTTCGTGTGCATGTTAAAGCTCGCAGCGCACTGGATGGACGCACGGCGATTCGCTCTGGCCACCGGGCTGGCGTTGTGCGTGGGGATGCTCGGCGCCGTCGCCGCCGGGGTGCCCCTGCGCCTGGGCGTCGATGCCTTTGGCTGGCAGGCGGTCATGGCCGCCATTGGTGGATTCACCCTGGTGGTCACAGGGCTCATCGCCTGGTTCGTCCGGGACGACCCGCAGGAGTACGGCTATCGCAGTTACGCACACCCCGACGCCGCGCCGCCCCGAGGCGAAAGCATGCTCGCGGGCATCCGCCATGTATTCGCCTTCCGCAACGCCTGGCTGCTCATCCTCATCCCCGGCGGCGTGGTCGGCCCGCTATTGGCGTTCGCGGGTCTCTGGGGCGTGCCTTTTCTCTCCACCCATTACGGCATGTCCACGAACCAGGCGGCCATCTACACCTCGGCCCTGCTTCTCGCCTGGGCCGTTGGCGGACCGGTCTTCGGCGCCTGGTCCGACCGGCTGCAACGGCGCAAGGGCGTGTACCTGGTCGGGGTCACTGTGGTGTTCATCGGCTGGCTGCTGGTGATCCTTGTGCCGGCGCTCCCGCATGCGGTACTCATGGCTCTGCTCATCCTCACCGGGTTTGCCTCCGGCGCCATGATCGTCTCCTTCGCTTTCGGCAAGGAATCGTTACCGCCGCATTTGGCCGGCACGGGCAGTGGGCTCATTAACATGGGCGTCATGGTTGGCCCCATGGCGCTGCAACCAGGCGTCGGCTGGCTCCTGGAACGCCTCTGGGACGGCACCCGCCTCGACGGCAGCCCTGTCTACGACCTCGCCACTTACCAGCTCGCGTTCAGCGCCATGATGGTGTGGACTGCCTGCTCGATCATTCTGCTATGCTTCACGCGCGAGACCCATGGTCGCCAGCAAGAGCGCATCGACCAGTGAACAACCGCTTAGCCGCAGTGCGCCTGCGGCGCACTCGGTTCAAACGGCGCATTACGCCTGCGGCTAATGCGCCCTACGCCACAAACCCGTCCTGGACTCCGGAACGCGGGCGGATTAGCGCAGCGTAATCCGCCGTCAAACCAACGCCCGCTGGCAACCCGCTTGGCAACACCGGCCACCGCGCAGGCCCACGCGGCCCATTACGCCTGCGGCGCGTGCACCCTGCAATCAGCGCCCGCGGGAGCTTGTTGCCGCTGGACTCCAATGCCCCCTCATGGCACAGTCAGCTGCCCACCGAAGGTCGGTCTTTACGGCACGCCGATCATTTTGGCCGAGGAACCACGCAGCGTTCGATGGATTACGCCTACTTAGAGAGCCTGCGGCGCAAGCACCCCACTTGGCGGCTGTTGCTGGCCGATCATGCGCCGCTGGTCATCAGTTTTCTCCACCAGTGCTATATCGTCCCGAACGTGCGCAGCCTGCCCGAGCAGGACGTCGCCATGCGCCTTGAGGACACCCTGTTTCAGCTGCGTGAGCGCATGGGCGATGACACCTTTCCCAAACCCGCCCTGGACTACCTCACCGATTGGGCCGGCGATGACCGCGGGTGGTTGCGCAAGTACTTTCCGGCGAACAGCGACGAGCCCCACTACGATCTCACGCCAGCCACGGAACGGGCCATCCAGTGGCTCGCCGGGCTGGAGCAGCAGGCGTTTATCGGCGCGGAATCCCGCCTGAAGCTCGTGTTCGATCTCCTGCACCAGATTATCCAGGGCTCGGAGACGGACCCGGAGGCACGCATTCAGGATCTGGAGCGCCGTCGCAACGACATCGATGCCGAGATCGACGAAATTCGGGCGGGGCGCATGCCTTTCATGGATGACACCCAGCTGCGCGAGCGATTTTTGCAGATGGAAGCAACCGCGCGCGGGCTCCTCGGTGACTTCCGGCAGGTCGAGCAAAACTTCCGGGACTTGGACCGCCAGGTGCGCGAGCGCATTACCACATGGGAAGGGAGCAAGGGCGAGGTGCTCGAGGATGTCCTCGGCGAGCGCGATGCCATCACTGCGTCCGACCAGGGACGCAGCTTCCGCGCCTTCTGGGATTTCCTCATGTCACCGGCGCAACAGGAGGAGCTGAGCGAGCTGCTCGAGCGGATCTTCGGCCTCGAGCCGGTGACCGAGCTGGAACCCGACCAGCGGCTGCAACGCATCCACTACGACTGGCTGACCGCCGGCGAGGCGACCCAGCGCACCGTCGCGCGTTTATCCGAGCAGCTGCGGCGCTATCTCGACGACAAGGCCTGGCTGGAAGACCGCCGCATCATGACGCTCATCCGCGAAGTGGAGCAGCACGCCCTCGCCCTGCGCGAGACGACCCCGAAGGTGACCATGGCGATCGACGAGCCGGCACCACGGGTGGACCTCGCCATGGAGCGGCGGCTTTTCAGCCCGCCGGTCAAGTCCAACATCCAGTCACACGACCTGGTAGAAGGTGAGGAGACCATCGCCACGGACGCCCTGTTCGAACAGGCCCACGTGGACCGCGAGCGGCTGCGCGGCCACATCCGCCACGCCTTGCAGCTGCGCGATCAGATCACCCTGGGCGATCTTGTTGCATCCCACCCCCTGGAGCAGGGTCTTGCCGAGCTCGTGACCTATATCAGCCTGGCCACGGAAAGTCCGGGCGCCGCCGCCGTCAACGACAGCCGCGAGCAGACCGTTGCCTGGACCGACGGCCGGGGCGTCAGGCGCCGCGCCCGGCTACCCCTGGTCATTTTTACCCGGTAAACGCCCTATGAGTGATACAGACCAGGAACAACGCTTCTCGCCCATGCTGATCACGCTGTTCAAGGGGGTGCTCTATCAGGATCAGCACCCGCAATACTGGCAGGCGCTGCTGGATTACCAGGCGCGGGTTCGCGATCATGTCGGTGTCCTGGGACTGCAGCTCATTGTCGACGAGGCCGAGGGTTATGCGTTTCTGCGCCACCGCACGCCGCGCGAGGACGAGTCCGAGTTGCCCAGGCTCGTGCCGCGGCGCCAGCTCAGCTATCCGGTGAGCCTGCTGCTCGCGTTGCTGCGCAAGAAGCTCGCAGAGCACGACGCCACGGGCGGCGACCCACGCCTGATCCTCTCCCGCGAGCAGATCCTGGACCTCGTCCGCGTGTTCCTGCCGGAGACGGCTAACGAGGTCAAACGCATCAATCGCGTCGACGCCGATATCAACAAGGTGGTGGAGTACGGTTTTTTGCGTCGGCTGCGCGGCCAGAACCACCAGTTCGAAGTCCGTCGGATCCTCAAAACCTTCGTCGACGCCCAATGGCTGGCTGACTTCGACTCCCGGCTCGAGGAGTACCGCGATCACATCACTGATACAGTGCACGACCCGGAGCAGGAGTAGCCAATGGAAGCCCAGCCCCTGGATTTTGCTGCCAGCAGCGAGCGCACCGGCTTTCGGCTCCAGCGCGTCGAGGTCTATAACTGGGGCACGTTCCACGATCGCGTCTGGAGCTTGAACCCGGGCGGCGACAACAGCCTGCTCACGGGCGATATCGGTTCGGGTAAATCGACCCTGGTGGATGCCATTACCACCCTGCTCGTACCCGCTCAGCGCATCACGTACAACAAGGCAGCCGGGGCCGAGGCAAAGGAGCGCAGCCTGCGCTCCTACGTGCTCGGGTACTACAAGTCACAGCGTGGCGAGACCGATGCCGCCAGCCGCTCCGTGGCGCTGCGCGATCACAACAGCTACTCCGTGATCCTCGCCCAGTTCTACAACGAGGGCTTTGATCTCGACGTCACCCTCGCGCAGGTCTTCTACTTCCGCGAGACCCAGGGCCAACCCGAGCGCTTCTATGTTGTTGCCGACCAGCCGCTCGCGATTACGGAGGACTTCGCCGGCTTCGGCAGCGACCTCGGCGATCTGCGCAAGCGGCTGCGGCGCACGCCGAACGTCGAACTCCACGATACATTCCCGCCCTACGGCGGCGCATTCCGCAGGCGCTTCGGCATCGACAGCGACCAGGCGCTGGAGCTGTTCAACCAGACGGTGTCCATGAAATCCGTGGGCAACCTCACCGATTTCGTGCGCCACCACATGCTCGAAGCGTTCCCTGTGGCTGAGCGTATTCGCGCGTTGATCGATCACTTCGATGACCTCAACCGCGCTCACGAGGCGGTGCTCAAGGCCAAGGAGCAGATCAGCGCCCTCACCCCTCTGATCGAGGATGTCGACGAACACGCCAAGACGGCAGCGGAGGCTGATGAGCGGCGTGGCTGCCGCGAGGCCCTGCGCCCGTGGTTCGCCAGCCTCAAGCGCGAGCTCCTGGATCGCCGCCTGGAACACCTTGGCCAAACCCTCGCGCGGCTGAACCACCGAATCGAGACCCTCGATCAGCAACGCCGCGAACAACGTGCCCTTCGCGACGAGCTCAAGCAGGCCATTGCCGACAATGGCGGTGACCGCATGGAGCGGATCAAGGCCGAGCTTGAACAAAAACGCGGCCAGCGCGATGAGCGCCAGCACAATGCGAGGGCCTATCGCGAGCTCGCGCATGCCCTGGAGCTGCCGGAGGCCAGGGACAGCGACACATTCACGGCCAATCGACGTGCCCTGGATGCGGCGCGTGAGCAGACGGAATCCAGCCGTGGGGCCCTGCAGAACCAGATCACCGAATCGAGCGTCGAACTCCACCAGCTCAAGGAGCAGCACAGGGAACTCGAGACCGAACTGACCTCCCTGCGTGAGCGCCGATCCAATATCCCGGCGGCCATGCTCACCATCCGCGAGCGCCTGTGCGAGGCGCTGGGACTCGCGGCCGACGACATCCCCTTTGTCGGCGAACTCATCCAGGTGCGTGATAACGAGCGCGACTGGGAGGGGGCGATCGAGCGCGTCCTGCACAACTTCGGCCTGTCCCTGCTGGTGCCGGACAGCCAGTACGCGCGCGTGGCTGATTGGGTGGAACGTACCCACCTGCGTGGCCGGCTGGTGTACTTCCGAGTACGTGAGCCGGCTCACGCCTCCGGCACCTCACTGCGCCCGAATTCGTTGGTGCGCAAGGTCGCCATCCGGCCGAACTCCCCTTTCTACGCTTGGCTGGAGCATGAGCTCGCCCGGCGCTTCGACTACGCCTGCTGCGGGGACTTGCAGCAATTCCGCCGCGAAACCCATGCGCTCACCCGTGCCGGACAGATCAAAGCCGGCGGCGAGCGCCACGAAAAGGACGACCGGCACCGCATCGACGACCGCTCCCGCTACGTGCTCGGCTGGAGCAACGAGGCCAAGATCGCCGCACTGGAACACGAGGCCGAAGGGCTCACCCGGCGCATGCACACCATCGCCGAGCAGATCAGCGCATGGCAGCAGCAGGAAAAAGACCTGCAGGAGCGCCGCGACCGCATCCAGGAACTGCGCCTGTACAGCGACTTCCGGCAACTCGACTGGCAACCCCTTGCAGAGGCCATCGAACGCCTGGAGGCCGACTACCGCGCACTCCAGGAAGAGTCTGACACCCTGCGCACGCTGGAGAAGCAGCTCGCCGAACTGGAAGCCGAACAAACCCGGACCGACGACGCCATCACCAAGGCCAACCGCGAGCACAGGAGCGCCGAGGACAAGCGCGCGCAGGCCGAGGCGCAGCGCGAGGAGTGTGACACGCTGCTGAGCGCCACCCCGGAGGAGGCCCAGGCCCGCTACTTCCCGCAGCTCGCCGCGATGCGGGCCGAGGCCCTGGGCGAACAGAGCCTCACCGTGGACGGGTGTGACAACCGCGAGCGTGAGATGCGTGAGTGGCTCCAGCGCCGCATCGACAACCAGGAATCTCACCTGAAGACCGTGCGTGATCGCATCATCAAGCGCATGGAGGCGTTTCACACCGCCTGGCCCCTGGAGACCCAGGAAGTCGATGTCAGCATCGACGCCGCTGGCGACTACCGCACCATGCTCGAGCAGCTGCGCAGCGACGACCTGCCCCGCTTCGAAGAGCGGTTCAAGGAACTGCTCAACGAGAACACCATCCGCGAGGTCGCCGCCTTTCAGAGCGAGCTCCATCGCCAGCGCCAGGCCATCCGCGAGCGCATCGACACCATCAACCGCTCGCTGCACGAGATCGAGTACAACCGCGGCCGCTACATCAAGCTACTCGCCGAGTCCACCCAGGACCCGGAGATTCGCGACTTTCAGCAGGAGCTGCGCGCCTGCACGGAAGGTGCAATCACCGGCTCCGAGGACGCGCAGTACTCCGAGGCCAAGTTTCTGCAGGTCAAGGCCATCATCGAGCGCTTCCGCGGGCGCGAGGGCACCACCGACGCCGACCAGCGCTGGACGCGCAAAGTCACCGACGTGCGCAACTGGTTCGCCTTCTCGGCGTCGGAGCGCTGGCGCGAAGACAACACCGAGTACGAGCACTACGCGGACTCCGGCGGCAAATCCGGCGGCCAGAAGGAAAAGCTCGCCTACACCGTGCTCGCCGCAAGCTTAGCCTACCAGTTCGGTCTGGAATGGGGCGAGACGCGCTCACGGTCGTTTCGCTTCGTGGTCATCGACGAGGCCTTCGGCCGCGGCTCCGACGACTCCGCACGCTACGGCCTGGAGCTCTTTCAGCGG
Organism: Aquisalimonas sp.; assembly: GCF_007120195.1. Classification (GTDB taxonomy): domain Bacteria; phylum Pseudomonadota; class Gammaproteobacteria; order Nitrococcales; family Aquisalimonadaceae; genus Aquisalimonas. Next base: position 17,458 of record NZ_SKOG01000146.1, read on the forward strand.
CTCAAGCTGCAACTGCTCATCGTCACCCCATTGCAGAAGATCCACATCATCGAGCCGTTCGTCGCCAGTGTCGGCTTTGTGCACAGCTCCGAAGGCAGCGAATCGCTGCTACGCAACCTGACCATCGAGGAGTACCGCGCGGAGAAGGCGACACGGCAGCAATGGGCGGCGGCGCCGGGGTGACACCCGCCACAGACCCAGGACCGAGGAGCCCCTGATTGGACTGGACCACCCCCGAGGATTTGCGCAAGCAGCTCCAGCGGCTATGGGACAAGGGCAGCTGGCTCTCAGCGCATATAACCGGCGAGACGCTATTTCCCCGGCCGCTGCGGCTGCGCCGGCCCGACTCGCGCGCCGTTGCGGAGCGCTTCAGCGAGGTTCGCGACTGGGTTCGACAGCTGCAAGCCGGCAGCCGGGACGAGCGCGGCTTCGGCTACGTGATCGAGTGGCGCCGCACCAATCACCGCGTCCACGGGGCCAACGATTTGCCCGCGGGCGTCACCATCCCCACCGCGGACGATGGCCTGCGGCTCATTGGGCGCCGGCGCGACGCCCAGCGCTTTTGCGCGCTCGCTGACGAGACCCTCGCCCGCTACCCGGCGTTACAAGACTGGCTGGCCCGCCGCCCGCTGACGCTGCTGGGACACGCCGATGACTGGCCGCGGGTGCTCGCTGTGCTGGAGTACTTCGTCGCCAATCCCCGCCCGGGGATCTACCTTCGGCAACTGGACATCCCTGGTGTTGATACCAAGTTCATCGGCTACCGGCGCAAACTTTTCGCGGAACTGCTCGAGGGCGTCCTGCCCGAACACACCATCGACACCAGTGCCAGCGGCGTCCACGGCTTCGACAGGCGCTATGGGCTGCGTCCGAAGCCACCGCTCATCCGCGCTCGCCTCCTGGACCCGGGACTGTACCTGCACGGGCTGAGCGACATCTCGGTACCACCCGAGGAGTTTGCCGCCTGGTCGCCACCGGTGCAGCGCGTGTTCATCACCGAAAACGAGGTCAACGGTTTAGCCTTTCCCGACTGCCCGGACAGTCTTGTTATCTTCGGTTTGGGCTACGGCCTCGAGCGCCTTGCGGCGGTCGAGTGGCTCCAGCACACGCGGGTGTATTACTGGGGCGACATTGACAGCCACGGCTTCGCGATTCTCAACCGCGTCCGCCACCACCTGCCCCATGCCCGTTCGCTGCTCATGGACCACGCCACACTCGAGGCCCACGAGCCGCTGTGGGGAACGGAGGCCGCGGGCGAATCGTTCCTGGGGGATCTCTCGTTGTTAACGCCAGCAGAGCAGGCCGTATTTCAGGCGCTGCAGTCCCACCGGCCGGGCGAGCGCGTGCGACTGGAGCAGGAACGCATTGGGTACAATTGGGTGCGAGCCGCTGTGCGCGCTGTCCTGCATGACGTCTCCACGGGAGATTAGGGTGCGAGCTCCGCGGGGCGCAGCAGCGGCGCAAGCCGGGAGCAGGGTGTTGATGGACCTGCAGAAGATCCGTAAGACGTTTGATCAGGCGACGTGGCAGCGCGGCGAAGCCCACTTTCGCGAGGGCCGCGTGACGGGTTTCGAGCACCTGGGCGAGGGTCGCGCCCGGGCACAGGTCCAGGCAACCCGCACGCGTGCCTACCGGGTGTTCCTCGAGTGGCCCGCCGGCGCCAATCAGCCCGAAGGCGACTGCGACTGTCCCGCCGAACTCAACTGCGAGCACGCCGTCGCCGCCCTCCTGCGCTGGGTACATGCGCCCGTATCCCCTGGGCCCGCATCGACGCGCGGGCGCGCTGGTCCATCGTCAACCGCGGGCGCGAGAGTGATGGCATCCCCATCGGCTCACGGCGAAGGTAGCGCCTCCCCGCGCCTGCTCTACCTGGTGCACGCGATGGCGAGCGACCCGTCGCTGATGATTGCACTGCACGTGGGAACCCGAAGTAAGCTGCGCTCCGATGGTGGCTATGACCGCCCGCGGCCGTTCCGGATGCGCGAACAGCACTGGCGGCTGCCGCCCCGGTTTATCAGCGATCAGGATCTCGACCGCCTCCACTGGCTCGACAAGGTCGGTTGCCCCTTCGACGGTGGCGGCTCGCCCTGGCTCACAGGCGCGGCGTCGTGCTATCTGATACCTCCCCCGGCGGTAGCGGCCACGCTGGAGACGCTGCTACCCAGCGGTTGCTGCTACTGGGAGCACGCGGATCAGACGCCTCTGCGATGTGGCCCGGCGCGGCCGGGCGAGCTGCACTGGCGACTCCGCGATGACGCCCGGCAACGCCTGGAGCTGCGCACCGAGCCGCCGAGCGATGACGTTTTGCCATCCGCCGCACCCTGGTATCGCGACGGCGCAGTGGTCGGCCCGGTGGACGCCGATCCATCGGCGCCCGTCGCGCGTGCACTGAACACCGGCGCCTGGATGGAGCCCGAGGAGGCGGAACAGGCCGTGGCCGCCCTGGCTGCAGCCACGCCCCGTGAGGATATTCCTCCACCCCACAGGCTCAGAACGCGGATGTGCTCCACTCCACCGGTGCCCGTGCTCCGTCTTGTATGCCGCAGCGCCCTGGCCCCGGAGTTGCCTGGCCACCGCGTGGATTCCGGCTCCCTTCTGGTCGCGGAGCTCGCCTTCGACTATGGGGAAGAAGGTCAGCGGGTGCGCATCGGCGCCGATGCTCCGCACACCCTGATCGACCGTCTGGTCGCCGGCGAGCGGCTGCGCGTGCGGCGCGACACCCTGGGCGAGGCGGACTACGCCCAGCGTCTGGACGGCTGTCACCGCCTGCCTGCGGCCGGCGAGCTACCGCTCACCGGTGACGATGATGCCACCGCGGCGAGCCCGGAGGCCCCGCGCCTGTATTCCGCGGGCCGCACCGCCGACGAGTGGGTCGCATTTGTCTTCGCCGTGGTACCCGAACTGGTCGCGGCGGGGTGGCGCGTGGAGACGAGCGCGGACTTCCCCTACAAGCCGGTAATCGCCGAGGGCTGGGATGCCGAAGTCACCCCCGACGCCGGTGACGGCTGGTTCGGGCTGGGTCTTGGGGTAACGGTGGATGGCGAGCGTATCGAGCTGCTGCCCCTGCTCGTCTCCGCGCTGCGGGAATTACCGGCCGAGGCACACGAGGCGCTGCGTGACGAGGAGCGCTGGAGCCGGGGGCATGTGCCAGTCCCGCTGCCGGACGGTCGGCTGTTGGCGATGCCGGGCACGCGCTTGCAACCGCTGCTGACCGCGCTGATCGAGCTCTTTGACCGGGAGCCGGCGCTGGACCGCCGCGGGCGGCTCCCGGTGAGCGCCATGGACGCCCACCGCCTGCTGGAACTCGCCGAGACGGGTTGGCCGTGGAACGGCCCCGAGGGCCTGAAGCGCCTTGGGGAGCGTCTGCGTGAAGGCCTGGAGACAGTGCCCGCGCCGGCGTCCTTGCGTGCGCAGCTGCGAGCGTACCAGCACACTGGCCTTTGCTGGCTGCAACTGCTGCACTCCGAGGGCTTTGGCGGCGTACTCGCCGATGACATGGGCCTGGGCAAGACCGTGCAGACTCTGGCCCATGTGCTTGCCGAGAAGGAGGCCGGCCGGCTTGAGCGGCCATGCCTGGTGGTCGCACCCACGAGCCTGTTGTTTACCTGGATGCGCGAGGCGCAGCGCTTTGCGCCGGGGCTGCAGGTGCAGCTGCTGCACGGGGCGCAGCGCCGCCTGGATGCGCTCGACACAGCCGAGCTCGTGGTGACGAGCTATGGCGTGCTGCGCAGCGATATCGCGACACTCGCCGACAAGACCTGGCATGTGGCGATCCTCGACGAAGCGCAACACATCAAGAACCCCCGCTCCAACACGGCGCGCGCCGCGCGCCGCCTGCGCGCGCAACAGCGCTTATGCCTCACAGGTACACCGCTGGAAAACCACCTGGGCGAACTGTGGAGCCTGTTCCACTTCCTGATGCCCGGCTTCCTGGGCGATGATGCCGCTTTCCGGCGCCGCTATCGCCGCCCCATCGAAGAGTTCGGGGACGAGACCCGGCGAGAGCAGCTCGCGCGGCGCGTGCGTCCCTTCTTGCTGCGCCGGACCAAGGCCGCCGTGGCCCCGGAGCTGCCCGCCAAAACCGAGATCCAGCACCTGGTCGAGATGGGCGAGGCCCAGCGCGATCTCTACGAGGGGATCCGCCTGTCCGTACACCGGGAACTCGAACGCGTAATGGCGACGAAGGGACTGGAGCGCTCGCGCATCGAACTCCTCGACGCGCTGCTCAAGCTGCGCCAGGTCTGCTGCGACCCGCGCCTGGTCCGCGCGGATGCGGACATCGCCGGGGCACGGACCGCCAGCGGGCGAGTTCCTTCGGCCAAGCTCCAGGCGCTGTGCGATCTCCTGCCGGCACTGATCGAGGACGGCCGCCGGGTGCTGGTGTTCTCGCAGTTCACCAGCATGCTGCGCCTCATCGAAGCGCGCCTGGTCCGACTTGGGCTCGACTGGGTGAAACTCACCGGGCGCACCCGGGATCGCGCTGCGGTGGTCGACCGATTTCAGGCGGGCGCGGTGCCGCTCATGCTCATCTCACTCAAGGCCGGCGGCACGGGGCTCACCCTCACCGCCGCGGACACCGTCATCCACTACGATCCGTGGTGGAACCCGGCGGTCGAGGCGCAGGCAACGGATCGCGCACACCGCATCGGTCAGGACAAACCCGTGTTCGTCTACCGCCTGATTTGCAAGGACACCGTCGAGGAGCGCATCCAGCAACTCCAGGCCCACAAGGCAACCCTCGCCGAGGGGATCTACCATCGAGGGGCAAGCGACACACAGGAGGCGGTGGCGGGGCTGGGGATGTTCTCCGCATTGGATCTCCGGGCGCTGGTGGAAGGCGGGGAACTGCCCTCTTCCGGGGGCTGACGAGCAAGCGATTGGGGATACGCCGAGGGTACAAGGGGCACGGACATGGACGAGCAGGGCATTGTCGCATTGGTCGATGAGATCCTCATGGAACAGGGCGAGTACGCCCCGACCGAGCTGTTGCTCCGGCTGGGACGACTGGCCTACAGCGACTACGAGGCGTGGCGTCAGAACACGGTGCCCAGCCTGGAGCAGGCACTGCAGGGAAGCCCCCGGCGCATCCGGCAGGCGCTCAATCGCGCCGCCGCGCATTGTCAACGCCTGCGTCTCGACGCCCACACTCTGAGTTACCACCCCTGGGGCGCCGCGGAGGGGTTGGAACCGCTTCGACTCGCAGAAGACGACGACCTCGGGCGGCTCTTGGCCACGGCTTACCGCCCGGCCGCCGAGCGTCTCCAGATGGACCTGTTCCTGGATACCCGGGCCACGGTGCTGGAAAACCGCCTGCGCGAGGCGCTCGTCGCGGGTGAACCAGACGAGGCGCAGGTGGCACTCGCGCTGCTCACAGACCAACAACCCGACCACCCGCACCTCGGGGCCTTCGAATCGCTGGTCAACGGCCTGCGCTTACCGGAGGCCCCCCCGGGGTCGGCGGCGCAGTACCTGGCGTTTGTCGTCGATGCCCTGGAGCCCGCGGCGAGTGAACGCCTCGGCGCGGACGCCAGGGATTATCTCGCCCGGCACTGGCAAACCATGAGTCGGATGCTGGAGCGCCACCCCTTCGACCCCACCACGCCACGCCTGCACCGAAGCTACACCGCCGCGCGACTTGGCTACTGGCAGGACGTACGCGCCGCGATCGAGGGCGAGCAGGGCTGGTGGCATCACCCGATGCTCATTAAAAGGCTGTGGCACGCCGCCGAGTGCCTTGGCGACGCCCGATTGGCATTCGAGTGCTGCTGCCGGCTGTGCTGGGAGCACGCCGAATACGCCCCCGGCGCGCTGCGTAACAGCCTGACCCTGGCAAGGGACTACCGGCTGTTCAACGAACGCGACGAGCCCCTGGCAACACCCGACTTTCCCGCCTGGTTTGCGCTGCGACGCCGGCAGCCACTCCCGGACGTGGCACCGGCAGACACCGAAGCGGCTACCACCGCCGCCGTTGTCAACGCCCTTGTTGCCGCGGCCACCCGCAACCCCCGGGGCCCGGATGAGATCGAACAGCGCCGCGCGCTCAAGGCCGCCCACCCGGCACTATTCGCCGAATACCTGCAGGGCCTCGGCCCGGGGTGAGATATTGTGCGCCTGCGGCGCAATCGGTCCGACGGTGCATTACGCCTACGGCTAATGCCCCCTACGCCACAAACCAACCCGCGACATCCATCGAAGGAAGTAGGGTGGATTAGCGCAGCGTAATCCACCGTCAAACAAAATGCGGCCCGATGCAGATCGCCGCCAGGCAGCCGCCCAATGTCACCTCGACGGGCTAGACCACCCGTCATCATCGTCGCTCGCCAGTGGAAGCTGTTGCGCTAAGGCCTCGCCAGAGTCAGCGCCTTCGCCTCCCAGGGTATAGCCCATGGCCCGATAGGCCCGCAGCCGCTTGTCGAACATGCGGGCAAGCATACCGACCTGGCGGTCCACGTAGTCATAGATACGCACCTCGCGCTTGCCGCCGTGGCGGCGGTGCAACCGCCCCGCATACTGGGTCACGGTGCCCTTCCAGGCCACGGGGAGGGCAAGGAAGAGCGTATCGAGTCGAGGATCATCGAATCCTTCGCCGATGTATTTGCCTGTCGCCAGAACAAGGCGCTCCTCTTCAGCCGGGATCGCCGCAATCTGCTCTTCCAACGCCCGACGCTTTCTCACGCCCACCCCGCCTTGCAAAACCACAAGGTGGCGCACGAAGCCAGAGAGTCGGTCTGCGAGGAAGGCAAGATGCTCCTTACGCTCCGTTAGCACCAGCGGGCTCCGACCTTCCTCAATCGCGGCGATCACATCATTGAGGATCAGTGCATTGCGCTGTTCATCCGCAGCCAGTGACGCATACACGCTCTGAATGGCTCCAGTCTGTTCGCCATGCGGAAGACGAAAGGCGGTCTCGCGGGCGACCAGGCGATGCCGAAACGGCCGATGGGATGACTCGGCCCGCGCGTCAACGGTAAACCGGCATGGACCGAGCTGCATCTCCAGGATGGGGTGGAGCCCATCGCGACGTCGCGGTGTTGCCGTGAGTCCCGTGATATACCGCGTTCGGCACTCGGCGATGACGCGCTCGAAGGAGAACGCCGGAATATGGTGGCACTCGTCGACAATGACGTGACCATAGCCGGCAACGAGATCCGAGACCCGGCCCAGGCGAACCAGGCTCTGAATCGTGGCCACATCAACACGGCCATTCGGCCGGTTTATTCCAGCACCGATACGGCCAATCTCCGCTTCCCGAAGCCCCAGAAACAGGGCGAGCTGGGCAGTCCACTGATCCATCAGGGGCCGCCGGTGCACCAGCACCAGCGCATTGCGTTGCCGCCTCGCGACCAGGTAGGCACCAAGCACAGTCTTGCCAAACCCCGGCGGTGCCACCAGCACCCCGTTATCCTCGCGCATGAGGGTGTTCGCCGCATCCGTCTGCAACGCGGTCAGCTCTCCGGCAAAGGAAAAATCCACGGGTTCGCCGCTGTCACGCTCGTCCATCAGATCGAGCTTGATCCAGTGCTGGTCAAGCAAGGCCTGGAGCTTTGCCAGGCATCCTCTCGGGATGGCCAGATGGCGGCCGTAGTCTTCATCCCGCGCAATGACTCGCGGCGTACGCGCAGTCGCCAGGCGCATCCGTTCCCTCTTGTAGAATTCCGGGTTCTGAAATGCGGCGAGGTTTCTGATGCGGCCGACCAACGCCGAGGAGACGCCGCTCGTGTCGATGAACAGCTTCTGCGCCAACACAGCGTGGATGCTTTCAGGCCGTTTGCCTGTAACGGTCCCCGCCGGCACTTCACCGGCGGGTGGATCGCGCCACGGCGCTTCTTCTACATCCCTTCCACTTCCCGGGCGAACACCCGGGACACGCCGCCGCAGCGTTGCCTCCCTCGCCATTTCCTTGGCTTGCTGCTCCGTGACACGGGGCAAGGCCGCCAGATAACGCCACTGGGCCACGTAAGGTTCGAAATGCTCATCGACAAACAGCGTATTTCCCCATTGCCGCGCATGGTACTGGAGCGGCAATGCGATCAGATTGCCAAAACCGCCCGGCGGCAACACCTCCTGGTTGGGAAACAGGCGATCGTAGGATTGCAGACCCGAACGCGGCCTCCGGGGTGTCGTTTCCATCAGGAGATAGCAGCCCATCTGCCTTGCCAGCACAGCGGGGACGGCGCGCTCAAAGAAGAACCACGCATGGGCCCCGTCACCCGACTGCGAGCGCTCCACCGCGCAAGGCGTTCCGACCGCGGCACACCCCTCCCTGAAAGCGGCGACATCCTCCTGCCAGGACGACTTATCGAAGTCCACGGCCAGCAACCAGCAGGTCTCGTCTTCGAGCAGCGGGTAGACGCCCATCACGTGGCGCCCCTGGAGGTGGCCGAGCAGTGCGCGATCATCAACGGGAACAAACGCCTGGTTTGGGCACTCAGCGCATTTGACCTCCGGCAAACCGCAGACACCCGGCACGAACTTGTTAGAACATGCGGGGGCATAGCCCGGTTTTCCCGTCCTCTTGCTGAAAAATCTCACCGGGAAAACATCTTTACGACCGCGGAACCGATCGCCGAAGAGCGCCAGTTTGGCCTGCGGTGTCTCGGGGGCCAAAGGCTCGCCCTGGGTCGTGCCGCCGGCATGTTCCATGGCGGTCACACCAACAGAGTGATCGAGCTGCGCCCTCAGGTCTGCAAGGTGCTGAGACAAGCGCCGGCGTGCCTCGTCCAGTTCCGCCAGCCTTTCCTCTTCCCGCTCGATTACGGCTCGTAAGCCTTGCTGATCATCGCGATCGCCGGTCATCGATGGAATCTCAACTGCGCCCCACCTGGCAGCGCCGCGGCGCCTCTTCTCAGCATAGCTCCTCGTACGAGGTCGCCGGGTTGAAACGGTCCACCAGCAAGGTATGGTGCGCCTGCGGCGCAATCGTTCCGACGGTGCATTACGCCTGCGGCTAATGCACCCTACGCCACAAACCAACCGTTGACATTGATCGAAAGGCGTAGGGTGGATTAGCGCAGCGTAATCCACCGTCAATTCAACCGCGCCGCAGGCGCACAATGTTCAACCCTCATCCCTCACGCCCAAGGTCCTGGCACCGATGCGGTGGCATCAACCACGGCACAAGAAAGCCGGGTTTCTACTAATGGAAGACGTCCTTCACGCCGCTCAGACTGTTGACAATGGCGGAGGGTACCCCAGCCCCGAGGATGCCAAAATCGATCGACACGGCCCGAACGAGAACGGGACGGAGGTGGACCATGAGGAACATGTTCACAATTGTGCTCGGCGCGCTATTCCTGACAGGCTGCGCCGGAACCGGATCCATTCCGGACACTATCCGTGAGGCACCGCCCCAGGAGGTCACCTTCGAGGACGTCCGCGATGATGCGGATCGCGCGCGCGGAGAAAAAGCGCGCTGGGGTGGCCAGATCGCCGGTATCGAGCACGGACCGACCTACACCCGAGTGGAAATCGTCACACGGCCCCTGGAGCGCCGTGGAAGACCCGAGACAGACGGCGACGAGACGTTCGGGCGGTTCATCGCGCGTGTCGACTCATTCCTAGAGCCGGATATCTACACCAGAGGACGTCCCATTACCGTAACGGGTACGGTGGAGGGCGTTGAGAGCGGCCTCATAGGCGATTTCGAATACCCGTTCCCCGTTATACGCGCGTTCGACCATCACCTCTGGGAAACCGCCCGTCAGAGCCGACAGCGTGAACGGGCGAACCGCTCCACCCACCTGCGCCACCGCCATGGCTTCCACTCCGGGCGCCATTTACGTGGTCATCGCGCCGGTTTTCACGGCCATGGTCGTTTCGGACGGCGTTGGTAACGTCCCCCCGCTGTCACGGTAGCAACGGGCTTCCATTTTGCGAACGCGATCTCCCCAGGCGCCATGACACCGGCGTCGGGGAGAGTCGCGGATTCACCGAAGCCGTCATTTCCTGTTACCCAGCAGCCGGTAGCCCAAAAAAAAACGCCCCGGCCACCCACTCAGGGACGGGGCGTTACCCAACACACAGGGGCTCACGCGAGCACGGCCTTCGCCGCCACCCGCGATGCGCGTCAGAACCTATCCCGCAAGCCTTCGACGGCATCCTCCAGCGCGCCCCCGACGTCTTCACCGAGGTCATCGATCGTCTCCCGAAGCCGATCGGAGCCTTCCTCGATCAGCTCGGGGGCCCTATCGGCAATCCGCTCCAGCAAGGCTTCGGCGCCGTCGCCGGTGACGTCAATCACCCTAGCGACACCCTCGCCAGCGTAATCGAAGCTCGCGGCGCCGGCCGCTGTCAGACGGCCAACCGCATCCGTGAGCTGCTCGGTGATCTGCGACGGCAGGGCACCGTCAGCCTGCTCGACGACGGCCTTGAGAACGGCCTCGATGACCACGCCTGACAACTGCGCGATCAGCTCGCCCGTCTCCGCCTCGGTGCTGATATCGGTCACTTCGATGTCGTCCAGTTGCAGGTTGACGCCCACGCGCTCGCCAGCAATCTCGGCATCGGCATTCACCTGCACGTTAGACAGAGTCAAGCGCTCGATCAGCACCGCCTGGCCATCCTCAACAGGCGCTTCATCATCGACGACGTCCGGGTCCTCGTCGGGCTGCAATCGCTGAATGTTCTCGACGATGGCCTGCACGTTGTTGTTGGCGCCGCGCTGCTCCAGGTTAAGCGCCAGGCCGTCAAGCTCGATATGCGAGATGCGCACCTCGTCGCCAATCAGCGAGCGGAGGTCGATATCCACGTCCGTGTCGTCGAGGTCGAGGAAATCGTCGGCGTCGAAGCCCTCCGGGTTGCCGACCGTCAACGCCGACAGCGACGCCTGCCCCTCGAACAGCCCGATGGAGGCCTCCTCCAGCGTCACCTCGGTACCGGTCGCATGGCTCCCGCCGCGCTCCACGGCCATGCGCAGCAAGGTGTCGGCGAAGAGAATGCCCACCCCTAGCGCCACCAGCGCGAGGATGACCAAGCCGACGATCAGGTTTAATACCAGTCGCATGATTACTCCGATTAGCAAACGTCAACATTATGATGGTGACTCCACGCAACACCATCGGCTCTGTAAGACAGCTTCTCCGCTATTTGATCCATAGCCAGACCACATGCCCATCGCGGCTCAATCCGCCCTCACAACGAAACGCTATTACGCTTTGGCCTCTCGAATAAGGCGCCCGCACCACGCCTGCCCTGGGGCGCTCTCCAGCGTTTCACGGATCTCACAATGAGGACTGTGATCGTAACACGGGCCTAACCGTCGACCGCACTCACACGCCGATAGGCCCACACCACGCTGTAGCCCACCACGGCGGCGTTAAACACCAGGTAGAACGCAAGCCACAGGCTTGGTACGGCGAGGATTGCTATCGGGAGGACAGAAGGAAAGGCCGCGCTGTTAACCGCCGCTGCCCAGTATTTCGGCCCGCGCCGCTGCTCACCCAGCACATTGGCCCGGTCGCCAGCATTACCGACGAGTTGGGAGGCATGGTCCGTCAGCACACGCCGGGTCAGCCGCAGGCACGCAATCGAGAACCCGGCCACGAGCAGCCACATGGGAGGTACACCCCATGTCTGGGAGGCCACGTCCCCACCGCTGAAGTACAACCCGGTGCCGATTGCGATCGGCAGCAAGGCGCCCGAGACCGCATTCAGGCTGCAATCCGCGAATTCTCCCGCCTTGGTCGATCGCCCAGACAGCCGGGCCAGGTTGCCGTCGATGACGTCAAGGAACAGATAGACATTGATCAGCACACCACCAAGGACCCACGCCCACCAGGGGCTCGGCCAAGCTGAGCCAAGCGCGAGGAGGCCGAGTATAAGTATCACCCCGCTCCAGAAAGTGCACGCCATGGGCGTGACGCCCCAACGGTGGAGGACGAGGGTGGGTTTCCAAGAGATCGGGCGAAACACCAGGTAGATAAACGGATGTACCGTTTGGTCATCCTGGCGCTTTTGCTCCGGATAGATCGATGCCTTCAAGGCTTGGAGGTCAATCAATTCAGGACCCTTGCAAGAGTTCATCCCGCACTTCGAAAGGCCGCCGATGCCGTATTGCTCCATCATCGCTCCAGTAAGACCAGCAATCGACCGGCTGCCGCCAGTCACCATAGCGGTAGGCCAAGTAGGCCTCGACCTGGCACGGCACGGGATAGTCCCGGTCGCCAATGCGACGCGTCGTCACCGGCAACACCAGGGACTTGGGCAACACCCAGGTCAACGGGACGTACACTTCGCGCAGCGGCCACAACTCAGCCAATCGGCCACGATCCACGCGGTGATAACACCAACGCAGCAGCCGAGAGAACGCTGTCGCCTTCTCCGGCGCTCGATAGCCACCGCCTTGCTGCGGCACCTTCTCAGGCGAAGGACCGCGGTTTACAGCATAAAGCCGGCGCTCGACAAACCGCCGCAGCCACTCAC
>NZ_SKOG01000003.1 GCF_007120195.1 Aquisalimonas sp.
ATTCCTCGGCCTTGTGCAGATCAGACAGCTTGAACGCCGCATGCAGCACCGGCCTCAACTGGCCGGATCGGATCCACGCCACAAGCTGCTCGGCCTCCTCCCGCGTGCCGTGGGAGACGCCGAAGATCTGGACCTGATACAGGTAAATGCGTGTCCACATGATTTCGCTGACGTTACCTGCGCTCGCGCCGGCGATACTGAGCCGCGGATAGCTAGTACGGCGCTTCATGTCAAAAATCATGGTATCGATGAAGCGATCGGTCATCTCACCACCAACCAGATCCATGACTGCATCGATCGGTTGATTCTGGGTCAGCCCGCGCACGTTGTCGCTGAAATTCTGCATCGTCGAGCGATCCAGCACGGCTTCCGCGCCGAGTTCGAGCAGCGCCGCGGCCTTGTCCTGCTGGCTCAGGGCATAAGGGATCGCCCCCATGATGCGGCACAGCTGTATCAGCGCCGTGCCGACGCCACCGCTGGCGCCGGTGACCAGCACGCGCTCACCGGCTGTCACGCCCGCGGCGTTGAGCATGTGCACGGCGGTCTGGTAGGAGCACATACCCAGCGCGGCGAGCTCCGCATCGGCAAGCCCGGGATTCTCTATCGCATGGAACTGCTCCGATGGCACGGCCATGTACTCGGCGAAGCCGCCGTCGGCGCCGTGCCCGTAGTAATCCGGCGCCAGATTGATGTCCCGCCGGCTATCGGGGTAAAGATTGAAATCCAGCAGCCCACGCTGCCCGATGCGCTCCGGATCGACACCGGCGCCCACGGCTGCTACGCGCCCCGCCACATCGGCGCCCTGGATGCGCGGGAACGACAAGGTCGGCGTGCCGCCGATCTGGAATGAGGTCGTCTCCCCTTTGTCTTTTGTCGGGTAAAGGCCTTCTCGCGCCTTGCGGTCGGTGTTGTTCTTTGCCGTGGCCGTGACTTCCACCAGCACCTCACCCCTGGCGGGCTTAGGCGTGGGCACATCCTGACGGTACGCCAGCTTGTCGATGCCACCATGGCCAGTCAGCAGCACCGCTGCCATAGTGTCTGGAATGTTCCGTTGACGGGTATCGGACACCATCTCCTACCTCCTCCGGTTTACCGTTGTGGTAAAGCGCGCCAATCGCGAACGCTTACCGTGTCCACCCAATGCCCCGTCCCGCACTAAACGGCGCCAGCCGGTTCATTGCTGGTCTCCCGCGGACACGGGCAATTGCGTCGCGTGGGTCTCGCCGGGCGTATTGTGAGAAAGGATGGAAGACCGTGATGGGATTGCAAGGAGTCCTGCATGTCCACAACTCCAGGACAGCGCAGCGGGCACGCGTCTGCCCATCCCTATAGCGACAACCCCTGCGTTCAGGTGATAAGGTTCACTTATCCTTTCACTCGATTCCAACGAAGTCGGGCCTGCGCGACCGGGACCAAGCCGCAGGCCTGGCGTTTTCCGTGATATGTCTCACTCGTGGAGTTCTTCCTTGCTGTCGAAGGCTCGACAATGGGGCCGCTCGACGATCTCGGCCGATACCTGGACGCTGATCGGACTGCTACTCCTTTGCTACTTGGCTGCCCGGTGGGGAAGTGACACGGCGGGCCTTCGCGGTGCGGTCAGTCCCATCTGGCCGGCCTCGGGCATCGGCCTTGTTGTGCTACTACGATACGGTTTGCGCATGTGGCCCCTGATCTTGGTGGTATCCGCCGCTGCCGCCTGGGTCGGGATTGCAGAAAACCACGAGTCGCTAACGATCATTCTTGGCTCCGGGCTGCTGATCGGCGTCGCCGCTGCGCTGGAAGCAGTATTGGTCGCATGGGGCATCCGACGGCTGGCGGGCGACGTCTACCTGGACCAAGCCAAACCCTTTATCAAGGCCACACTGGTTGCCCTGCCTCTCGGTGCGGCGGTGGGGACCATCCCCCATCTCCTTGCCAGCCTTTTGGGCGGTGCGCTCGACGATATCGCGCCGGCTATGCACTGGCAGTTTTTGATGCTGACCTGGCACGGTATGATCATCGCCGATGTCATCGGCATGGTGGTCCTCGCACCACCGATGCTCATGTGGCTGCGTAACTACCGCCTGGCGATAGAACGCCGCCAGGCGCTCGAACTCCTCGTTTACATGGCCCTGCTTGGCGCGGTGGTGTCCGCTGTTCCAGCAGCGTTCCAGGCCACGTACCTGCTGGTCGCAATCCATATCGTGATTGCCATTCGCGTACCCGCCAAGTGGACGGCACTGGCGGTCTCACTGACGTCGGCCGTGCTGCTGTGGCAGGCAGCAACTGCGATTGATCTCGAAAACCTGTGGCAGGTGTATGACTACTTCCTTGCCGAACTGTCCAGGGTGCTGGTGTTAAATCTCACGACCTACGCGGTCGCCTTTCTGTGGCGAGAGAAAGAAGCAACGGAGGCGAACCTCCAGTCAGGCATTGCCGCACGGACACAGGAGCTGGAGGCGGCCAACAGGCAGCTCAAGGCACTCGCACATACCGATCCGCTGACAGGGACCTCGAATCGGCGCTATTTCCAGCGGCGGAGCACGCGTGAGCTGGAGCGGGCAGCCAAGGGCAACACGCCGATGGGGCTTTTGCTCCTCGACCTGGACCGGTTCAAGCCGATCAACGATGAGCATGGCCATGCCGTCGGTGACTTGGTTCTGCAAGAGACGGTGATCCGCCTGGAGGGGGAACTCCGACCCACGGACGTGCTTGCGCGGGTTGGCGGCGAGGAGTTCGCCGTGCTGTTACCGGAATGTGACGCCCAACAGGCGCTCGAGGTCTCGGAGCGCTTGCGTCGAGCGATGGCACGTCGCCCCTTCGAAACACCAACAGGAATTGCGGTCCCGGTGACGA